>JBCCJR010000186.1:0-9627 GCA_039045805.1 Cyanobacteria bacterium P01_C01_bin.118
ACCAAGACACTGATTAACGAATAAAAAATACGCAACCTTAGCTCTTCGAGATGGTCGAAGAGGGACATTTCTATCTCGTCGGGCAGTTCGTTAAGGTAATCAACCTGCTCGGTGGATTCTACCGTCTCTAAGTTCGACGTCATGGGCTATGGGGCCAGGAATTTGTAAGATACATTTTGTATTGTATCGCTGCAGTTGTACTGCGGCAGCCCGCTGGCCTATTTCCCCCATTATTCATCAGCGGTGAATGTAAGAAACTCAGCCCCACCTGGATTACCAGCAGGTTTCGGCTCGCTGCCATTAGCTGAAACAATAGCTGCACCTGCATTACCCACATTCATGGTGATGGATTTCTGGCCTTCCCAGGTTTCTTTAGTGCCCGGTTCCATTAAGCCTTCAAAAACGATTGCTCCGTCTACGTTAATGCTCATCCAGGAAGGACCTGCTTCGGTGATTTCTACGACCAGGTTCACTGGGGCATCACTGGCAGTCGCAGCAGGGGGCTCTGGAGCTGCTTCGACAGGTGGTTCGAGGTCTGGAGCAGCTGCTTCTGTTTCAGCGACTTCAACTTGTTCAATAGGCGCTTCTGCTTCGATGGGCGTCGTTGCGTTGTTGCCGCTATTACCGTTAAAAACAATAGGGATCAGCAGTGCGATCGCACCGGCAGCCACTGCTGCGCCAATACCCAACGGCAGCCAGTTAACACCAGATTTTGGTTCATTATCCATGCTGCCCAAGGTGGACCCTATTGGTCTGGGAGTAGGAGTTGCAGCCCCCAACGATGGCGGTACTATTTCTTCTTTGCCCAATAGAGACCCGTCTGGAGAATTAGCCCGATCAGCACTGTCAGCCAAAGTACTAAGACCCAGGGCTGTTAGTTCTCCATCAGTCATTGGCTTGGAGTCTAAGGTGAAGCTATTCGTGGCGTTTGTTTTTTCAGCCGCCCGCTCATTATTCCTGACCTGAGCCGGGGCCGGGGCGGGTGCCGCAGCAGGTGTCGGAGTGGCCATAGATTCGGCATTGACTACGGGCATCGCTCCAACCGCTGGCTCAGGTTGCTTAAGAGGCTCTGGTTTAGATACGGATGGGAACGACTTGGGCTGAGCCTGGGGGGCTGCTTCGGTGACCGGTTTCTTGGGAGTCTGATAAGACATGTCCACCTGAATGGCTGGTCTAGGGACAGGTCTGGGGGTATTGGGGATAGAGTGGACGGGAAACTGTTTGGCAAAATTAGTACCATCCAACCCTAGGGCATCGGCATAGCGACGAATAAATCCTTGGACAAAAATAGGCTGAGGCAAATCAGTCGGGTCCCCGGCTTCTACGGCCTTTAATAGTTGAGCCCGAATATAAGTCTGTAGGGCAATATCTTCGATAGATTTGCCCTGAGCCTGACGCTTTTCTTGCAGGTAAGCGCCAAGTTGACTTAGTTGTTGCTTCTGAACGTTGCTGTAGCTAGTCACGTTACTCTGCTGGTGTGATAAACGATGAAGACCTTTCCTGCAGGGACTTGATCTGGAAGCCTACTACCCTCATTTCTCCCGGAAATGAGTGCTGCTTTGTGTATTTATTTGGTCCATTGTATGGTCAACTGCTCGAATCGCATAGGCCTAAGCCTACAGAAATAGACCGATCGTTTGCTAACATGCCCGATTTTGGGTTACTGCTGGGCCGCAAATTCAGTGATTTGCCGTTTGATGTCTGGATTGTAGAGCCGCATATAGTTCCAGTAGCCACCAAATACAGCTCCTACATAACCTTTGGTTTCGCTAAAGGGAATATTCTCAACAAAGACATCCGGGTCGCCATAGCCTCGGGCAATCCATTCGGCGACGGCACCTGGACCGGCGTTATAGCTGGCGACAGCAAACATCGAGTTATCGTTGTATTCCTGGTGGGTGTAGTCCAGATACCAGGTGCCTAATTTGATATTTTCGCTGGGGGTTTCCAGCTTAGTGTCCAGGTTGTCTTTGCTTTCTCCGATTTGGCCTAAAACCCAGTCAGCTGTACTGGGGATAAGTTGCATCAGGCCAATGGCGTTGGCACTGGATCGAATTTTGGGTTCAAATCGAGATTCTTGACGCATCAGGGCCGTGACCAGTAGTGGGTTAAGCTGACGCTGCTGGGACCAGGTTTGGATCAGGTTCGAAAAGGGAAAGGGATATACGGTTTGCCAGTAGGCGGGGGTGGTTTTTAGTTTTTGATACTCGGCTTTTTCGGCGGCTTCATCTCGCCAGGCCAGGCTAGTGAGCATAAAGATACCGTCCAGATTGTCCCCTACCCCTACTCGCAGGACACCATCGGTAAACTGTTCTGCCACGGTAGGGTCTTGTACATTGCTAAACTCTGTTTGCCAGAGGCTCCAGGCGTCTGCATCCTGACCCAGACGGTAGAGTAGCTGTAGGGTATCTGATCCTGCAGGTAAGGGCTCTCGTTGTTGAGGCAGGCGCACCTCAGGGGTTAAATAGCGAACGCTGTTGAAATCCCCCACATTCCAACCCAGTAAGACAGCTGAGCGCCAGGCAAAGTAAGATTCTGGATAGTCTGCTAGGGTACGTCCGTAAGCCTGTCGAGCCTGCTGGTCCTGACCCTGTTGCTGAGCCCATTTACCAGACCAGAAGCTGGCTTCGGCGGCAAGTTCGTTTTCTGGGCTGTTGGCGACTAAATCTTCTGCTAGCTGACGGGCGGTAGTTAAATCATTTGCTTTAGCAGCCTTGTGGGCTCGACTTAAGCGTAGTTCAGCCGCCGCGTCGGAGGCGCTAAATTGGCTGAGGACCGAGGTACGGGCATCTTTGGCCGATGTGGGGCTTTTTAACTGTTCTAAAATGTTGGCCTTTTTGAGTAGGGCTTCACCAGCGCGGTCTGGAAAGGTTTTGATCACCTGATCGAGGGGGGCTAAGGCGGCTTTGTCCGGTAGAGAATCGGCGAGTTTGATCAGGCCCAAACCGGTTTCAGGGGCATTGGGGTAGGTTTGGGCAAGCTTTTGGTAAGCTGCGATCGCAACTACCTTTTTCCGAGCAATCTGCGCCCCCCTTGCCGTTCGATAAAGACTCCTGGGGGACAGTGGTGCCTTTGCATAGGCCTGGGATGCCTTGCCATACCGCTGATTTTCCCAATACCCAAAACCAATCGTTTCCCACTGTTCAGGCGTTAACTCTTGACTATACTCCTTAGTCAACCGATCAAGGCTGGCCTCATACTCATCACGGTAGAGACCATGGGCCGCCACTATTAGTAACTGATCTTTAGACGTACCAGTCTTGAGTTTTTGTAGCGCTACTTCCACGGCCTTTGGATGGCTGGGATGTTTAGTCAAGAGTGTTTCCCACTGGGCTGGATCCCGCTTCCCTAGTTCATAACGAGCTGCCGCTGTAGCACCATGATTTTCATAGTCAGCTAGCAGCTGATCCCAGCTAGTGGGTGATTCCCCAGCTAGCAGCTGAGCCTGACCGCGCTTGAGTAGCACATAGGGAGTTAGGGCAGATCCATCTGTCTTTTGTTCACTGAGCAGCGTCACGGCATCAGCCGCCTGCCCCTGCTCTAACCTATCCGTTGCTAGTAGATACCGGCCCAGGTCTGCATCTGCAGAGGTCGGTTCAGACTCAATCAGCTGTTGCAGTAGCTGCTCACGAGCCTCCGGTGGCTGCAGTGCCAGGCGAAATACCTTGGATGCCGATGATGGTAGCGTTTCGGTGGTCACCGGTTGAGCATCGGGCAGTGCCCGTTTCGCAGCCTGGGCAAAAAAGATTATCAGGGCTAGACTTGCAAAGCTGATGCTGCCCAATAGCAGCAATGGCAATTGCTCTTTGCTTAAGTTGATAAGGCGTTTTCCCATGGTGAATCAACTCGCTTAATAGATGTCAAAGATAATGCGTTACTCTGCTGTCAAAGCGAACGAATAAATCTAGTTAATGTTCTATTTAAAAGCCATGAACATAATAAAGAGCCGTATATGATATTCAGTCAATAAATACGCCGAAATCGTTAGATACTAAGACGGGAATTAGCACAGAGATGGGAATGAAGTTTGTAGCATCGGACAAATCTTGTTTAACGTGGTCAGGAGATTGTCTAGTCGTTGGGTTATCTGAAGAGTCGCTGCCCCTTACTGGATTGCTATCTGACTTAAATGATCAGGTGTCTGGCCTACTTCAAGAACTCATCGACGAAACAGAATTTAAGGCAAAGACAGGTAGCTCTGCTGTGATCCGTGTCGGTGGTTCAGTACGAAAGTTGGCCATTGTTGGCCTAGGAGCCGCCGAAGACCTCAAGCTAGAAGGATTACGCCGGGCGGCGGCTGTAGCTGCCAAGCTAGCCAAGCGCGAAAAGTGTGCATCCCTTGGTATTAGTTTCCCCATCTGGAATAACAGTCCGGAGCGGACAGCGCAGACCATTGCCGAAGGAGTCATCCTGGCAATGCATGAAGATAAGCGGTTTAAGTCCGATGCCGACACTCCAAATGCGGTGCTTAGCGATATTGCCCTACTGGACTTGCCTGGTCATGAGGCTGCTTTGGAGACGGCCACCCATGTTTGCGATGGTGTGATTCTAGCGCGAGAATTGGTTGCTGCCCCTCCCAATGTAGTCACGCCCATGACTCTGGCTGAGACAGCCGAAACAATAGCCAATGACTATGGTCTGACCCTTAAGGTGCTTGAGAAAGCGGAGTGCGAAGAACTGGGGATGGGAGCCTATCTTGGCGTTGCCATGGCATCAGAAATGCCCCCCAAATTTATTCATCTTACCTATACCCCTTCCGGCACCCCCAAACGAAAAATCGCCCTGATTGGCAAAGGTCTGACGTTTGATTCTGGTGGTCTCAATATAAAAGCAGGGGCCGGTAGCATGATCGAGCTGATGAAGATGGATATGGGAGGGGCTGCTGCTGTACTTGGAGCTGCTAAGGCCATTGCCCAAATCAAGCCCGATGTAGAGGTTCATTTCATCAGTGCTGCCACTGAAAACATGATCAGCGGTCATGCTATGCACCCTGGCGATATTTTGACCGCGTCCAACGGTAAAACTATTGAGGTCAACAACACAGATGCTGAAGGTCGTCTTACCCTGGCGGATGCGCTAGTCTATGCCGATAAGCTAGGTGTAGATGCCATGGTGGATCTGGCAACGCTAACGGGAGCCTGCATTGTGGCATTAGGTAATGATCTAGCTGGTCTTTTTAGTCCTGATGATGAGCTAGCCACAGCCTTGGCTGATGCTGCTGATGCCGCTGGTGAAAAACTGTGGCGGATGCCTATGGAAGACAAATATTTTGATGGACTCAAGTCAATTGTTGCCGATATGAAAAACACCGGTCCCCGTCCTGGTGGCTCGATTACTGCAGCATTATTCCTCAAGCAGTTTGTCAAAGACACCAGCTGGGCTCATTTAGATATTGCCGGGCCTGTATGGAGTGAAAAAGACAATGCGTACAACAACCCTGGTGCCACAGGATATGGTGTACGCACATTAGTTCAATGGATTTTAGAGAGTGCTTAACATCAGTAGTGTACGCACATTAGTCCAATGATTTTAGAGAGTGCCTAACATCTATCAGGTGGGAGAGCTGCGTCTGTAAACATTCAGCTAACGCGGCTTCAATACCCACCTAATCAGGCTAAAAACGCTTAGCTAGCGTTAATGCTGATGTGCTGAATATCGGTAACTTTAGTCAGCTTGCGCTTTGATGACACTACAGTGCTGATACCTGTTGTCGTAAGTATGGGTTCCAAAGGCTCCTGCTCCTCGCATACGGTTTCTTGGCGGCAGCTGGGGCAGTACCAAAACACGCGGCTCTGACTAATATGACGTAGCAGCGTATCCTGGCAAAGGCCACAGGTCGCCCCGTGTTGTGATGATTGAATTTTAAAGGTGTTTTTCATAGGTCGTCACATCCATAGATGTTTTACTGACTACTTCTACGATGCCCAGCCTTTTAAAAAATTGCTGTAACTTTGCATATATTTGTACAAAAATTAAAGAGTTTGCATTTCATGACAATTTGCAAGGATGAGTGCATAATCTGAGATGTCTATGACTGCATATCTTGCTTACGGCGATGTCAGTGATGTGCATCACATGCAGTGATGTGCGTCACGTATTGGTGCAATTCATTTCTCATCCATTTCTCAGATGACTTTAAGCTGACATATACCTTGGTTAGTCAGTCTAATCCTAGAAGAGGTCGAGCAACCCCTTAGGATTTTGGCAGATGAAACCCATTGCAAAAGTTACTATCGGTACCTTGATTACAGCAGCAGCGTTTGGTGGAGTAGCGCTAGTCCAAGCCGGTGGGTTAGCTAACCTCAAGTTGCAGGCCTATCCTTTAACCCAGGTGTTGCACGATCAAAGTCGTGAGCTGGGAGATCTGCAAAAGCAAGATATCGATCCTGACGAGGTTACCCGCATCGAGCTGGGACAGTTATTGAACGGTGGACCACCCAAGGATGGTATCCCTAGTATTGATGCACCAGAGTTTGACACAGCGGCAACAACACCATTTTCTTCTGACGATCTTGTTGTTGGTATGGTGGTCAATGGTGAAGCGAAAGCCTATCCCTACAATGTGTTGAACTGGCATGAGATTGTTAACGACGAGATAGGTGGTGTCAATGTGTCGGTGACCTACTGTCCACTATGTGACACGATTATTGCGTTTGATCGCGGAGAGACTACGTTTGGGGTATCGGGCAAACTGTACCAAAGTTGTTTGGTCATGTATGATCGGGCAGATGATACGCTCTATGCCCAGCCTTGGGGGACTGGAATTGTCGGTCCTAATGTGAATAAACAGGTGGATATGTTGCCTGCGACAAAGACAACTTTAGGACAGTGGTTAGAGCAATATCCGGATAGTCAGATTTTGTCGACACGTACTGGGCACACGCGCAATTATTCAGGGTATCCCTACGGGACATATTACACGGATGAGACTATTGTTTTTGATGTGCGGAATCAAGACCAGTTAGAACTGCATCCGAAAGAGATTGTTAGCTATGTGTGGGAGCCGGATGGGGAGACGCCCCATAATCGGTTTTCTGGGGACAGTTTTCAGTTTGTTCATGATGAGGTGAAGCGGCAGGGGAGTCAGGAGGCCGAGCTGTCGGGGCGAACAGTTCAGGCTCGGTGGGATGAGTCGTTAGAAACGGTTGTTGTTGAGGAAATGGATGGGACGGTGATTCCTAGCTCGACTGCGTTTGCCTTTGTTTATCCGGCTTTTTATGGAGAGTAGATCGTTGGCTGAGCGGAGTCGAAGCCAGCCTGTAGGGTGCCGTATAGCCCTCCGGGCATGGCTACGCTAAAGCGAAGCGTAACGCACCGCTTTAAAGGGTCTATGTGGGAGTCAATTACAAGCTTTGGTAAATGCCAAACCGGCTGCTTGGGGCTCCTCCGAGTGCCCCAAACCCTAATGGTCAGGGCGGGGGCTGCCCGCCCTAAAACTCAGCAGAAAAATATAAAAGGTGTCCCGAATAGCGGTTTGGGTGATCGGTGAGACATTTTAGAATTTTGCGCGCTGCGACAAAATTCTAAAAACCAAGGGTTATCACGGATTTTCATGTTAGGGAATCCACCCTAAATCTACCCAGGATTTAAAAATGGTGATATGGGTAAAAGGGTTAAATAGCTTGAGTTTGACTGCCTTCAAGGAAGTTTACACAGGTAAATTTTCAGGGGGTATTTCTGTAAAGTGCAACGTTCTATGAATTGGCATTTGAACATCGAGTGGTGAGCTATCCCCCCAAATCCTTTGTTGAATGGTCGTTTTCAGCGTTGGCTCCTTGGTGAGGGTACAAACAAGCAGATTTTAGAATTGCTTTAATTGTGAAAACGCCCCCTAATTCATGAAAGCGATAGACTTCTTTACAAAGCCTCAAGCGACCGCCCATCGTCAGTATGAGGCGCTCCGTGCGTTTTATGTCGAGGACCAGTCAGCTGCAGAGGTGGCCGAGGAGTTTGGCTATACGGTCTCATCGTTTTATTCGCTCAATCGAGACTTTAAGCAACGACTGGAGACATCTGAGGCGACTGAGCAATTCTTCGCGAATCCCCTAAAAGGTCGCAAACCAAAAGACATCACCAGTGCGGTTGAGGACCTCATTATTCAGTTACGTCAACAATCTCTGTCAGTGCCTGATATCAAGGCAACTTTGGATGCGCAATCCTATTGTGTTTCTGAGAGCACGATTTATACGGTAATCAAACAAGCCGGGTTTGGACGATTACCCCGACGCTCCCGTACCCAAAGCCGTGCAGCGTTATCATCTATAGAACTGAGCGCACCGACCAGCAAGCTGCTGACGTATGTCAATGAGACATTTAGTACGCAACACAGTATTGGGGTATTAGGATTGGTACCCTATTTTCAACAGTATGGAATTGACCAAGTGATTGTCAATTCCGATTATCCTGAAACCCAATCAGTGAATCGATTAAGCTCTATCTTGAGTTTTGTTGCCTTGAAACTCTCCAACATTCGACGCTATGGGGCCGATGATTTATGGTGTATGGATCGGGGATTGGGCTTGTTTGCAGGGCTCAATGTGCTGCCCAAGACCGCCTGGTTTTCCGCCTACTCATATCGAGTCAGTCGGGAGATGAATCACGCCTTTCTCAAAGCGTTGAGCGGAATCTGGCAACAACATGAATTATTGTCAGAGAGTGCTAATCTAGATTTCACCACTCTGCCTCACTGGGGAGATGCCACCCATCTTGAGAACAACTGGTCAGGAACTCGAAATAAATCTCTCACTAGCCTTTTAGCCGTGTTAGCGCAAGACCCTGACAGTGGTCTGATTACCTATGGTGATACCACCCTCCGTCATCAGACTAAAAATAATGTTGTTCTCGAATTTGTTGATTTCTATCATACTCATCATAACCATACCCTCAACTATCTGATTTTTGATAGCAAATTCACCACCTATGAACAACTGAAACAACTCGATGAACTGCCTAATCCCATTAAGTTCATTACTATCCGTCGTCGAGGCAAACGTATCGTTGATGAACTTAATGCCCTTCCTAAATCTGCCTGGAAAACCACACGAGTCAAAGCCGCCGATGGGCGTAATCGCACACTCCAAGTCCATGAACAAACCGTTTTTCTTCAGGGCTATGGTAAGGATATTCGACAACTGGCTATCGCGGGAACCGGGCGGATTAAACCGGCCTTATTAATCACCAATGATTTTGACCTGTCCATCGACCAAGTCATTCGAAAATATGCTCGACGATGGTTGGTCGAGCAGGAAATTGACGAACACATTCAATTTTTCCATCTCAACCGACTGTCGTCATCTATGGTGATCAAGGTGGACTTCGATTTGACGATGTCTATCCTGGCCCATAATCTTTATCGCCTGTTGGCGTCAGATTTACAGGGCTATACCCATCTCAATGCCACCTCCTTATTTGAGAAGTTCATCTGTAATTCGGGGCACATCTGTATTGCTGAGGACACGATCTCAATTTCGATGAAAAAGAAACGACATTTGCCCATATTGCTGAGCGCACTTGAGCCGTTTCAAAATCAACCGGTTGCTTGGATGGGAAATCGAAAGCTCAGGTTCGCGGCAGATACTTCCTCATAGCTCATATATTAGGGTCTTTTTTTCAACATGAAAATCCGTG
>JBCCJR010000187.1:0-9600 GCA_039045805.1 Cyanobacteria bacterium P01_C01_bin.118
CGCTTTGCATCTCCGGGCACAACGATGAGTGTGCGATATTCTGTTGAGTTTTAATCGCCTAGTAGTTCTAAAATACGAGAGAATAGGATGGCGTAGAGAGCACAACTTAACACGTTCGCACCTATTCTCTTTTTTTATGTCCTTACCTAACCGGGTCTTTAAGTTTAATATTCTACTGAAGTTGGTTACAGTCGGCTTGTTAGCAAGCTGCCAGTCCGTCTCCCCATCCCTGTCTTCCCAGATCCCTATGCGTACCATTGACCATGCCAATGGCACAACTCAAATTCCTGCGGATCCTCAGCGAGTGGTTGTTTTAGATTACTCTCCTTTAGATACCGCATTTGCCCTAAATGTCACCCCCATTGGCAGACCCGAGCTGGCAGACTCCCCCATCTATCCAGAGGCCAACAATGATATTCCATCGGTGGGCCAAGGCTTTCAGCCCAATATAGAAACAGTTTTCAACCTTAAGCCAGACCTGATTTTAGGTACAAAAGTCATAGCACCGGGATCTTATCAAAAGCTGTCGCGTATAGCCCCCACCGTCTTTTCCCAAGACAACGGACGCTATGGAAACTGGCAGGAACACTTTCTT
Organism: Cyanobacteria bacterium P01_C01_bin.118; assembly: GCA_039045805.1. Lineage (GTDB taxonomy): Bacteria > Cyanobacteriota > Cyanobacteriia > Phormidesmidales > Phormidesmidaceae > Leptothoe. The sequence continues at coordinate 596 of JBCCJR010000187.1, forward strand.
CTCCACGCGCAGGCCTTGGGACAGTCTGACAAGGCAGAGGACCTGTTAGCCGACTATCAACAGCGGGTGGATACGGTCAAGTCTCAGCTGGCTCAAGTGCCACAAACTACAACAGCGTCGGTGGTTAGCCACTGGAGTGGTGGTGTTTTGGCTTATACAGCCAAAAGTTTTTCAGGAGCGATTTTGCAGGACCTTGGCTTTAAACGCAATTCAATTCAGGGAAAAAGCGAAAAGTACGCACTGCAGCCATCAAAAGAAGAGTTAGCCGCCATTGACGGCGATATTATTTTTCTCATGTACGATGCGGCGTTTGAAGGCAGCATTGTCAAAACAGAGTTTGTCAGCGACCCGCTGTGGGCAACGCTTAATGCGGTTGAACAGGACATGGTTTGTGAAGTTTCTGGCGCGGTCTGGGCCGGTGGTCGCAGTATTCTGGCAGCGAATCAAATTTTGACCGATATTGAAGACTGCTTGAAATAACTTTAAGGCATCTTACTCTCTCAATCATGTTTACTCTGCTGCAATATTGAGAATTATTATTAATAATGTCATACTGACTAAACCGTAATGTCTACTTTACGATGACTAAAATTCTGATGCAGCAGGAAGTGGACACGATTATTCAGGAATGTCGAGCTAATGGTCACCTTTCAGAATACACGGATGGATTAGAACACTTTACCCGTATGCCTGCCGTATTGGGTCAAGGCTGGTTTCGTTTTCTCCAAGTACGTCAGGGCTTGAATCTGACGGTGACAAATCTGACCAAGCGTCATATTCATCTCAATAGAATTTCTCAACATGCATCGTCCATGCCACTAACATTTTGCTATTACTTAGCTGGCGGCTGTGGGGTAGACAATGACGGACTGTCTGGGGAACTGGAAGAAGTTTCTGGGAAAAGCTATCTTTATCGATTGCCAAATACGGGAGAATTGGAAAAATACCCTGCGGAAAAACATCTGTGCCGTGTTCATATACAAATTTCACCGGAATTAATCTATGGATTTAGCGATCGCATTGATGAATTCCCCACCGCGTTGAGAAATACCTTAGAGCATCCTGAAAGTGAACTCCTATATCATCCTAGCCCTATTACCTCAGCTCAAAGACAGATATTACAACAGATTCTAGAGTGGCCCTATCAAGGGTTAGCTCGCCACCTTTATCTTGAGAGCAAGGTGCTGGAGCTGATAGCTTTGCGCTTAAACCAGATGCTAGGCAGTGTCTCTCAAGCTGCGATTCCAACCAATAGGAAAGATATCGATAGTATCTATACGGCCAGAGATATTTTGATTCAAAATATGGCAGCTCCTCCTTGTTTATCAGAACTTGCTCAGCAAGTAGGATTAACTGAGATCAGGCTGACCCGTGGCTTTCGTCAGGTCTTTAACACCAGTGTCTTTAACTACCTACACGATTATCGTATGGAGCAGGCCCAGCAATTGCTCCAAGCAGGCAGTCTTAATGTTCAGGAAGTCGCCCGCAGCGTTGGCTACACCAGGTGTAGTTCTTTTAGCACAGCGTTTAAAAAGAAATTTGGGGTAACCCCCAGCATCTATCTAAAGAAAACTAGATAGTGTTATGCCAGCTAAAAAGCAATCAGCATAGCCGTTTGAACGTGATCGTAGTGGAACAAAGATCGGCGATCAAAAGAAATGCTAGCTCTCGAAGACGCCACCCACGGGAAATCGATCCTGCAAGGTTTTATAGTTGGTAATAATTCTTAAGCAAAACATGTTTGTGTTTGGAGAAAATGTCTCCTGCAGAATTTTTTGGGTCCTATTCTGACAGGCTTGTTCTTCAGTGCATAGTTAAGGTGTGAGGTATCATGACAATTCTAAATAGACTAGTTAGCAACAACTTGCTAGCTGGTTTAATGCTAGCTATCTTTGTTCAACCCGGTTTAGCCAATGGTTTGCCTGCTGAGAGTTCAGCCGGTAACAATGCTGTCACCGATAGTTTACCGACTCTGGCTCAAACCCCTGAAGGCACAGAAGAAACTGCGGAAGATGAGATAGACGAGGCCGAGGAAAGCCTTCGCATTGTTGTTACCGCTACCCGTACAGAAGAGAATATTATCGATGTGCCCCGCACCGTCAGAGTGATTGAGCGAGAAGACATTCTGCAGCAGGCAGAACTAACCAGAAACCTGCCGGATATTTTAGGGAAACTGGTGCCTGGGTTTTCGCCACCGCCGCTGCAAATCCAAACCCGTGGATTTAACCTGCGCGGGCGGAACATTCAAGTTCTAGTTGACGGTGTTCCTCAAAATCCCAACGGTCCTCTCTTCTTTGAGTTGAATACGATTTCACCTGATTCCCTTGAGCGCATTGAAGTTGTGCCTGGTGCCAGTGCTCTTTATGGGGATGGAGCAACGGGCGGCACCATCAACCTGATTACCCGTGCGCCAGTGGAAGATGGCGTTGTTTATAATGCCGACTTTGGCGTTACTGCCGGTTTAACCAATTTGAGTGACGATGGCAGCTTCGGCTATACGGGTGGCCTTGGTGTAGCTGCAGCCGGGGATGGTGGCGATGCCCGCATTTCTATTAACTACGATATCAAGAATGCCATATTCGACTCCGACGGTAATCGCATTATTCCGTTTGCAGGTCTAAATGAGTTTGACCGTCTAGGGTTGCTTGCCAAAGTTGGATATGACATTGACGATAATCAAAGAGTAGGCTTTACTTACAGTTTTTTCAAAGATGAGCTAGACACTGAGTTTGCCACTGACACATCTATCATTGATATTCCGGGAACCCAGCGGGCAAGGCCAATATTCTTGGGAGAGTTTGACTATGAATTCCCACCTGAGACCATTAGCCATGTCTTAAATCTCACCTATCGCCATGAGGATGTGTTTGGTTCCCAGCTAGATGCTCAGGTCTTCTTTAACGATCTGACGGTGACGCAGGAATTTGGTGACATCCGCCTGTTCGGCCTGCCGGATTTCTTCCCCGATATTTTCCAGAACATTAATGAGTTCTCAGAAATTGGCACCCGAATACAAGTGGATACGCCCATAGGAGAGTCTGCCAATGTGTTGTGGGGCGTTGACTATTCTGAGGAGGAAAACAACAATAGGGCTCCCTTTATTGATCCAGTTGCTTTTGATGCCAACCAAGAGCTGAACGTCATTGATGAGTTTTCTTCTTTCCCACCCTACGAGCTTGAAAATCTAGGTTTGTTTGTTCAGGGACGCTGGGACATTAGCGACCAGTTTCAGATTAGCGGCGGCATTCGCTATGACGACATTAGTTTCTCAGCAGACCCCTATGAGCTAGCGTTTCAGTTTCCCCGTGAGCGCCAGGGTGGCAGCGGCAGCTTTGATGATGTGTCCTTTAATGCTGGTCTGCTTTACCGGCCAATTCCTGAGGTGGGAGTGTTTGCTAATTTCTCCCAAGGCTTTTCAATCCCTAATGTGGGGCTAGCATTGGGCTCCACGGCACCTGATTTTGACCCTGATACTGATTTACTGTTTCAGCCTCAGAATGTGGATAATTTTGAGATTGGTGCCCGGGCTGAGTTTGGCACTATTCAGACCAGCATTGCTGGGTTCTACAGCGAGTCGAGCCTCGGCTCTGCCTTTAGATTTGACCCTGAAATCAACGGTACAACCCTGGACCGTGCACCGCAGCGAAACTACGGGGTGGAAGCCACCCTGGATTGGCAGCCCAGTGATGTCTGGCGGTTAGGGGGCAGCTTTAGTTGGAACGAGGGTGAGAATGATCTCGATGACGATGGAAATTTTGAACCGCTGGGCTCCCTGACCGTTGCCCCTTACAAGCTGGCGCTGTATGTCGAGAATGAGACTACACCAACTTGGTCTAATCGACTGCAGCTGCTGCTGGTGGGGGATCGAGATCGCGCCTTTGATGAGGGTGTTGATCCCTTTGATATCGATAGCTATGTCACTCTGGATCTCATTAGCAGTTTACAGCTGGGACCGGGTCGGCTCACTCTGGGAATTGAGAATCTCTTAAACACCGACTATCTCTCGGTTATTTCCCAGGAACGCGTAGGTAATTTTGAGACACGACGGTTTGCATCCCCTGGCATAAATGCCAGTCTGCGTTACTCTGTTGAGTTTTAAAGGCTAGTGCTAAAGCATTCAGTGGGCACTTCTAAAGTGCCTACTGTCCCTGAACTAACTCCCTGAACTAATAAGGTTAGGCTGTCAGCCCATACCCATTCGATCTGTCAGGGCAACATATTGAGAATCATTGCCAATAGTGTCATACTAATTTCAGTATGATCACGGGTTCCTGATGGCAAAGATTCTGACAGGTGACGAGGTTCGGGAAATTACAGAGGAGTACCGTGCCAGCGGTAGCCTAAGTATGTATGCCGAAGGAGAAGAGTGCTTTCGTCGTACCCCGTCAGTGTTAGGTCAGGGGTGGAACCGTGAGATTCAGCTGCGTCCAGGGTTATTGCTCAGTGTGATGGACGTGACCAATCACCATACCCAGGTCTACCAGGTACAGCAGCATAAAAAATCGATGCCGCTGACGTTTTGCTATTACCTGTCGGGTGGGTGTCAAGTGGATAATGATGGTCTGGCCAGTCCGGAGGAAGAGGTGGCGGGCAAAAGCTATATGTATCGGGTGCCGGATACGGGTGAACTTGAGACGTATCCGGCTGACCATCGTATTTGTCGGTTTCACATTCAAGTTTCCCTGGAGCTGATCCACGGGTTTTGCGATCGCATCCACGAATTCCCTACGGCCCTTAGAAACACTCTGGAACATCCAGAAAACACAATCCTCTATCATCCCAGCAAGATTACTCCGGCCCAGCAGCAAATTCTACAGCAGATTTTAGAATGGCCCTATCAAGGCATTGCCCGTCAGCTTTATTTAGAAGGTAAGGTGCTGGAGCTACTGGCGCTGCACTTTAATCAGGTCATCATTGGTTCATCCAAACGATCCTCACCTCTAAAAGCACGAGATATTGATCGGATCTACGAAGCACGGGATATCCTGATTCAAAATGCCGTGAATCCACCCTCTTTGGCAGAGCTGGCCCGACGGGTACATCTAAACGAGTTAAAACTTACCCAGGGCTTCAAACAAGTATTCGACACGACTGTGTTTAGTTATCTATACAACTATCGCATGGAGCAAGCGTGCCAGCTGTTACAAACAGGCAGTCTCAATATTCAAGAAATTGCCCGCAGTGTTGGCTATAACAGTCGCAGTTCATTTGTCGCAGCTTTTAAGAAAAAGTTCAAGGTTGCCCCTAGTTTGTATCTCAAAAGAATTGGATAGCTCACTAGACAGCTCCCACAAAGTTTGGCATATCTCCATATGCCTCCTTAAAGTCGCCCAGGACTATTGACAAATATTCTTATTTCAGGAGGCATATAAATAACTATTTTGCCTGATTTTCTATAATGGAATAGCAGGCTTTCTCTGAGAATCTGGTATATCAACACTGATTAGGTAAACATACTTGTCGACATTTATTCTTATTAACTCCTACTCCTATAGGATAAAGACATCACCAGTTACTCAATGTCAAAGATTTATTCCATTTATTCAAATCAATGCAGATACAAACTTTAGCAACTGACAATCAATTCATTCTTGCAACTCAAGATAGCTCCCTTTTCCTAGAGAATGTTGAATCGAGTCGGTCCAGCTCCCTATCAGTGATGGACAAGCGTGATTGTCTCCAGGCTATTTATCGTCGCCTCTTTAAAGACAACCGAAATATTGATTTTCACCATAATGAAGCTCTGGATTCTGCCTATCTCAATAATGAGCTAACTACTCAGGATATGGTGTGTAAGCTGATTTGTTCCGATATGTTCGTCAACTATATCTTGGCAAATAACAGTAACTATCGATTTGTCCAACTTTGTTTTGAACGGGTTTTAGGTCGACCTGCTATTCAAGCAGAAGTCTTTCAGTGGAGCTCTCTGCTAGCGTCCGAAGGGATTGAAGCCTTTGCTGAAAAGCTGACAACCAGTGACGAATACATAAACGCATTTGGGCTACATCAGATTCCCCATCGTCGTTCTATAAAGCTATTTTCCAGTGATCAAAATTTACCTGCTTTGCCGAAAGAATTAAGCATCAAACGGTATCAAGGGAAAGGTAATCTGATTCAATTTAATTACAAAGGGCCCGTTAAATCTCTCTTGAGCAGCAGTACTCCCCCCATTGTTCTGCGTAGAATTGGTGGATGGGTATCTGTGGCAAGTGTGCTCGCAGCCAGCTATATGCTGATCACTATCAGCTTATAAGGCACCGTCAAAAACTGTCCTTAAACTACTCATAGCTCCACTAGTTCATCCTGTTGCTAATCTCAGCAGCAGGATGAATTATTTTTGTAAAAGATGAAACATTGCTTCTTTATCCTAAAATTTATTCTGAGAATAATAAAAAATCGCTCTAGAAGACAAAACATTAGCTTTCAGAGACAGTAAAGCCTAGATGCTTGTCTACTCAGACATTTATATTGAAAACAACTCTTAAATAACCCGCATGCAAACAGTTTTCCATGGGAAAGCTGCAGGTGCCAAATAACATTTAAGGCATCATGTGCAGTCAGAAAAAGTCCGCACATCGCTCGCGAAGTGTTTTTTAAAGATGGGGTTAGTTTTCAAGACAGAATTAAGGTGTGAGGAAGCATGACAATCGTAAACAAACTGGTGAGCCATCATCTCCTAGCCGGTTTAATCTTAGCCATCGTCAGTCAGCCAAGTTTAGCCAATCCTTTGCTGTCGGAGGGATTAAGCCCCAAAAACAATCCTGAAAATATATCTACAACAGATAGGTCGCCGACACTTGCCCAGGCGTCAGAAGCTGAAGAGACCGAAAGTGAGGATATAGAAACTGCTGAAGACACTCTGCGTATCGTTGTTACCGCTACGCGAACAGAAGAAAAGATTACTAACGTGCCTCGCTCTGTCAGAGTGATTGACCGAGAAGACCTTCAACAGCAGCTACAGCTGAGCAATAATTTGTCTGATGTCCTAGGAAAGCTGATTCCTGGGTTTTCTCCACCGCCGCTACAGTCGTCAACCCGTGGATTTACCCTACGTGGACGTAATGCACTAGTGTTAGTTGATGGCGTTCCTCAAAATGCCAATGGTCCTGGTGTCGATTCATTTGATACAATTGCGCCTGACTCAATTGAGCGCATTGAGGTGGTGCCTGGCGCTAGCGCCATTTATGGTGATGGAGCTACTGGCGGTATTGTTAATATCATCACTCGCACCCCCGCTGAGGGCGCGATTACCTATGAGGCAGACTTTGGTGTAATTGCCTCTCTAACTAACCTAAATGATGATGGTAGCATCAGCTATACGGGTGGTCTCGGTGTAGCTGCCGCACAAGACGGGTTTGATGGTCGTCTTTCCATTAGCTACGACGTTGAAAATGCTAGGTTTGATGCTAATGACAATCGGATTATTCCCATTAGTGGTATCAATGACGCCGACCGTCTAGGCCTACTCGCCAAAGTGGGGTACGACATTGACGATAATCAGCGATTTGGGCTTTCCTACAATTTCTTCAGAAACACCATAACTACAGAGTTCACAACAGATCCAGCTGTAACGACTGAGCCTGGCACTCAGGTGGCTAGGCCACTGTTCTTAGGAGACTTTGACTATGATGAGCCACCTGAGACAATTAATCACAACCTCAATCTCACCTATCGTCATGCTGACGTGTTTGGCTCTCAGCTAGATGCCCAATTTTATCTCAAAGACATTGAGCAGGCCGTCAGATTTAACGATTTAAGAGCAAGTAATCTACCAGATTTCTTCCCCGACATTTTTCAGAATTTGACTGATATTTCAGAAATCGGCGCTCGATTACAGGTGGATACGCCCCTGGGGGATTCTGCCAGTTTGCTGTGGGGTGTGGACTACGCTGAAGAAGAGAATGAGGTTACAGCGGCGTTTCTTGATCCGGTTGCTTTTGATGCCAATCAAGAACTTAATATTATCGACCAGTTTTCCCTGTTTCCTCCTTATGAATTGGACAAACTAGGGCTGTTTGCCCAGGCAAGCTGGGATATTAGCGACCAGTTTCAGATTAGCGGCGGGTTACGCTACGACGATATTAGTTTCTCGGTGGATGATTACCAGCTAGCGTTTAGAGATCCCCGTGAGCGTCAGGGGGGCAGCGGTGGTGATGATGATGTTTCGTTTAATGCCGGGCTGCTCTATCGGCCCATTCCAGAAATAGGGGTATTTGCCAATTTCTCCCAGGGATTTTCAATTCCTAATTTAGGCACAGCCTTTTCAAGTGCTCAAGCTGATTTTGACATTGATAATGATTTACTGTTTCAGCCTCAATCGGTAGATAACTTTGAGGTTGGAGCGCGGGCCGAATTCGATACTATCCAGGCCAGCCTTGCTGGATTTTACACTGAGTCAGATTTAGGAGCCAGCCTTTTATTTAACTCTGAGACTGGATTTACGGAAACAGTGCGTGCCCCCCAGCGCAACTATGGTGTAGAAGCCACCCTTGACTGGCAGCCCAGCGATATTTGGCGATTTGGCGGAAACTTTACCTGGGCCGAGGGTGAAAATGATGCTAACGATGACGGTGATTTTGATGCCTTAAGCGGTCTCAGCGTTCCCCCTTACAAACTGGGACTATATGTGAAAAATCAGACCACACCTCGGTGGTCCAATCGATTGCAGCTGTTGCTGGTGGGCGACCGCGATCGCGCCTTTGATGATGGCGTTGACGCGTTTGAAGTTAATAGCTATGTCACCCTAGACCTGGTTAGCAGCTTACAACTTGGACCCGGTCGTCTGATTCTTGGGATTGAGAACCTGTTGAACGATGACTATATTTCTGCGGCCGCTCAAGAACGCGTTGGCCGAAGGGATGACCGACGGTTTGCCTCCCCTGGCATTACGATGAGCGTACGCTACGACCTTGAATTTTAACCCCATGGCCAGCAGCTTGCGCACAAGGTTAATAGGAGTAATTGCAGGGGGTTTGTTGACAGCTTGTCAACAAACCCCCATGTCC
>JBCCJR010000188.1:0-9598 GCA_039045805.1 Cyanobacteria bacterium P01_C01_bin.118
CGCGGCATTGGAGAGGCCACCGATGTGGTGTCTAAGGAGATGTATTCCTTTGAGGATCGAGGGGGTCGCTCCATTACGCTGCGACCGGAGATTACGGCGGGATTGGTGCGGGCCTTTATTAGTAATAAGTTGTTTGCCAGCGGTGGGGTACAGCGTCTATGGCACAGTGGACCAGCCTTCCGCTATGAGCGTCCCCAAAAGGGGCGTCAGCGTCAGTTTCACCAGTTGGATGTGGAAATTTTGGGGAGCCGCGATCCACGGGCAGATGTTGAGGTGATTGCGATCGCAACCGACATTCTCCAAACCTTAGGTCTACAGTCTCTCACCTTAGATCTCAACTCCGTGGGCCAGGGCGAAGATCGCCAAAAGTATCGTGAGGCTTTGGTTAACTACCTCACCCCCTTTAAAGACGACCTGGACGCAGATTCTCAAGACCGGCTCAGCCGTAACCCACTGCGCATTCTCGACAGTAAAGACAGCCGTACCCAAGAGATCGTCAAGGACGCCCCCAACCTGCTGGATCACCTGAGCGAGGATTCTCAACGCCACTTTGATCAGGTACAGGCTCAGTTGACCACCCTAAATATTGACTTCAACATCAATCCTCGTCTGGTGCGGGGACTTGACTACTATACCCACACCGCTTTTGAGATTATGTCGGCGGACTTGGGGGCCCAGGCGACAGTGTGTGGCGGTGGTCGTTACGACGGTCTGGTTCAGCAGTTAGGGGGGCCAGAGGTGCCTGCTATTGGTTTTGCTATTGGTTTAGAGCGACTGACAATTTTGCTCCAGCAGCTCCAGACTATTCCAAAAACAATGCTGGATTTTTACATTGTCTCCCGTGGGGAAAAGGCTGAACCTGCGGCGATGTTCCTGGCTCAAAATTTACGTCATCAAGGATTCTCCGTTGAAATTGACCTGAGTGCCAGCGCCTTTGGCAAGCAGTTTAAGCGCGCTGACCGCAGTGGGGCTTTGGGCTGTTTGATTTTGGGCGATGTCGAGGCGGACGGTGGCACAGTTCAGCTGAAATGGCTGAGTTCTGGCGAACAGTCAGAAATGCCCCAAACTGATTTGCTAAATCAGGTGGATACTCTCAAATCCAAACTCGTTAACCTGCGCCAGGACTAGCAAGTGTTAAATCATGAATGTTCTTAATTATGAATTGTGGATGCAGTCCATAACTTATAGTTCAAACCTGATTACCCATCACGTCCCAAACATGGCCAGACTACAGGTCACCACCACCTACTTAGAAATGCTCTCTGTAGAGCAGCTCATACCATCAGCTCCCACTGGGCTAACTGTGATGGAGGCCGTTGTGCCCTGTCCAGAATTTCAGCGGTTTCTCTATACGGCTGTCGGTGGTTCCTGGTACTGGATAGATCGACTGCGGTGGACCTATCAACAGTGGTTGGAATACCTGAACCAGGACAGTATTCGGGTGTGGGTGGGGTATGTCCAGGGAGTACCAGCCGGTTACTTTGAGTTATCGCGGCAGCCTGACCAAAGTGCCAAAATCGAGTACTTTGGCCTGCTGCCTCAGTTTATTGGCCAGGGCCATGGCGGCTATCTGTTGACCATGGCTCTGAAAACGGCCTGGGAGCTGACGTCAAAACGTGTGTGGGTCCATACTAATTCGATTGATGGCCCCCATGCGTTAAAAAATTATCAGGCCCGAGGACTGATGATCTATGACCAGCAACAGACCACCTTTGACCTGCCACAACAACCGCCCGGTCCATGGCCCGGTTCTCTACGGCCAAATATTTGATCTGGCCGGGCATATCCATCACCCGAAATTAAGAATTCCCGTGGTCTCTCCTCCTTCTGGAATCGCGATGTTAGCCTAGCCAAAGAAGCATGCTTTAACAGCATATATGGTTCAAGATTTTTCTCAAGATTCATCTGATGTAGTTCCTGCAGGCTCTCTCCAACAGCCTCAAAATCGCTCAGAATTAGTCACCTTTATTGCAGCAGCGCGGAGCCAGGGGGCAGCCGATGACTTTATCTGTACGTTGCTGCGTAGTTTTGGCTGGCCTCAGCGAGAAATTGAGCGGGCTTATTTTGTTGTGTATGAGGAACTGGTGGGGCTGCCGATTCCTACACCTCGTGGGGGACAGGGAGAGTCTGCAAGGGATGCCTTTGTATATTTGTTGTCCTTTGTCACCCTGGGGATATGGACCCAAGCGTTAGGGGAAATTGGGTTTATTTTGGTGGATCATATGATTCCCGATCCCCTCAGTCGGACCTACGGTGATTCCTCATTTCAGATTGCCTTTTGTCTGGCCCGTTTATTGGTGGCGTATCCGGTTTATTTGCTACTGATGCGCAAAATTCTGAAGGAACTCTCGGTTTATCGTGAGAAAACCTATTCCGGTGTCCGTAAGTGGCTTACCTACATTGCATTGCTGATAGTGGCGCTGGTGGGTATCGGTACATTGATGGCGTTTTTAACATCGTTTTTACGCGGTGAGCTGACGCCTCGCTTTTTACTTAAGGTGTTAGTGATTTTGATGATTGATGGTAGCGTTCTCACTTACTACTATCAATGGGTTCAACGACGTCCAGCCCAGGCGTAAAATCACTGGTTGAAGTCATTGGTTTAAAAATGACCCATTCTGTATTTGATCGTATATTTGCTGCTATGGCCACAATCGCAGTGGCGACTGGTGCAGTGGCAGGATTTTGGGTGTTAGGCACCCCTGGCCAGCAGCGATTGCTGATGAGCGATCGACAGCGTCTAGAAGACTTAAATGCGATCGCAAATACCCTTTATTGGAAAAACCAAGAACAGACCGATTATGTTCTTCCCGACACCCTCGCCTCTGAGGATCAACGTGAGGACCCCATCACTCAAGCCGTATATGGATACCAAAAAATCGACGATAGCCAATACCAGCTCTGTGCCAACTTTGCCACAGACAGCAGCACCCACAAATTAACTGCCGCAACTCAAACAGCCTGGCAGCACCCGCAAGGCACTCACTGTTTTGAGTTCAGCCTAATTGAGACTCCTCCATCCCTATATTGAAAAATACACTGCTAGACTTCTAGACCATCACCACAGGTTAAGCCGATTTTCAGGAGATTTTCAGCTCCATGGGCGTTAATGACTATGAATTTGGCCGTCAGCATAAATTTCTCCTGACATTACCAGATGGTGCCAGAGTTCGATGTGCCATTACCATCTGACATCAACAGTGGTGCCAGAGTCCGGTGTGCTATTACATCTGACATCATCAGATTTGGCCCAGCACTTTGGTCCTCCAACATCATCGAACAAACAATGGGCTAACCGCCTACAATCAAACATTCCTCCCATACCCATTTCCCCTAGGAGAATACTATGAGCTATCTCGAAACCACAGCAAAGTTTTACAGTGACGTTGCCGAAGACCCCATGGTGGGGCTTTGCTGTGTACAGAGCACCCCTTTGCAGCTACCTGGGCTGACGGTGCCCACCCTGATGCAAGAAATGAACTACGGCTGTGGCACCACCGTCCATCCCTCTGAGCTATCAGGCGATCCGACTGTTCTCTACGTTGGCGTGGGTGGGGGAATTGAGGCCCTACAATTCGCGTACTTTTCCCGTCGTCCCCAGGCCATCATTGCGGTGGATCCGGTAGATTCGATGCGGGCAGCTGCCCAGCGAAACTTGGCCATCGCCGCCGAAGAAAACGATTGGTTTGACACCAGCTTTGTGGATATTCGAGACGGCGATGCTTTTAATTTGCCCCTCCCCGACAACTCTGTCGATGTGATGGCGCAAAACTGTCTTTTCAATATTTTTGAACCAGCGGATTTAGCCCGTGCCCTAAAAGAGGCTTACCGGGTAATTAAGCCCGGTGGCCGTTTGGTGATGAGCGATCCCATTGCCACTCGTCCCATTCCCCTTCACTTACAACAGGATGAACGGTTGCGGGCCCTGTGTCTGTCGGGTGCCCTGACCTACGAAGCCTATATCCAGGCCCTGATCGATACTGGTTTTGGCCAGGTGGAAATTCGCGCCCGACGACCCTATCGATTACTGGGCAAAGAGACCTATAAGCTGGATCAGCCCTTACTTTTAGAAAGTCTTGATTCTGTTGCTTTTAAGGTGCCTACCCCCCCGGATGGAGCCTGTGTGTTTACGGGTAAAACCGCCGTTTATGCCGGAACAGAAGAGTATCTTGACGACAAAGCGGGGCACATTATGCAACCAGGTGTACCCCTGGCGGTGTGTGATAAAACAGCTAACAACCTGGCCAGAAGTTTCCCTGATGATATTCTCTTGACCCCATCAACCTGGTTTTATGATGGTGGCGGTTGTTGTTAACTAACTAGCTAACACGACGACGAGTTAACTGACGGCCACAGCCTGCTGTCCAGCACACTGTGGCCAAACCAACCCAGACTGAAGGTTCTGGCACTGTCTGAATTTGTTCATCAAGCGGTTCATCAAACGGTTCATCGAGCGGCTCAGAGTTTTGTAACAAGCTGTAGCTCACTGTGCCGCGATAAAGATCTGTTCCAATCAGATAACCAAAATCATTGTTATCAATGGCAAAGCCATCAATGGCAATATCTTGAATTAGAGGGATATCGGTGGGGTGATTTCCAAACCGAGACACAATAAAGGTATTCCCTAAAAAATTACTATCTTGAAAATTAGCCCTAGGGGAGTTGGCATCGGGGTCTTGCACATCATCCAGCTCGGTAAACTCCGTACCTCCAAAATTAAATACAATTGAGGTAGATTTAAATATCTCGTTATTATTGCTAGGGTCTGTTAGATCAATAAGTGTCGTACCTGTGTAACGCTCACCTGACAGAGGTCCAGACACCACATCTACAGTGACATCATAGGAAACAGTTTGAGCCACAGATACTTGACCATCAAAAACCGCCAGTGCGGCAGCTGCACCAGCTATTAAAACAGCATAGTTTCTCATTGCAACACAGCGTTAACTTTATAGAATAGAGTCTCTAAATATCTCAATGCTCCCATGCTCTAACGCTAAAGGAGACTGACAACAAAAGACGCCAGTGACAATAAGGAGATTTCAAAAAAAATTGTTTTACTAGCCAATGGAGTCGTCTGGATTTTTGCGGACGTTTTGGCTTAAAGTACTATGGATAGAAGCTTTGGCAAGATAGCAGAGACTATCTAAAGACAAAATTCTACATTTACGTAATAAAATTAAGCCAAATGGCGAAGAGGCTGAAATACTACGGGAGTGCTAAGGCTAGTCTGGCAACAAAGCAATACTGGCTTTACCATAGAGTAAAGACAGCCATCATAGAGAAATGAAGCTACAGCTTAAAATTTGGCGGCAGAGCGACCCAGAACAACAGGGCCATCTGGAGGATTATCAGCTGACGGGGGTTTCCCCGGATATGTCTTTTCTAGAAGCGCTGGATCTATTAAATGAACAACTCGCGATCTCAGGTAAAGATCCCGTCGAGTTTGACCACGATTGTCGAGAAGGGATCTGTGGCTCCTGCAATCTGATGATCAACGGTCAAGCCCATGGCCCCCAGCAGCGTACGGCCACCTGTCAGCTTTACATGAGAAATTTTCAAGACGGCGATACCATCGTCATCGAACCGTGGCGGGCCCAGGCATTTCCCATTGTCAAAGACCTGGTGGTGGATCGGAGCGCCTTTGATCGGATTTTGGTGGCTGGAGGATTTATCTCGGTTAAGACTGGGTCAGCCCCAGAAGCGAATGCCATGCCGGTCCCTCCTGACCATGCCCAAACGGCCTTTGACTATGCCACCTGCATTGGCTGTGGTGCTTGTGTCGCGGCTTGCCCAAATGCATCGGCATCATTGTTTACGGCGGCTAAGGTGGCTCATCTGGCCCTGTTGCCCCAGGGGCATCCTGAGCGTCAGCAACGGGTGCTTAAGATGACTGATCAAATGTCAGCTGAGGGATTTGGGGACTGTTCTAACCATGGCGAATGTGAGGCGGTCTGTCCCAAGGGAATTTCGATTGATGCGATCTCAACCATGCGTCGCGAATACCTAAAGGCCTTATTTTAGGCGGGACAAGCAACGGTTAAGGAATGGGATAGTTTTGAGTTGGGCGCTTGACTTAAAACTCAAAATTCAGAACTTATTAAATCCTGATTCCTAAAGGCATTGCGTGCCCCAAAAACAAAACCTACTAGGCCTGCTGAAGTTCATCCAACCGGGTCAGTACCTCCTGGCTATGGATAGCAGGCCGTACCCCTAAGAAACGTTCCTGCATGGTGCCATCGGGACCAATCAAGTAAGTATGTCGCATCGACATGGGGGCCATCCAAGAGCCATAGGCACGACTGACGGCACCATCAGCATCGGCCAACAGTGGAAATTTTAGCCCCTCAGAGTCGCAAAACTCAGCATGGCTGTCCACATCGTCAGCACTGACCCCAATCACCTGGGCATTGCGCTCAATAAACTCTGGCAAATCCCGTTGAAAACGTTGAGCTTCAAGGGTGCAACCGGGGGTAAAGTCCTTGGGGTAAAAATACACTACCACCCACTGGCCCAGATAATCTGAGAGAGAAATCTCACCATCTCCAACATTGGTGGGCAGAGTAAAGTCAGGAGCGGCTTCCCCCAAGGGCACCTGCGTCCCACCGAGGGCATGGGCTGGTGCCGGACTTAAAAATAAGCCAAAGGCCACCAGCACTGGCAAAATCAGACGACTAACAAATCGGCGAACACAAAAAAGCGTCATAGCAAAGCACAGCAATCACTTTACTTAAGTTAACATTCAAAATTCCTAATTAAACCTTCGCCTGCATTTCGAGGTTTAATTTGTTACCCCTCAAAGGGGTGCATCAGAAAATTTTGTAACAAGAAAGGCTCAAGCTGCAGCTTGAGCCTTTCTTGTTTTGATGGTGGCGGGGGCCGGATTTGAACCAACGACCTTCGGGTTATGAGCCCGACGAGCTACCAGACTGCTCTACCCCGCGTCAGCGCTTTACTACTATAGCGAGGGGATGTGTAAACCGCAATACTTTTTTGGGCAGAATTATCGGTTTCTCAAAAATAGTTTCTAGACGGGCTTGTTGGAGCTGTCCCAGCTTAAGGCCGTCTTCCCTGGCGACTCACCTGTATGCACTTAGGCCAGAGTAATCTCACCCACCATATCTAAACGCTTGTAAGTACTGAGATTTAGATAGGTTTCAGCTAACGTGTCAGCAATATCCGGGGAAATCCACCCTAGCTGGCGCAGGACCTGTAGGGCTGCGGCATATTTAGCTCGCTTAGACCCATCCACAACCTTGATGGCAATGCCCAATCCTTCTCCCACACGGCTAATACATTGAATACCTTCGGCACCGGACTTACTGAGGAGTTCACCATGGGTCAGATGCATTAACTCAGTGTCAAACCCGCCTGGTCCAGAAACCATATCGGGATGATGGGTCATGGCCCGCACCACCCGCTCCATTTCAAGGCTTTCACCCGATGCTAGCTTGGCATATAGGGTAGCCATCTGGCGCAATTGCATAAAGTAGGTGGGAGCACCACAGTCATCATGGGCACAAATAAACTCGTCTGACGGCATTCCCAGTAATGTGGAAAACTGATTGAGGATTAGTTTTTGTAGGGGATGATTACGTTGTAAATAGCTACTTAGCTCCCAGCTTTGCTGTTTACAAACCGCTAACATGCCTGCATGTTTCCCTGAGCAGTTATGCTCCAGGGGGCTTTTCTTATTGGCGGGCACCGGACACTGTAGACAGGTAGGCTCTAGATCAGCCCGCCATAAAATGCCAAATACTTGCCGTGCTTGTGTCGTTAGCCCTTTGTGGGAGCCACAGATAATGGCTAGGTCTTTGTCGCTGAGATTAAAGGCATCTAAGGCACCACTCGAGGTGACGACCATGGCCTGAAACGGCTTTAGAGATGAGCGAATAAAGCTGGCATTGTCCGCATCCCCCGCTGCGGACAGCAACCGTCCGCGACTGTCTGCCACTGCCGCATGGACCTGATGGACAGACTCGACAATTCCTTCCCTTAGCAGTTGAACCGATAACGGAGCAGTGGAAATACGGCTTGGCCTAGGCATAGGTTTGGATTGAAACAGCTAATTTTAGATATTAATACTGATACTTTGTTCAACATTCAGTTCAAGTATGCGCCCCCAATGTGAGTGCTGACGAACCACTAAATAAATCGCTAACGTGCATAGGCTCAAAACACTGATAGCCCTATTACACCAATAGCCATACCGCTAAAAATGATGCCAAAGGTTTTTCTCAAGCGGCTCAAAATCGGCTTTACCTGGTAATCCACAATTAAGCGATCGCGATTAAACACATCGTCGGGCTTTGTCCAAATCTGGCCATCGTACCAGCCGGACTCTTCGTAGGGTAGGTCCCTCAGCTGTAGTCGATTGCCCACATGGGACCAACCGACATAAAGCTGTAATAGAGTGAGTATGGGAATAACCAATGCCCCCAAAGCAGCACTGACCAAAAATTTAGTCAGAAATTGAGCCGGTGCAAAACTAGCCGCTGCAATGGGACCAGCCACTAACCAACTCAAAGTCCAGACCACAATCACAGGTAGGACATATCCCCGTAAGTTGCGAGCCCCCCAGCTGTAAAACCAAGACTCCCGTATCTCCTCATATTCTCGAATAGGCAACTGCTCAGCAGGAACAGGGCAGCGCGGTGCAGAGCGTTTCATAGCCAACGATTACGAGTTAATTAGCATATTTCATCATAGGACACAATTCTGCATCACTATTGTCCTAAACCGGCTGGAGGAGTGGGGATAAATTCAACGCGCTTGACATGGCCCCAGAAGGCTTCGAGGTCGTAATATTCCCGTTCTCGGGGTTGGAAAATATGGGCAATCACCTCACCATAGTCATAAATCACCCATTTACCTTCTTCGGTGCCCTCAGTGCGTAGCGGTGAGCGACCGTGGTCGTCTTCAAGGGTGGATTCGATGGAGCGGGCAATGGCTCGAACCTGAACATTGGTAAAGCCGGTAGCGATGACAAAGTAATCAGCTAAGTAGGATGCATCGCCCACTTGAAGAATAGTGATGTCCTCGGCTTTGCGATCGTCGGCAGCATTGGCAATGGCCATTGCCAGGGCTAATGCTTGCTCGTCAGTTTCATTTGCGATCGCATCGCTGACTATGCCTGCAGTTCCCGATGTGTCTAGTTTAAGTGCCTCAGTCAAAGATAATAATCTCCCTCACAAGATTCAGTGGTATCTACACGGTAATGCAAATTATTTGAAACAGCGCATCTTGAACAATTCTGCCGTCACAGTTTAATGAGGTGTAATAAACCTTATCAAAATTCGCAAGCAGGGCAAGTATTTATTTAAACACCTAAAGGCTGAAACTCTTATGTACGTAGTGGGTATAGCAAGCACATATAGTTTGAACTAAGAGGCTCAAACAAATAGTCAGGTGTTAAACGATGTAAAACTTTGCCATCATAAGAGATAATCCTCCTGAGCTTGGAAATGAGTTAACTGAGGGCGAGCTGCTATGGCAACACAGGCAGGAATCGGCGTATTGCTTGGATTAGGAATTGGTTCGGGAGTGACAGCCTTTCTAATGCAGCGAATTATTCGCCGTCAGGACAATGCCCTGCAGC
>JBCCJR010000189.1:0-9544 GCA_039045805.1 Cyanobacteria bacterium P01_C01_bin.118
ATCAGTCTGTCGCTGAGCAATAAAATAAAAACTAACCAAACTAAAGCTTGTAATCAACGATACGGGCACATAAAAAAACAACGCATACTGCCAGCTGTAGGGCATCACATATAGCTGGTAAGGCAATGCCAGCACCAACAGTAACAACATTAGTAAATAGTTGAAGTTGTTGGTCAAATGAAAAAATGCCTCCCATTTAATGTGGGCAGGACAATCAGACTGTAATAGCGATGGCAATAACAGTTTGGCGACCTGACTAGCCCCCTTGGCCCACCGAAACTGTTGGGATTTAAACGAATTCATCTCCATAGGCAGTTCTGCTGGTACCTGAATATTAGGTAGATAAACACATTGCCAGCCCTTCATTTGAGCCCGATACGACAGATCTAAATCTTCCGTGACAGTGGCATGTTGCCAGCCCCCTGCATCGTAAATAGCTGCAGTACGCCAAATGCCAGCGGTACCATTAAAATTGAAGAAACATCCAGTTCGACTGCGAGAGGTTTGTTCCGCCACAAAGTGTCCGTCTAGCATTAAGGCCTGCAGCTCTGTCAGGGTGGAGTAACTGCGGTTGAGATGTTCCCAGCGAGCTTGAACCATCCCCACCCGTGGATTTGAGAAATAGTGCACCATTTTGAGTAACGTGTCCGGAGACGGGACAAAATCGGCATCAAAAATAGCCACCAGTTCACCTTTGGCCATGGCTAAACCATGTTCTAGTGCCCCTGCCTTAAACCCTGTTCGCTCCTGACGGTGAATATGATGAATATTCACCTGACTTTGCAGCTGTTGGACCTGCTGTTGACACACCAGTTTCGTCTCATCAGTGGAGTCGTCGAGCACCTGAATTTCTAACTTGTGGGGTGGATAGTTTAGCTGAGCAATGGTCTGTAGCAGCCGCTCTACCACATTGATTTCATTAAAGATGGGGAGCTGTACCGTAACTGTGGGGAGATCGGTGTCACGGTAATACTCTCGTGGTTGAGGCAATAGATGTCGATAACGATAAAATCGCCAAATAATTAACAATCTATGCAAACTATAAAAGGCAATAATACAAAGAAACAGGTCATAGGCATTGGTAACAATGTCAGACAGGTGCATATTTTCAGGAATCCGGAGCGTTTGACCAATCTATGGGCACAGGCATTATAGTCAGCGAAAGTGTAAATACGCTGGTTAGAAGCTGAGTGTTAGGTGAGTAGTTTGTTATGGATATCGCGTTGGGGCTGCTGGTTTCGTTTATAGGCTTACTGCTGAGCGTGCTCCATGGGGTGGCACTGATGTGGCCGTTGGGGGGTGCGATCGCACTCTTTACCCTGATTCATTACCGTCGCGGTCAACCCTTCTTGCAGCTACTCAAATACGGCTGGTATGGAGCCAAACAATCTTGGCCCGTATTTAGCATTTTGCTGCTGATCGGTGTGCTAATGAGCACCTGGCTAGCGGCAGGAACGGTTCCCGCCCTGGTGTACTACGGCACCCAGCTAATAAGTTCTCGATACTTTATTCTCTCCGCCTTTATTCTCTCCGCCCTGGTTTCCACCCTGATTGGCACCTCCTTTGGCGCAGCAGGCACCATTGGCCTGGCGCTGATGATTATGGCCCGCAGCAGCGGTACTCCCCACCTAAATTTAGTTGCTGGGGCTATTATTGGCGGTGTCTACGTAGGCGACCGTTGCTCTCCCTTATCCTCCAGCGCTCACCTAGTTGCTACCATTACTGACACCCCCATTTATCAGAACCTAAAACAGATGGTGGTAACGTCTCTGTTACCTCTGGCATTAACTCTGTTAATCTATGGTCTTGTCTCCTGGTTGTATCCTCTAGATATCTCACCGCAATCCACTGTGGGGCAACAGATTGCTGCTAGCTTTAATCTCCATGACATCACGCTTTTACCTACTTTGTTAGTCCTAGTACTGGCAACGGCGCGAGTGAATGTGAAAATTACCATTATGCTCAGCTGTATCGTCGCGTCAGGGTTAGCGGTTAGTTTACAGCACTATTCTCCTGGAGATGTCCTTCGCTTTATCCTATGGGGATTTCACATAGACAACAATCCTCAACTAGCAACGATTTTGTTAGGTGGTGGTCTGTGGCCCATGTTCCATATCTGTGCCGTGGTTTTGTTCTCCACAGCCCTATCAGGTTTGCTCACTGGCACCCATAGTTTAGATCCGGTGACCCTCTGCTTACAGAGATTTCGCCAGCGACGCACCCTGTTTACAGGGACTGCCTGCATCAGTCTGTTCACTGCTGCTTTTGGCTGTACCCAAACCATCACTATTTTGCTGACCCATCAGCTGGTGGCGTCACACTATCGTCAACAGGACTACAGTCAGCAAGTCGCCATTGATCTAGAAAATACGGCGGTTGTTCTGGCCCCGATGATTCCCTGGAATATTGCTGGCCTTGTACCAGCCACCGTGTTGATGGTCGGCCCAGGGTTTATTCCCTTTGCGGTGTACCTCTATCTCGTTCCCCTGTGCAACTGGCTATGGCCCGCAAAACCTTGGTCTATGTCCCTCAGGGTTTTGTATAGGTACTTCTTTTGGGGGTTTCGAAACCGGCATTAGTAGTAGGCCGGTCATAGGCTCCTAATTTTGTCAGCACACGCCGACAGCCTATCGACATTAACCAGACCAGCACTAAGGCCGGCACCATAAAGATAGCCATCGTAATCCTGGGAGAATATTGACCCTCTAAAACTTTTGCTTGCCAAGTGATGACAAATCTAGCAGGGCCTGTTTCAGTACTGACCCAATGCACAATCAAAGCCATGCAAAAGCCAAGGAACCCCAGGGGAAGGAGACAACCAAGGTTTTGTAACCAATCTTTTAATACGGGATGCATTTTTATTATTAGATCCAGACAATGAGTCGTCTGCATCAGCGCTCAGGAACTTTATACCTATAAGATTCCAGTACAAATTGCTGAATCCAGATTTTTTAATTTGTCTTAGCTTCATTAATGGCATCAATTTGGCCAACGGTATCATTAGCAACTGTTTTCCCTGATGCTTTAAAACTTAAAGTTTGATGTAAATACTGATAGCTTTGAATTGCAGCAGGATAGCTGTAATCCAAAGCAACTATTTACACAAGCATGAAGCTTTGGTGAAGCAACCCGTGCAACATTAAGATCAAAAAAGGTTAAGGCAGTGAGTAGTGAAGCGAACTCACCGCCTTAACCTAAAGAAAGATTGAGTGTTGACAGACCACTATTCTTTACGACAGCACAGTCTAACTCCAAACATGACTGCCTACGGCCAGTCTTCTGTTGGGTCTTTTGTGCAGTCCCTTCACTTAAGCCAGCGCAGCGGACTGCCAGTGGGTAAAAATGTGGGTGCCTTGAACTCGGAGGTTATTGGTTTCTAAGTCAAAGATCATCGGCTCATATTTGGGATTAGCCGATTCTAGTACTACCACTGATTCTTTTTGAAAAAAGTGCTTGAGGGTAGCACCTTGCCCTTCTACATAGACAGCCACAATTTCCCCTGGTTTGGGTCGGTAATCGTCGGATACTGGACGGATGCCCACATAGGCTCCATCGGGGATGCCAGCCCCCACCATGCTGTCCCCTGAAATTTTGAGAACATAGTCATTGAGCTTACGGCCACTGTATTCAATATTGAGACACTCATGGTCCTCGGTGGCTGGTTCATGGCAGTAGCCGGCAGCAATCTCACCGCGAATGGGTAACCCATCAAGAGTGGGCTGATCACCATAGTGAAGCTCCAACGGGTCAACGTTTACCAGTTTGATCCCCCGTGATGTGCGTTTGCGACGGGTAATGTACTGATTGGTCTCAAGCCATTTCAGACTATTCTGAATGCTTCCTTGGGAGCGTTTAGTGCCGGTAGTGATTTCGCGCACTGTTGGGCTGTTCTGATGTTTGCGCCAGTACGCCTCGATGAAACTTAGTACAGTTCCGTGGGGTTTGCGAACAGCCATAGGTCACTCTCGTTTAGAACGTTTGTATCATAGTTCAAAAGAACTAATAGTGCCTAGGGGGATAAAGGAAATATGTAGAATTATTATTTGTGTACGTAGTTCAAACATTAATTGTGGGGGGCAACAAAATGCTTACGACCGTCGTCGATTTTCAATCCCTACCGGCAACAGTTGACAGCCAGCCACTCGCCAGCTGAAGTCGGATTGTTGTTGCATCATAAAGAGCCCCCGCACTAGATTGCCGCCCTGGGTCATCAGCATCATTTGTAGGGTGGGCCGCTGTTGTACATAGACAATCCCTTCAAAAATCACAGCCCGAGGACTATAAATGGGTTGATAGTTAATTTTGATCATCTCCAAAAATGTCCGCGGCTGACGTAGCTGATGTTGCAGCTCCGGACATGCTAAGGAGAATGCTGTTACAGCATCATTTCTCTGAAAGGCCTGTAGCTGAGATTCAACAACAGCACGAATGGCCAGTTTATCTTGGGGTGATAAAGTTCTTTTATGCACAATCTCTACTCTCAAATTGCCACGACAGGTTCATCTCACTAGACGGATATCGGGGCGATCCCTCCATAAAACGGAGTCACCTATCGCTGCACTGACAATGTTGTTTATTGCCCCCTAATGTATCATTTACTCGGAGTTTACGCTGCCGACAACTCCTGTAAATTAAGCAACAATATGTAACCTAGTATTGACGATTTATGTCTATTTAGACTTTATGCAACAACTATCCCCATAAGTTTAGACATTCAATCCGTTCATGGTCAGGACACTTTACGAGGGGATTTCAACAAATAGTTTTGTGTCATACAGAATCACGTAACTGTCAGCGGCTCATAATCCGTAAATACACTGATGCATCATTGGGTTATCAAGTTTGAAGGCTTAGGTGAGAGCAGTTGTAGATGTCAGGGCATAGTCTCGGGGCTTTGTAGTGAGAGGTGTTGCAAACGTCATATTACGAATGATTAAACCAAGGTTTAAGGCTGTCTTACCGCCCATGTAGCCAATGTCCTAATGCATCAGGACATTGGCTACATAGGCAGTTGTATCCCTTAAGGGTGGTATGGATATCACTGATATTGACTAACCTGACAAATGCTATAGCGTAAAGCAGGGATTTGTTTCAGGGAGTTGTTGTCATGTCTATGCAGGCTATTGATGTTCAAAACTTGACAAAGATTTATCCAGTTCCCATCAAACAGCCTGGGGTGGCGGGAACATTGCGTCATTTTTTTCAGCGTCAATATCGTCAGGTCAAGGCCGTTAATCAGGTGTCGTTTACCGTGGAGCCTGGAGAAGTTGTTGGCTTCTTAGGACCTAATGGAGCTGGAAAAACGACTACATTGAAAATGCTAACGGGGTTGATTTATCCATCGACAGGACAGGTGAGGGTGGCAGGGCACAACCCCTTTAAGCGACAGCGGGCATTTTTAGAGCAGATCACCCTTGTCATGGGGCAAAAACAGCAGCTGATCTGGGATTTACCCACATTGGATTCGTTACGGATTAACGGAGCTATCTATGAACTATCGGCTAAGGAGTTGCGTCATCGGATCCATGAACTTGCTGACCTGCTGGACTTGACTGACAAGCTGACTCAGCCTGTACGCAAGCTATCTCTAGGGGAACGGATGAAGGCAGAAATGTTGGCGGCATTATTGCATCGCCCTAAGGTCTTGTTTCTCGATGAACCCACCCTTGGCTTAGATGTCAATGCACAGCTTGCTGTCCGCAAATTTCTTCAGGTTTATAACCAGCGTTATCAAGCCACCATTGTGTTGACCAGTCACTATATGGCTGATATCACCGCACTATGCGATCGCGTTTTGCTAATTTATCAGGGACAGCTAATTTATGATGGCTCACTATCAAATCTAGTGGAACAATTTGCGCCCTATCGAGAGGTGACCGCCGAACTTGCCAAAGCAGTATCCGCATCAGCATTAGCTGCCTATGGAGAAGTTCAATCTATTGACGGTTGTAAAGTCACCTTGCTGGTTCGGCGCGAGGAACTTACCAACACAGTATCTCAGGCCCTGGCTCAGCTACCGATTCAGGACCTCACAGTCACCGATCCCCCCATCGAAGATGTTATTGGCAGAGTGTTTGATGCTGGTATTGTCTAGGCAGATACCCACTCAAACAGAACAACAATATAGGGACAATGTAGGGGAACAACCATGAGTGGTGTCACCCCCCTGGACAAAATGTTATTCACTGTTCGTGCCAATAAATGGAGTTCCCCAAAATTTCCAATTTTCCTTATTAAAGGGGGATCGCCATTTATAAATCAGTGTGGACTCTACCTGCTGACGAGGGCGACGTTCTGCTGGCGCATGCCGCCAAAATGCTATTCCCAATTGGCTTTCAAGCTTGTGGTGATAGTGAGTTTGGCGATAGTTCATCAAATAGCGTTTACAGTCATGCTCCCCTTTCCAACGCTGATTTGATTTCACAGTTTCCCCCACGTACAACAGCAAGTCGCTGTGATAATCAATCACGAAATATAAAGCTGCTACACCTACATCACTAAATTGCCAACGCCAAAACTCTGTATTTTGTTGAGGCAACCCAAAGGGATCAATACTCTCAGCCGGATCACTACCCTGTTCAAATAGACACCCTTGTTCCATGGTGGGAGTCAACTTTACAGACGTCTGGAACGCTGCAACTTTATGTTTCCAATCTATGATCTCGCGTCTGTTAAGGATGGTTTGAGGGACTAAATTCTCAAACCGTGACTGGTTAACAGCCTGTTGAGCCTCGTCACTTAACAAGGAAACTTGTTTTCGCGTACCCATGGGCAGGTTTTATCTTTAACGCTACATGTAGAGGCTATATCATACTAAAAGACGGTATTACCTCTCTATCTAGTATCAAAAATACATGCTTAGTCGCTGCCTTGACAGAGGTCTGAACGAGTTTTGTCTGGAATTTCAGGCATAGGGGGTGTAAGGGGAGATAGTCTCAGCTGGGAGTGATGTTCTAAGTAACGACATCCCAAAAGGTGCGGTAAAAGTAACCGGAATTATGAAGAAAACTACCGAGTCTGAAGACTATTTGTATTGATTCTGTGGGCAATACTTTTTCTTAGGTTAGATTTTGTTGTTGTTGCTTAGAATTATGTGCAAAGAGGGCGGCTACCGAATAAATGCTGAATCTTGCTGACAGTTAGATTAGGTAGTCTAGCGACTACTTGATCGCAATGCGTCAAGCTGACAAGGCCAACGTATTTAGATGGTTAGTTAGATAACCCGTCTAATGTAACTTCTGGGCAATTTAAAGTTGCCAATTATTCTGACAGCCTGTTGTAAGTATTGCTATTAGATTTATGGTCGATAGTGTTAAGACGTCTTCTCCTGCGTCAGCCCTAGTGCAATCGGAGTTTCAAACCATTCGATTGCCGGTAAGTGTGGCAGTCGTCGAAGCAACAGCATTTAAAAAGCAGTGCCAGACGCTTTTTGCTGAGCATGCTGACCTATCTGAACTGGTTTTAGATTTTGAAGAAACCCGATTTATTGACAGTAGTGGCATTGGCTCACTGGTCATTTGCCATCGATTGAGTGCTGCCAACGGCGCAAAATTGAGGCTAATCAATGTTCCCCCTCAGGTCATGATGGTGTTGTCCTTGACTGAATTGGATAAGGTTTTTGACATTACCTTGGCTGCTGCTACTGCAGATACCAGGGCTGAAACCAAGATACTGCCTGAAACTCATCCTTCGGTTAACTCCAAAGCCAAGCGTGCCCTTGACATCTTTGGGGGCCTGGTGGGGTTATTTTTGACCGCGTTAGTCTATGTGCCAGTGGCCATCATCATCAAGTTTGATGACGGGGGGCCTGTGTTCTTTGCACAGACTCGTTGTTCCTGGCTAGGTCGGCGATTTAAAATATGGAAATTCCGCTCAATGGTGACCGATGCTGAAGCTCGTAAGAGTGAGGTGGTCAATCAGGTGGAAGGCCCTTTATTTAAGAATGAAAACGATCCTCGTATTACTAAGATCGGTGCGTTTCTACGAAAAACTAGCTTGGATGAATTTCCTCAGTTCTGGAATGTGCTTAAGGGTGACATGAGTTTGGTCGGTACCCGGCCACCTACACCCGATGAAATTGAGCAATATGAAGTAGGTGCCTGGCAGCGCCTTAATGTGAAGCCTGGTATGACGGGTGAATGGCAAGTTAATGGTCGTTCTTCGATTACCAATTTTGAGGATGTCATCAAGTTAGACTTGCGCTATCAGGAAAACTGGAGCTTTTTTTACGACATCAAGTTGATTGTCAAAACGGTATTGGTGCTCTTTAGTAAGGACTCTGGGGCTCACTAACGGTTTGAGATTAAAAAGATAAAACTCATAATAATCATAGGTAAAAGGGTGATGGCCAAAGCGGCCATCACCCTTTTTATTTAGCAACTTGGCTGATTGTGCCAAGCTATATTGATTCAAAGCTTCAACAAACAGTCTTTAAAACTAACCGACTTCTACCTGGCTAGTGTCAACCGCCGTGGCTCCATCAATGTCCTTGGCGACGGCCACCATTTTGTCAAGAATTGCCTGGCTAGGGACTTTTCCCTTTAGGACGACCTTACTGCTAAGCTGAGCAACCCATAGGGTTTCAACATCATCGAGCTGGGAGTCTTCATCAAAGGCCAGGGCAACCCGCTTAGCGAGGCCGCTTTCATCAAATTCACCTGTAAGACCAATTTTACACAAAGGAATATCATCCTCTGCGGCAGCAGCGGCAGGTGCATTGTTAGCAGCAGCGGCGGTGGGGGCAGCGGCAGTAGTTTTAGGAGCCGATTTTTTGGCACCAGGACGACGACCCGCTTTAATACTGGCTCCTGCAGGCTTGTCCTGCTTGAACATACGTTTTAGAAAACCCATGAAAATTTCCTATGTGAATACCACAAGTTTCAGTAGGGCAAATGCCTCATAATCGAACTATACCGGTCTAAATCTGATCCCATGCGCATCTTCAGAAACAAATAACAATGAGGTTTAATGGCGTATTTTTACTGCGCTGAATTATGGATTTTTTATAGGGTGGGTAGTTGCGTAATTGCCACAGTACGTAATCGTCGGACTGGACATTGAAGGGACTTGTTATAGTCTGAACGCGTGAATATGTTTTCCATAGGGCGAACCATGGTACGAGATGGGCTGAAAACGGTCGCAGATCGATATTTTGGTGGGCGGCGAGTGTCACCCATAGAACTAAAACATATGCGCGATAGCTTGATGGATGATTCGGAGCTTAATCGTGACTATGTGGTGATGACCATTGGAGCCTGTATTATTGCCACGCTGGGTCTGCTGTCTAATAGTGCAGCGGTGATCATTGGAGCAATGCTGGTGGCACCGCTGATGCTACCGATCAGAGGTATGGCCTTTGGTTTTTTGGAAGGTGATATCGAGCTGATTAAGGAGGGGGCTAAGGCGTTAGGCATCGGCACTGCGATCGCAATTGCCCTGTCTACTGCCCTTGGGTTTATGCTGGGCCTATCGGAATATGGCTCAGAGGTGTGGGCTCGCTCAGAACCGACGCTGCTGGATCTGGGGATTGCGATCACAGCGGGGG
>JBCCJR010000190.1:0-9512 GCA_039045805.1 Cyanobacteria bacterium P01_C01_bin.118
CCTTGTTTTGCGAGTTCGATGGCGATCGCACGGCCAATACCGCGTGAGGCTCCGGTAACCAGAGCCGTCTTTCCTTGCATATCCATATTAAAAATATCTCCAAAGGCACCTGATACCTGACCTTGCTAACAGAGCAAAAGGTATCAGGCATGTACTGATATGGCCTAAATACTATGGGGACGGGAACTGAAGAGCTGGTTGAACCCTTCTAAATGTTGCTGATCGTTAGGATGAGATTATCTGTAGTCTATTAGTGAGTTGTAGCTACAACTGACACAGTGATTCTCCAAATCAGCGATGGTACAGATGAATCGTGATATTGACTGATGCCAGGTGATCATTTCAAACGGCATTGGTAACAATTCATGGGTCACACCTTAGCAATTAGAAACAATAGCTGCAACATTTATTTAATAAGAGCATGACATTGTGGTGTGAATTTTGCTTTTGACTTGCCTGGATTAGTTGTTGTGTGAGCGATTGGCGGATTTTTTAAAACTTGAAAATTGCTCTAGATCTATAGCGATCTGTGTCACATCAATTGTGTGTTTTACGCTACCGTATGTCGGGTTTGATCTGGTGAAGTTTATTGATATTCAGGGGTTTGGCTATTATCGAAAACTCTCATGGTTTAGATGGTGCTTACGTGGGGGGCGTTACCCCCGGCATTAGAAAAATGCATAACAAGGTTTCGATATTTGAATTGGTTAAGTAGGGGGTGCATGGAAAACCTTTATGGTGCTTGGCGATACGCGGTTCCCCTTACCAAGGGGAACCGCTGACAGAATGATTGATGCAAAGAGTCTCTGAGATGTTTGCATCAGTGCTTTCATTAGCAGAAGATATCTCATAAGAGAATTTTATGGCTGAAATATTTTTGTGTGAGATCGCATTAATTGCTCTCCCATGGAAAACAACAATCTCCAATGGAGAAGCCTATTCAAAATTATGATGTGGTGATGGAGATCATCGATGACGGATAGCGCCGACATCAGACCACTTCCATTTGCGTAGGATGAATGATCGTGAACGGACAGACATAATATTAGAGCTATTTCAAAGGTCCAGCAATGGGGGTGCTATATCTGTCAAACGCTTCACGGGGAGAGGGCGACGGTACGAGGACAGGAGCCGATTACGCTGTCGGAGCAAGCCATCACCAGACGTAATACGTAGTAAATTATCCAGGGCGACTTTTGTCACCCTGGACGATGTAACAGGAAACACACAAGCAGCCGCTCCACACTTAGGGATGGAAAATCTCTAGCCGATAGATTCATCTACTAGATGCGACCGTTCAACTATCCATTAAGTCTATACACCCCGATTCAGTAAAATCCCTGACGCTTGATGAGACGATCAACTAAAAATATGCTGAGTCATAGTGCTGTACTACTTTACGGGCGATATTCCGTAAAAATGCAAAGATGGCTTAAAGGATGATAGTTCCGTGATTAGAGGGTGTATCCCTGTGGGATGCTGATACATGACCATAACGCCCCTATGCCCCAAGGCACATAATGAATATCCTTTTCCTGCATCAGAACTTTCCGGCCCAGTTTCGTCACTTGGCTAAGGCCCTGGCCAAAGATTCTAATAATACCGTTGTCTTTGGTACTACTCGTAAAAACGGTTCTATTGCCGGTGTAAATAAGGTCATTTATCAACCGGCTCGAAAACCCCATCCCGACGTTCATTACTATGTGCGGCCTCTGGAAAGTGCTGTTCTAGAAGGGCAGGCTGTCTATCGAGTCGCTTCCCAGCTAAAGGAAAAGCTTAAGTTTGAGCCGGATATTGTCTATGCTCATTCTGGTTGGGGACCGGGGCTGTTTATGAAAGACCTGTTTCCTAATTCCCAGTATCTCTGCTTTTTTGAATGGTTCTACCATGCCTATGGCAGCGATGCTGATTTTGACCCGGCGTTTCCTTGTAATGAGGAGGTTGCGGCCAAACTGCGGATTCGTAATGCGGCGATTTTGATCGACCTATATAGTTGCGATCGCGGCCTCACCCCCACCCATTGGCAACAACAACAATTTCCAACGGAATACCACAACAAACTCACCGTTTGTCACGACGGCATTGACATCGACTTCTTTTGCCCCAAAACTGATGCCAAACTCGTAATCGAACCCCCTGAGCCCATTGCCTGTGAATCTCCCCTGGACCTATCGGAGGTAGATGAGATTGTTACTTATGTGGCTAGAGGCATGGAACCCTATCGAGGCTTTCCCCAGTTTATGGAAGTCGTAGTAAAGCTGCAAAAACATCGCCCCCATTGCCATGCAGTCATCGTAGGAGAAGATCGCGTAGCCTATGGCTCTCCTCGCAAAGATGGAAAAACCTATCAAGAGCATATGCTGGAGACACTCGATTTAGACATGTCTCGGATTCACTTTACTGGCTACTTATCCTATAACCAATATTTGAGCGTATTACAGGCATCATCGGCTCATATTTATCTCACTTATCCCTTTGTGCTGTCCTGGTCGATGTTAGAAGCATTATCCACAGGATGCTTAGTTGTCGGTTCCAAGACAGCCCCCGTCGAGGAAGTTATTCAAGATGGTGTTAACGGTATCCTGGTGGACTTTTTTGACATAGAGGCTATTACTGAGAAGGTTCACCACGTCTTGGATCATTCTGAAGAAATGCAGACGATACGAGAACGGGCCAGACAAACAATTGTCGAGAACTATGATTTAGGTAACTTGCTCAAAAACCACCTGGCCTGGATGCAGGGATAATGCGAGGACTGCACAAAGTAAAGTCTCGGGTAATGTGGATATTTCGGGTAATGTGGATATTAGGGAATAGGCGGTCGGCAATGGTGTTGACATCCGGGCTGTTCTTGTAAATACAATGATTCTAATACCATGCCTCTACTCCCAAGTTCCTGGCAGAGTGAGCGACCTATAACCCTCTGGAGATGCATTCGCGCCGCTTCAGTAATGCCTTAGGCATTAACATTTATTTAGTCTGACCAACAAAATAACGTCTAGAAGTGCGGCTAGCTATGAGCCATATTCCTGAGAAAATTTGTAGCATGAAAATCATTATCTCCCAGAGAACTTTTCTGGCTAGCTGGGCGTAGCTGTTGTAGCCGCAGAAGATGACAACATTATTCCAGGAGTTTTCTGGATGCCAACAGTCATAGGGCGGTGTGTTTAAACCTTTTCGGGTTCCATCGCTCGAAATATGAGCTGAAGGTAGTTCATATTTTCAATGCTAATAACAGCTCCAGCAATCATAAAAATACCGATTAGCCAGCGAGCGTAGGAGAGTCCTTTCTCAAGACCATAGAGCAGCCATAGGTTGATGGCTAGCAAAATAATGCCTAACAAAATTGGAATGATAGATGACCGTGACCAACAGGTTTCATTGACTGTCGTTGCACAAAAGTGAAAGCTTAGCCCTATTGAAAAGATCAGGCCAAGACACATGATTAACAGGCAAAACTGGCTCAGCCATATGAGTATAGGTCGCTCTGCTTCATTGTTAGGAGACTTTTGGGATGGCATGATTAAACCTGGCTTCTGTGACTGGAGTGCTCTCCCCATTCACTTCACCATAGAACCCCGATTTTTCAGAAAACCCAGGTTCTATGCGGTATAAACCTTGCTCAAGCCCAGGTCTGCTAAGCCTTTACGATAGGCGATGGATGTTTTATCTGCAGGGATGTGATACTCAGTGCGGAGATCCAGGGGTAAATCCTCTGGATACTGAGCTTCCACTACTTCCTGGTCTTCTGAAAAAATTTGCCGGTTAAATTCATAGACCGGCTCCAGCGGCTGATCTTGGTCAAAGTTGCGACACAGAGGGGAGAACAGTCGGGTCTTACGGGCAGAAATGGGAGACGGCGCATTTAAGATACACAACCGATCGTCCTCGGGAAAATGTACCCGCAAAATGGCAGCGAAGGGTAAAAACACATCAAACACCCGCAGCCATTGAAAATCATTTGGGGCGCGATGCTGCAGGGCTTTAGGAAAGTTGCTGACGGTGCTAGTGTACTCGGCCCGCAGCCCTTGGGGCGTAGAGGTAACGGTGTAGGGAGGCACCACCGGATTGTCACGACTGGCAAAGGCTTCGTGGTGGACCCAGGCAAAGTGGGCCACATCCAAAAAGCCTTCCATTTGACGACCAACGGCGGCATTGATATCGATGCTGTCGGGCAAAATGGACTGATAGCTGACGTCATCCCATTCCGGCAGGTGGGGCAAATTGGCGTTGCTTCCGTCGCCGGTTAGAGTGGTCCACACTAAACCATAGGCTTCGCGTACGGGGTAGGTTTTGAGACAGAGGCGTTTAGAAATGGTGGCCTCAGGATTGGCAGGAATCAGGGTGCAATTACCGGCGGCATCATAGTGAAAGCCGTGGTACTTACAGATCAGCTGATCGTTGTGGAGATGGCCCATGCTCATGGGGACACCGCGATGGATACAGAGATCGTTGGCTACGGATAGGCCCTGGTTAGTGCGCCATATCACTAATCTCTGATCTAGTAACGTGGCTGCGACCGGGGTATCGGTAATGTCGTGGCTAAAGGCAATGGGAAACCAGAAGGGTGCGATCGCATCCCAGTCAGTTTTAGAAAATGTGCAATTGCGCGGATAATGCCCCGACAAGCCAGCCCTCAAAGATTTACTCAACTTCACCGAATCCATAACTATCCCAAATTGCTAAAACTCTATCCACAAAAAATCCCATAGCGACTATGGTGAGCAACCGCAACCACTTTGTCTGTCGCTGTTTTAACGCTTTCGCTAGCAACAACCTAATCCCCTGACCCAAAACGACCCATTATTTAATTCAGCGATCCGGATCAGCAGACAATAACCTGCATTACAATCCCTTTAGCCTTTCAATCACATCTATAAGGGAACGGTATCGTTACCCCTGGTTACGTTTCTTAAAAAAAGTACATAATATGTCTGGCCACTTATTTTGGTTTCGGCTGTCGTGGCCATTGAAATCGCTCACTGATCAGGAATGACATCCTTCGTGTTAGGCAACTTACCATTTCCAGGACAGAGCGGTGACCAAGTCGTTAGCAAGGCGGTGACAACTGCCATTGCCGCACTGTTTAAGCGTACGGGCAAGTTAGATGCCACCGTACGAGCCGAACCTGTATCCAAGCTACTTCAGGGAAGCGTTGATGGCTTTGACTTTATGGGGACCAGTATGCTCATGTATAACGGTCTGCGACTTGAGTCCATGGAGCTTTATCTGCAGGCTGTTTCCCTGGATTTTGGCTCTATTTTCAAAGGTAAAATCAACCTCCGTCAGCCCACACGAGCTTCAATGCGCGTGGTGCTTACTGAAGAGGACCTGACCAAGTCTTTCAACACTACGTTTGTCGTTGAGAAATTAGAGCAGTTAGAGGTTGACGGTAGAAAGCTACATTTTCAAGACACTATTTTTACCTTGGGTCAGGATAAAACCTGCCAGATTAAAACCAAGGTTAAGGCGGGTGACTGGGCTCCTGTACTGGATATCAACCTGATGGCTCGTCTAGAGGTTGAGGACCGTCACAAAATTCAGTTTGTAGACGTTAGCTATAGCGGCGACGAAACAGCTGTAGCTCTGGGTAAAGCCATTATTGAGCACGTAAATTCATTACTAGATTTAGAGAAATTTGCACTCCAGGGCACTCAGCTGCGAGTGGATCGGCTGCGCTTACGGGAAAAGGAACTCATTTTTTATGGGACTGCCGATATCAGTCAGTTTCCCCAAAAGAAATAACGACGAAGTTCTAAATGGTTTTACTAACGGATGAACAGGGCCTGATTTTAATTTTGAACAGGCTCTAATGCTTCATCGCCAGCATTAACCCATCTGCAATGGGGACTAAACTAACGGACACTCGCTCATCGCCATGGATTTTTTGATTTAAGGCATGAATATGCTTAGTACGATTGTCCTGGTTCTCTACGGAGTCGGCCACTCGACCAGACCACAGGACATTGTCAATGGCGATCAGTCCCCCTGACCGCACTAACGTTAGTGAGCGCTCATAATAGTTGTCATAGTTACTCTTATCGGCATCAATAAAGGCAAAATCGAAGCTGCCGCCGTGTCCCTCTGCGATTAGCTGATCCAGGGTATCTAATGCCGGAGCAATTCTTAGGTCCACCTTGTGGGCCACACCCGCCTTCTCCCAGTATTTACGGGCCATGGCCGTGTATTCTGTGCTGATGTCGCAGGCAATAAGGTGACCATCCTCTGGCAAAGCCATGGCCACCACCAATGAACTATAGCCAGTAAAAACACCGATTTCTAGGGCCTTTTTAACCCCCAACAGCTGCACCAGTAAGCTCATGAACTGTCCCTGTTCTGGGGCGATTTGCATTACTGCTCTAGGATGCTGTGCGTTTTCCTGGCGTAGCTCTTGTAAAATATTTTGGTCTCGCACACCAACCGAAAGCATATACCTGTGAAGCTCCGCGGTGAGACTAAGGATCTGGTTAGACACTATTCAACCCTCATAATGGCCATACTGCTTGCCCATTAGCGCATCACATCTGAGCAGTTTGCTAGTCTAGGTAATGGAGCTTGTGAGGAACTCTCCATGGACATAACCCAGGTGGTGCAAGTGTCTGCCCGTGTAGGGTGGATCATTGAAATTAGTCAGCAGGATGATGGCTATCGCTGCTGGGTGATCAACCGTGAGTTGGATGTTCTAAGTGATGGGCAAGTGTACTCTACCAGCAGCGCTGCTCTGGCTGCTGGCAGGTTGTATGTAGAGAGGCATTAGGACGGACTAGGACTGACACATGACCCGCCGCATAGTTTTCATATTGCCGGGCAGGTCAATCCGCATCGCCTGCTCCAGCAAAAACTTAGGCGCTGGAATTATGGGGGTAGCTTTGACCGAATATGTCAGCAGGGTGCCTTCACCAAAGTCTTCGAGCACAAGGTCAGCCGCAAAATCGGCAAAGGTGCCTCGCTCCAGCCGAAACTGAATACTCTGATGTAAATGCTCAACAACGTGCAGGTAAATTTCTACCTGGGCCGTAAATAGGATAAAGGCTTTGCGAGCAGCCTGGTACAGCTTACGGGTGATGCGCTTTGACTGCTGCTTGACTTGCTGTTTGACAGAGGCTTCTAGCTCACGACTCTGTGTAATGTCGGGAAAGTAATGCACCCAGCGACTGTAGTCTGTAAGTTGCTCCCAAAGCTGAGAGCGCACCAACGGTACATACATTTGAGCAGTGACAGCGGCTCCTTTACCTCTGTGGTTGTCCGTAGCAATCAGGATATCGCCCCGCAATAATGCTGCCTGTTGTGTCGTCGAAACCATTGATAAATATAAAAAAGACCTAAATGTACTTAATAAAATGAAGGTTAAAGTTAAAGCTCCGTCTCAGCTCGCTTAAGCACTAATATGCTCATATTCACTGGTTCGTTGCCATTATTAACCAGAGGGCGTAAGACTAGTGTCAAGCAGGCACAGATTTGCGTAAAACCTTAGTAAACCTTGTTGCTCCTCTAGGAAGATATACCCAGTTTTTTCCATGGCTAACCGTTTGCGTCCGATCACTCAACTGTTGCTGGCAACGATGGCGATGACGGCCATAGTATGGACGCTGCGCGGTACTGGACTGCTGGCGTTTTTACCGGGGATCATCATCTGGTTGTTGCTATTGGCCTGTTTTGCGATCGCGCTGTTTAGCAGCGTGCAATCAACTCGGTAAACGCGTACATATTTAAGCAAGAAACTGCCCAATCTGCATTAACAACTATGACGGTTTTATTAACCAAAGTTGCGCTAACCATCAATCATTCCTAAAGCAAATATTAAATCCGTCTTAAATTTCATTTGCTAAGTTGCCGAACAGTTGTGAGGCGATTGGCAATGGAACTACTAACTATATTGGGCACGTCCCTGCTGATATTACTGCTGGGGGACTTTGTCGCTACGTTTGTTTACCACGTGCCCGAACATGTTTTTGGGCATTACCACAGCATTGTGCACCACAGCCCCAATCGCAGCTTTGTCAGCTACGCCTGGCGGAAGCACTGTCCTCAAGCATTACTGCCTGGGTTCTTAGGCTTTCTTCCCTACGTTATTTGGGTGCCTGTGCTGTGGCTACTGTCTCCCCTCGGCACAGTGTTTGGTCTATTGCTGGCGCAAATGCATGTGATTTGGCGTCATCAGTTTGCCCCTGACTATCACACCCCTAGGTCGATTAAAACGCTGTGCCGCTTGCTTTACATCAACACCCCTGAGCGCCACCAGTTACACCACAGAAATGCCAATCTGGCCTATGGGGACGTATTTACGTTCTATGGCAAACCAGCCCAGTTCTGGCTCAACTTTTTGCGCCAGGTCAAACGGCAGTGGATAGGAATTCGGAATTCGGAATTTTGAAACGAAGTAACTTTCCGACTTCCGAACTCCGACTTCCGAACTCAAAAAAACGGAACGTACGTAGTTTGGATCCGTCAATCACATGGCAGCCGCAGCCATCCTGTTAATCTTTTTAAAGATGAATCGGCATGCCGACGCAGAGATAAGGAGTACCATGGCCATCCAAACGGTTTCTACAACGCCTTTTTCAGATCAAAAACCAGGGACATCTGGTTTACGAAAACAGGTCACTGTTTTTCAAAAGCCCAATTATTTAGAAAATTTTGTTCAATCCATCTTTGATAGTTTGGACGGCTATCAGGGCCAAACGCTGGTGGTTGGTGGAGACGGTCGCTTCTACAATCGCCAGGCGATTCAAATCATTCTAAAAATGGCGGCGGCTAGTGGCTTTGGGAAAGTCCTAGTGGGTCAGGGAGGCATTTTCTCCACCCCGGCTGTATCCTGCATTATTCGTAAATACAGTGCGTTTGGTGGCATCATCCTCTCCGCGAGTCATAATCCCGGTGGTCCCGATGGTGACTTTGGCATCAAATACAACACTGGTAATGGTGGTCCCGCTCCTGAGAAGGTCACCAGTGCTATTTTTGAGCGCAGTAAGGTAATTGATAAGTACCAAATTTTAGAAGCGGAAGATGTCAATCTGGACCGGGTGGGCACTACATCCCTCGGCAATATGACCGTTGAAGTGCTAGATGCGGTCAATGACTATGCGGCCCTGATGGAAACGCTATTTGACTTTGAGCAAATCCGTCAGCTGCTTACCTCTGGGAAATTCAACATGTGTATGGATTCACTCCATGCGGTGACGGGTCCCTATGCTAAGTCGATCTTTGAAGGCTTGCTGGGCGCACCCAAGGGGACTGTGCAAAACGGTGAACCCCTGGAGGACTTTGGCGGTGGTCACCCAGATCCGAATCTGGTGTATGCCCATGACCTGGTAGAGGTGATGTTCGGGGCCAATGCTCCCAGTTTTGGGGCGGCGTCTGACGGCGATGGAGATCGCAACATGATCGTCGGTAGCAACTTCTTTGTTACCCCCAGCGACAGTCTGGCCGTATTAGCTGCCAATGCAACACTGGTGCCCGGTTACCGCGATGGTATCGCCGGTGTCGCTCGCTCGATGCCCACCAGTCAGGCC
>JBCCJR010000191.1:0-9446 GCA_039045805.1 Cyanobacteria bacterium P01_C01_bin.118
AGCAGTGGCAGCCAGCAGTGTGGGGATCATTAGAACGCCAAACCAGCCTACATATAGGCGATTCTCGGTGCTAGTAACCCACTCACAAAACTGATCCCACAGATTAGCGCTAGAGCGCTGCTGTAGAGTAGTCGTCATGATAAATTATTGCGTTGTAAAGGTACGGTATGTATGGCTAGCAGAGACAAATAATCTCTGTTCGCTTGTATATAAATATAACGTTACAATTCATTCTTCGCAACGCAGCTTAATAATTGCTTCAGCTTTGACTTGGCTGCTCCTGAAATCAGCAACGTCAGACAGAGATAAGGTTTTGTTTATTACAGGCGATGGTAGTTAGTCTGGCTAATCATTTGAATCATGAGAACCATGCAAAGGGCTGTTCTCATAAAGTGGCCAAGGTCTGCCCAATTTAGAACTCAAAATATATGTAAGGTACGGTTTCGATTGGGGCCAGTAACCAAGCTAAATAGAGACCTAAGGGAATAAACATCAGCTTTAGTGGCCAGCTGATTTGTAACTTTAGGCGATGTTTAAAACCATGGAGCAGGGCCATAATGCCCGTCAGCCCTAGCAGCATGACAACGGCACCGACGCGACTTACCCCCAAGGATTCTAAGTAAACTTTTTGGGCAAATTGCACATCTGCCGCCTGGTTAAAAAAGTGATTGACCACTAACCCCATGTCTTGCACATTGGGCAGGCGGAAGGGTACCCAGCTGAGAAATACAAATAGTTGAGTAAAGACCCAGGCACTAATGGCACCAGGCCAGCTAGTCCAAAAGGATTTGAGACCGGAGCGCGCCTCGGCAACGGCATAAGTCAAACGATGGATGACCAGAGCTAACCCGTGTAGTCCGCCCCAAATTAAAAAGCCCCACTGATCACCGTGCCAGATGCCGGCAATGACCATGACAATCAATAGGTTTAGACAGGTTCTGGTTAATCCCTGGCGGGAGCCCCCCAGGGGAAAATATAAATAGTTGCGCAGCCAATCCCCCAGGGTGATGTGCCAACGACGCCAAAACTCAGCAATGCTGGTGGTGAAGTAGGGAAAGTCAAAGTTCTGAGGCAGCTGAATGCCTAGCAACAGCGCACTGCCTCGGGCGATGTCTACGTAGCCGCTAAAGTCGAGGTACAGCTGTAATCCGTAGGCAAAAATGGCAAGCCACAGGTCGCCACTGCCGGCTCGCTCAAGGTTATCAAAGCTGAGATTGACCAGTAGGCCAATGCGATCGGCCAGCAATAGTTTTTTGGTTGCCCCTGAAGCGATCAGCCAGCCGGCTTCCACACCCTGCTCCAAACTCGGCAATTTGGGGCGCTTTACCTGGCTAATAAAGCCCTGAAACCGTGTAATCGGTCCGGCAATCAGCTTTGGGAAAAAGAGTTTATAGGCAGCAAACTCAATAAAATGATGGGCTGCCGGGGCTCCTCGATAAATATCTACTAGATAGGCGATGGACTCAAAGCAGAAAAAGCTTAACCCCAACGGCATCAGCAATTGCAAACTGGGGTTAATATCTGCCGCCATCGGGGTGACGTACTTAAAACCCAGCAGCAACAGTACATTGAGACTGATGCCCACCCACATCAAAATAAATCGCTTACGATCCCAGTCTTGTTGGGCAAAGTGCCATTCTTCATTGGGAATGCGCCAGTCTAAGGGGGCGCTAAGACGTCGACCGATCAGGTAGTTGGCGAAAACAAGAGCCAGCAACAGGGGCAAATATTGCAGCTGCAGTGATCCATAAAATATCAGGCTAGTCAATACCAGCAGCCATAGTTTTAGACCGCGACTGGGCAATAGCCAGTACACCAAACCAGTGGCTAAAAGAAATAAACCGTAAACGATGGAAGGCAGCGTCATCGGGGCAAGGTGTAGTGATTATTCGGCGGGAGTCTTGAGCTTGAGCCAGGGAATCATCGGGTCCTGGGCCAGTCGATTGGATAACTGATAGGCTCCAAATCGATTTAGGTGACTGGGGTCAGAAAAATAGTCATAGCGTTTGGGCCACAGCTGCCCCAGGTCGCGGTACAGCAGCCCAGGTTCTCTGGCGGCTATCTGCAGCATGTAGCGCTGAAAGCGGCTTTCTACTTCCATTCGCGCTGGATCTAGATATTCGTTGGTCAGAGGAGTATTGATAAAGGCGACGGTAATGTCTCGGGCCTGAGTGTAGTCCAACAGACGTTCCAGGGCGTCTGCCTGGGGGCCTTCCATTTGAAAGGCTTTGTAGTCACCGTCGTAGGTGCCGGCTACCCGAGGATGGTCTAAGTAGTAGGTAGCGGGATTAAATTGAATCCCCAGGGGGAGAAAACCGTGGGCATCGATTAAATCAGTTTCGGTTGGATTGACGGCCCCTGCCTCGGCACCGTTGGCAGCAACCGGGGTGGTGCGATTAGCCTTTTGAAGACCGGCCCGCTCCCCATGGGCAGAGGATAGATCGGCCAGGGTGTCGCTTAATTGTTGATCAAGCCGGGCGTAGTAACGGTTGATCTGCTGAGCGGGGTTGAGTTGTGGCCCGGAAAACTCATCGGAGGAGTCGGGAAACAGCTCACCTGAGATAAGCTGTTGATAGCCGTCTGAGGTGGCGATCGCATTAAACGTCACATCCACCCGTGAACTATTAAAGGCCCGCGCCCCATCTGCCCACAAAACCAGCCTGGGGGATGGGTAATTGGTCAACAGCTGTCGCACCACCAGATCGGCAATCTGAGCCGTTGCACCATTTACCCCAAAGTTAAAAACGCTAACATTTTCATGCCCCAGGGGCTCCAATGCCTGGGTCAGAGCGGCCGGATCCACCCCGCGCAGTGCCCGAGAGCTGCCAAAGACCAACACATCGGGCGCGCCATTTTCGGCGATGTACCAGTCATAGAGCGCTAGCTTTTCATTCAGCTGTTGACTTTTAAAGGACGGATAGGGCGATG
Source organism: Cyanobacteria bacterium P01_C01_bin.118 (assembly GCA_039045805.1). Taxonomy (GTDB): domain Bacteria; phylum Cyanobacteriota; class Cyanobacteriia; order Phormidesmidales; family Phormidesmidaceae; genus Leptothoe. Next base: position 2,929 of record JBCCJR010000191.1, read on the forward strand.
CCGTCAGCACCTCAGTCATAGACACCGTTGTCTGGGGCGGACTGCCCAATAAATCAGTGTCGTTGATGGCAGAACTGGCAAAACCCGGCAGCTCTGCACCAAGGGTGTCATCATCCAAACTCAGGGTGTCATCACCGCTGTTTCTACCCCAGTTGAGCTGAGCGAGCTGTTCCTCAAATGTGGAGGGCTGTGGTGTCGCCTCAGCGGCGCTGTCCTCGCTTTCTGCCAATACAGTGCGCTGGGCTTTGAGGGCGAGGGACTGGGACTTAAACAACTGCCCCCCGATCCAATCGGCTTGAAATGCTAGTAGTAACCCCAATGCTCCCCAAGCCAGGGCAATGGCTTTGCGGCCAGGGGACATCGTCCGAGTGGTCTCTGCATCCGTGGCAACAGAGGCAAACAGCTGGGTTTTGATTAACAGGGACCGCACCTGTTCAACGGCCCAACTGGACAAATTGGAGTCTACAGCGGCGACATCATCGTCCTCCGGCTGAATCAAATCTCCTAAGTAGGCATCGGAAGCCGTAAACTCAGGGGCCGCTTCGGGGACCAAACGCTGTTTGGCCTGACGGTCATAGCCATAGTTCCAGTCAGGGCGTTTTTGTCCGGCCCGACGACCATAGATTCGGACACCGGCAATTCCCCTAATGGGGTTCTGCCGTAGATACTGTTTAATTTTTGGGGCTACCTGACGTCGCGACGGACAGACGGGGGCATCAATCATGATGTGTAGCCGCTGGTCTCGCAGCAACAGCTGCACCCGCACTCCCCCGGTTAACAGCTGTTCATCCAGGTCAGGGTTGAGCAGCTTGGTTAGACAGTAGGCAATGGCGGGTAAGTCTCCCTGACGGGCCAGTTCTATAGTCGGTGCCGACAGGTCGCGATATTCACTGGCTGGCAAATCTAAACACTTCAGCCAGGCTGGGTTTACACCATCCAGACTGGGGCCATAGACCATCGCTCGACCTAAACCCTGGGGGGCTAGCTGCTCTAGTAGGGGCGAGATCGCATCAATAATGTCTGTCTCAGCCCCTGCCCCATGGGCTCCTTTTTCTGCGACAACGGTCTGGCCCATTCCCAGGGGCTGACACACCAGGTGTAGCGTAGTGTCCTTGATCTCAGACATGACGCTGACATTCAGGGGCGTTAATGTCTGATTGAGCAATCGGGTAATGGATTCTGTATCCCCCCAGCGGCCCCATTCTTTAAGAATTTCTTCATCGGGGGTGAGGTCCACCCGCAAACGCCAGTCCGGGGTAGCTTCCCCCAGCACCTGCACCGAAATGACAGCATCCTGAAACTGGGTAAGTTTCAGGTCCCGCAGTCGCTGGGCGGTGGGTTCAGCCACCATAGCCGGGTCCGGGCTATAGGCGGCTCGACATAAAATCCATAGACGATTGATCAGATCGCGGCTGGGATCCACGGTGATAGTTCCCGCCGTTGCTGTCACCACCCCCTGAGCTCGCTTGGCCTTGCCGGGCAACGCTTTAACCACCACATCCACCCCCACATCCAGGGAGCTGAGGGTTTGGCTCAAATAGCGAGCGATCGCATCCGGATCGCCTTTTCTGGCCAGACTGGCATTGGATAGCACAATGGCGGAGGTGGCATCATCCAAATAGCCAATGCCGGACGTTAAATGGGCAGTGGATCGCTTGACTTCTTCCAGGTCAGCACTGTTTTCCACCAGCTGTTCTAGATGGCGCTCTAAACGATTTAGATAGATGGGCGTAGACCAGTCAGGCCGCTGCTGCTCTGACCGAACACTGTAAAAATAAAGCTGATAGATTTGCGGAAAGTCTTTAAACAGCGAGTCTTTACGGTCCAGCAGCGATCGCACCAGCCGCAGCAGCACATAGTCGCGGTCTAACCCAGCAGATTGGGCATAGACATGCAGAATATTGCCCCTGAGCTTAAGTTTTAAGACGCAGGCAGCATTATTGACCACATCCTCAAACCAGGGCAAAAGCGCCGTCGGATCTAATGTCGGGGGCGGATCAGATTTTACGTGACTGAACATAGACCTTTAGATCCCATAACTGCTCAACGACGCCTCGACCGCAAAATGTAGTTGCCCAGGTAGGTTTAGTCAAGTTGCCCCCTACAGATAACATATGTATTGCGGGGCTGATTGACCATGTCATTCACCTGTGAACCTAGCAGTGGGGGATACATTCCCCGGATCGAGGGGCCTGTCCAACATCCTCTGAACAGATAGCAATTCTTTATCTAACCTAGATGTAGTTCGCAACATTACTGCCAGAACCGCACCCAGGATTAACGGTAACTGCTAGGTTGTAAATAGGCACAGAAACAATAGGGAAGTGCGATCGCACCGGCCACGATATTCCCCAAAGTTGCTATACGTTTACTACGAGCACCTTATTTATGCAACCTTTTCGTGAGAAATCCACCCAAAAAACGGTGAGTGACCTACCGCTTATCCTAATAAAAAACCCCCAGATTGGTCTGGCAGCAGCGACTTTGCCATTTTTGGGAATTTTACTTGTGGGCCACACATTAACCTACTGGTTAACGCAGTTTGGCCTGGCAAGTGAAGAGATATTTCGTAGCATTCAGCTACCTGTATTAGATCCCGATCCCCAAAGACCTTTATAAACATTTTCACTGATCATCCGATCAGATCGTGCATAGTAGCGTCCGAAAGCCTCTACAATTTTCTCGGAGATGCTGAGTATGGGCAATCTCTGTCTTTCAGTCGTTACTGCTGACGTTGAATGAGTCCAACTGTTTCCTCCCAAGATGATATGGTCCTAGCGAAATCCGAGAGCCCCTCTGTCCCAGGGGCATCCGAAGTGTTTCTAAGGCACCGCCTAACCGTAGTAGAAAGCATCTGGGAATCAGTTTTGGAGACTGAATGCGGTGCTGCCCTAGTGGGGTTACTCAAAAATATTCGCCGTATGTGTGCCCCTGATGGCCAGGCAGATACGGCTAATGCTGATGCCCTGCAGCTGATTGAGCAGCTTAGCTTAGAAGACGCTATTCGCATGGCGCGAGCCTTTGCCCTATATTTTCAGCTGATCAACATTGTTGAGCAACATTACGAACAACAAGACCAGCAGAAACATTATCAAAGCGTCGCCGCCGGTATGGGGAATGGTGTCAAGCAAAGCCTCAGTGCGTCATCCAACGATAGCCACGAAGCCTTTCTCAATACTTTAGTTAATACAGATATTGGTAACGTCGCCCAAAAGCAAAAGGGAACAGGTACCTTTCACTGGCTATTTCCGCTGCTCAGCCAGCTGAATGTTCCCCCGCGCCACATCCAGAACCTGATCAATCATCTGGATGTCCGTCTGGTATTTACGGCCCATCCCACTGAGATTGTTCGTCATACCATCCGTGATAAACAGCGTCGGATCTCTAGCATTTTTCGTAAATTGGATTTGGCGGAAGAACAGGCCCGGATGCGAGAGCAAACCTCCTCCTGGGAGATTGTCCAGCTACAGGAACAGCTCACTGAAGAGATTCGTCTGTGGTGGCGTACAGACGAACTGCATCAGTTTAAGCCCACCGTTTTAGACGAAGTGGATTTTACTCTCCACTACTTTGATGTAGTACTGTTTGAGGCTATTCCTGAGCTGTATCAACGCTTTAACCGAGCCCTAAGTAGTACCTTTCCCGGGCTTACACCACCGCGTCATCGATTCTGTCGATTTGGCTCTTGGGTCGGTAGCGATCGCGACGGAAACCCCTCAGTCACTCCCCAGATTACCTGGAAAACCGCTTCTTACCAGCGGAATCTAGTGTTGGTCAAGTATATGGAGTCGGTCCGTAAGCTCTCAGACCTGCTGAGTCCGTCCCTGCACTGGAGTGAAGTTCTCCCAGACCTACTCGAATCCCTGGAGCAAGACCGGTTACAAATGCCCGATGTCTATGAGGCATTGGCCATTCGCTATCGTCAAGAGCCCTATCGGCTAAAGCTGGCCTACGTTGAAAAGCGTCTGGTTAACACCCATGAACGCAGCCAGAAGCTATACAACGGCGACTATCTACAGGAAGAAGACACCATCGCTCTTCCAGGGACCCTGTATGCATCCGGACAAGAGTTTTTGACTGAGCTAAGTCTCATCCATCGCAGTCTAGAAGATACTGGTCTGGTGTGCCGAGAACTCGATATCCTCCTTAGCCAGGTAGAAATCTATGGCTTTAGCCTGGCTCAGCTAGATATTCGGCAAGAAAGCACCCGGCACTCTGATACCATCCACGAAATCACCGAATATCTACAGCTGTCGAAGCTTTACAACGATCTCTCTGAACCCGAGAAGGTGGCCTGGCTGACTGACGAGCTCAGTACCCGCCGTCCCCTAATTCCAACGGAACTGCCCATTTCAGAAAAGGGCCGAGAAACCGTTGCCACTTTTCATATGGTGCGCAAGCTGCACCAGGAGTTTGGTCAAGATATCTGTCGCAGCTATGTGATCAGTATGAGCAATCATGCTAGCGACATCTTGGAAGTGTTGTTACTGGCCAAGGAGGCAGGGCTATATGACCCAGTCACGGGCATCGGTAATCTCGATATTGTGCCCCTATTTGAAACGGTAGAGGACCTGCGGCGTTCTACAGCTGTGATGGAGGAGCTATTTGAGCTTCCCCTATATCTATCCATGCTGCGGGGGGGACGCCGGGAAGTAGATGATCATTCTAAGACACCCGCTCTCCAGGAAGTCATGCTGGGCTACTCCGACAGCAACAAAGACTCCGGGTTCCTCAGCAGCAACTGGGAAATTCATAAAGCCCAGCAGGCTCTGCAAAGTATTACGGACAAGTACGACATTTCTCTCCGTATCTTCCATGGACGTGGTGGCTCTGTGGGCCGTGGCGGTGGTCCTGCCTATGAAGCTATCCTGGCCCAGCCCGGTCGGAGTATTAACGGTCGGATAAAAATCACAGAACAGGGGGAGGTGTTAGCCTCCAAATACAACCTCAAGGATCTGGCGCTGTATAACCTTGAAACAGTAACCACCGCTGTTGTTCAGGCCAGTCTACTTAGCAACAGCTTTGATGACATTGCCCCCTGGAATGAAATCATGGAGAAGCTGGCTGTTCGTTCCAGACAGCATTACCGCACTCTGATCTACGAGGATCCGGACCTGGTGGAATTTTTCCACAATGTCACCCCGATTCAAGAAATTAGTCAGCTGCAGATTAGCTCTCGCCCCTCTCGCCGTGGCGGTAAAAAAGACTTGCCCAGCCTACGGGCGATTCCCTGGGTCTTTAGTTGGACCCAGGCTCGGTTCCTGTTGCCATCCTGGTACGGTGTTGGCACGGCCCTCAAAGAGTTTATAGACGAGGCTCCCGAAGAAAATACCAAGCTGCTGCGATCGTTCTACACTAAGTGGCCCTTTTTTAAGATGGCTATTTCTAAGGTGGAAATGACCCTGGCGAAGGTAGATTTACAAATTGCTCAGCACTATGTTGATGAACTGGGCGCTGGCAAACACCATGCCGATTTTCAGGCGGTATTTGACCAAATCGCTGAGGAATTTTACCTCACCAGTCAGATGGTGTTGCAAGTGACAGGTAATCAAGCCTTGTTGGATGGAGATCCGGGTCTCCAACGTTCGGTTCAATTACGCAATGGCACCATTGTTCCCCTGGGCTTTTTGCAAGTCTCCCTGCTCAAGCGGCTACGACAACATCGTGATGCTGCAGCCCTGGCTACCGGGGTGATTCAGTCACGCTATAGCCGGGGTGAGCTGCTGCGGGGAGCCATGCTCACCATCAACGGTATCGCCGCTGGCATGAGAAATACGGGCTAACTCAAAAAAACTTTGACATTTTTCCAACAACGCGTTAACTTTGTGGCGCTTTCATATTTTGTTCTGTAGGCATAATCCTGTTAAAAGCAGGAGACGCTTTAGTTTGGGTTAACCAGGCGCAGTCTTCAAAAAGCAGTCTTCAAGTTTTTAGGGATAGTTTCAAAGGAGTAATTAACAATGATCAGCCTGCTCAAAACTACGCTGGGGCGCTTAGGATTAGCCGCTGTAGCCACTGCCGCCCTGGTGACGGTGCTGGATGTAAAACCGGCTAACGCGCAAGCGGCCTACGGTAGTTACGTTGGTGCGGGTGGTAGTCTTGGTTTAACTGACGATGATCTGGGGGCTGGTGACGGACTAGGGCTGGTGATTTCAGGACGTTATAAGTTGTTGGCATTGCCCATCTCACTGCGGGCCCAGGCATTTTTGCTTAGGGGTGATCCGGCTTTTGTGCCCACAGTCTCCTACGATTTTCCTGTAAGTTTCCAGACAGATTTATACCTGGGGGCAGGGATTTCGTTACCCACCGGTAACGATGCTTCTCCAGTAGGCGATCAAGCGGCCTTCGTGCTGCAACCTGGTGTGGACTTTGCGGTACCGGGTAGTAACCTGGTTGTCTTTGGTAATGCTATTTTTGCCTTTGATGCCTTTGAAGATGGTGGTGGTACGGCTACCGCTGTACAGGCGGGTGTGGGCTGGAACTTTGGTAACTAGGGGCACCAGTTCAATTCCTTTGCA
>JBCCJR010000192.1:0-9262 GCA_039045805.1 Cyanobacteria bacterium P01_C01_bin.118
GGCCAGAGTCGATTCCCATTGCTAGATAGCCAGCCAGAGGTGATTTATAGCCCGGAAGATCTTTAAACCTCGCGGCAGTGGGGCATTCGCACAGAGGAATGGATGGGGTATCGACGGACCGTGTCAGAGGCGGTTGTGTTGGCAGAGTTGGGGGTTGATGTGAATGGAGGGCAGGGGAGGAGTGGGAAACAAGAAACCCTCTCCCCCTCTCCCCCTCTCCCCCTCTCCCCCTCCTCCCTACCCCCCAACCTGGCCATGACCGATGGCTCCTTAATCTACTGGTTCCTCGATCAGCTCCCTGCCCCAGCACGGGACCAAATCCTAGAGCCCATTCTGACCGCCTGGGACCGTCTGCGGGCATCCGGTGTACCCATGGTGGGCTACCTCAGCGCCTCCCGCAGCAGTGAGGCCCTGAACTTTCTGCGTTTGCAAAGCTGCTCCTATGACGAGCCAGACTGTCAGAAACACTGTGCAGGACAAACTGATGGTGCGCCTTGTCAGATATTCTCACCGCTGCGGGATGTGACTCTGTGGTCCACATTGCTCGAACCCGGCCAACGGGGACCGCTGTTCAAAAGCTCAGCCGATATTTTGCAGCTTTACGGTGACCATCAAGTCTACTTTTGCCATGTGCATGTGGGGGCTGAAATTGCCCGGGTGGAATTTCCTGAATGGGTTGTCCATGACAGCCAGCTATTTGAATCCGCCCTCAGTCTGACGTTAACCCAGGTGCAAAAGGGGTTTGGCTACCCGGTTACTCTGGCAGAGGCCCATAATCAAGCGGTGGTGCGAGGGGGCGATCGCAGCCGCTTTTTTGCCCTACTAGAACAGCAGATGATCCGTGCCGGGTTACAGAATGTTGGCACTTCCTACAAGGAAGCCCGCAAACGCGGCAGCATTGCTTAATATTCACCGTCCGGAAGAACGGCATGAAACTTTAAAATTTTTGGCAACGCTGTCGGGAATTCTCTACATAGCCAGCGTTGTTAACTGTACGTTTTTGCAGACTATATCCTTGTATGTACTCAGTATTTACGAGGTCAAACTGCAGTGCCAGTATTAGAGAACGTCTAACTGATGTATGTAGCTACTAGACCTGAGGCCGTGAACTCGTCATCCCAACCGCCGAGTCGCCATCTCTGGCACTGTACCCAAACCATTAATGCCCACGACAGTTGGATTCGTTCCATTGCAGTTGATAAACATGGTCGTTACATCATCAGCGGCAGCGGCGACCGGTCCATCAAACTCTGGCAGCTGAACAATGGACAGCTGCACCATGCCCTAAAAGGCCATAGCGGCTGGGTGCGAGCGCTGGCCATCAGCCCAGATAATCGGCTAATTGTCAGCGCTGGTAATGACAACAGTGTTTGTCTATGGAACCTGGAACAGGGAGAACACATTGCCACCCTTAAAGGCCATACCGACAGCGTGCGGGCTGTTACGTTTAGTCCAGATGGACAATGGCTCTATACCGGTAGTCAAGATAGAACTGTGCGGCGATGGTCAGTTGCCAGGGGCACCTTGCACAGCACCTTGCTTACCCACCAGCATTGGATTCGCACCCTGGTGCTCAGTCCTGATGGGCATACCCTGGTTACCAGTACGCAAGACAAGGAAATTAACATCTGTGATGCGGCCACCGGCAATGTGCGACGCAGCTTACACCAGCACATAGACGACATAGTCTCCCTGGCCATTAGCCCAGATGGGGAACTGCTGGTAAGTGGTGGGGCTGATAAAAAAGTGATGTTTTGGCGGCTGCGGGACGGTCGTTTGCTGGGAGAGCTCGATGCCCATAGCGGTGGGGTCAACAGTGTTAGCTTTAGCGCCGATGGTAAATTGCTGGCTACGGCGAGTCGCGATCGCACCATCCGCATTTGGAATATGACCACCCGCAAACTACTCGATATTCTGGTGGGTCATGAAAGTGGCGTCTGGTGCGCCGTTTTTGCCCCCGACAATCGCACTCTGATTAGCGGTGATTGGGCCGGGCAAATTCGGTGTTGGCAGTTGACCGGTTCGCAGAAGTGAGAGAACGGACGATTTGCGGTCCATTCCCCATGCCATCTATTGAAGAACTTAAGACCAAGCTTTTCAGCTCAAAAGCTACTATTGAAGTAGCTGTTTTAACCTTCTCAACCAACACTATGGAAACCCTAGCCCTAACCAACGACAACGTAGAAAAAGTACTGGACGAACTCCGCCCCTACCTAATGGCCGATGGTGGCAATGTTGAACTCGTTGAAATCGACGGTCCTGTGGTCAAACTACGCCTCCAGGGTGCCTGTGGTTCCTGCCCCAGCTCTGCCATGACCCTACGCATGGGTATCGAGCGTCGTCTGCGCGAATTTATCCCCGAAATCGCTGAAATCGAGCAGGTTGCTTAACCTCACCCTAAGTCCCTCTCCTTAAAGGAGAAGGACTTAGGGTGAGGAGTGCTATCCTTATCTACTGGGAAAACTCGGTGAACCACAGTGCTTGATCTAAAGCTGATTCGAAAAAATCCTGACCAAGTAGCAGCGGCCTTAGCCAAACGCAGCGGCGACTATTCACAGGCTCTATCTGAACTGGAAACATTGGATAGTGAACAGCGAGGATTGGAGGGAGTGCGATCGCAGCTCCAGGCTCGCAGCAACGAAATTGGCAAAGCCGTTGGAATGAAAATCAAAGGGGGAGCCGATCCTAAAGGGGATGAGATCAAAGCCCTTAAAGACAAAGGAAATCAGGTTAAAAAAGAGCTATCAGAGCTAGAGCCAAAAGAAAAGGAGTTCAAAGCTAAAATCCAGGAGATTTTACTTACCCTCCCTAACCTGCCTAGCGATAGTACCCCCACAGGCAAGGATGAAGAAGACAATTTGGAAGTCCGTCGCTGGGGCGATGACCTAATTCCTCAGGGCGATAGCTTCCTGGCCCATTATGAACTGGGTGAAAAGCTAGGCATCATGAACTTTGAGCGCTCGGTGAAAATTGCTCAAAGTCGATTTGTCACCCTAATTGGAGCTGGGGCTGCCTTGGAGCGCGCCCTGATCCAATTTATGCTCGACCGTCATACAAAGGCAGGCTACACAGAGATCCTCCCCCCCATTCTGGTTAACTCTGCCTCCCTCACCGGTTCGGGACAGCTGCCCAAATTTGCCGAAGACAGCTTTAAATGTGCGGATGATGACCTGTGGCTGACGCCCACCGCCGAGGTTCCCCTAACCAACCTCCACCGCAGTGAAATCCTCGCCGAAGATGAGCTACCCATTAACTACTGCGCCTATACCCCGTGCTTTCGTCGAGAAGCAGGCAGCTATGGTCGTGATACCCGTGGGCTGATTCGTCTGCATCAGTTTAATAAGGTGGAAATGTTTAAGTTTGTCCATCCGGATCAGTCTTTCGAAGAACTCGAATCGTTGACCAAGGATGCCGAAGATATCCTTCAGCAGCTTAATTTGCCCTACCGAGTCCTCGCTCTATGTACCGGTGACATGGGATTTTCGGCCACTAAAACCTATGACCTGGAAGTTTGGCTACCCTCAGCCAACCGCTATCGTGAAATTTCCAGCTGCTCTAACTGCATCGATTTCCAGGCCCGACGTGCCGATATCCGTTTCAAAACTCCAGGACAAAAAGGGACTCAGTTTGTCCATACCCTAAACGGCTCGGGTTTGGCCATCGGTCGAACCATGGCAGCAGTCCTAGAGAACTATCAACAACCCAACGGCAGCGTCAAGATACCCGACGTACTGCAACCCTATATGGGCCGTGAGTTTCTTTGAAACATCTACAGCAGACGTTCTAAACCTACATGGATTGGGTCAGAACGGTAGAATGGGAAAATAGCATACGTTTTCTAGTATTTCTGCACGCTTGCCTGCAATGGTTACCTTGGCCATCTAGGCTGACTTAACTTTTTAAGCTCTTAGCTGCTTGAGCGTCCGAGTTCACAGGTTTCAAGCTACGTTTACTAACCTACTTTTTTGCATTTATGTCCGTTCTGGCCGTTATTTCTGTCATTGCTATCCTGATTTTTGTCCATGAGCTGGGTCACTTCCTAGCGGCTCGATTGCAAGGCATTCATGTCAATCGGTTTTCCATTGGATTTGGCCCTATTCTTTGGAAATATCAGGGTGCCCGTACAGAATATGCCCTACGGGCTTTGCCCTTGGGGGGCTTTGTTGGGTTTCCAATGGATGAAGATTCAGACAATAGCTTTGCGCCTGATGATCCCAACCTGCTTCAAAATCGACCAGTAATGGATCGCGCCATTGTTATGAGTGCAGGCGTGATTGCCAATTTGCTGTTTGCTTATCTGGTCTTTGTTGTTCAATTTACAAGCGTTGGGGTGCCCCAAGACTTTGTGCCTGCGCCGGGAGTATTGATCCCTCAGGTTATGTCCAGCACCTCTCCAGCTGCTGCGGCAGGCATCAAAGCAGGGGACATTATCCTTTCTGTAAACGATCAGCCCCTCGACCATGGTGATGAAAATGTTCAGACGTTAATTGACGTTATCCAATCAAGCCCTAACCAGCCTGTTGGTTTACAGGTCCAACGGGGTAAGCAAGAGTTAACGCTGACTGTTACACCCGATGTATCCCCCGAAGGGAAACCCATTATCGGTGTTCAGCTATATCCCAACGGACAATTTAGCTATCAGCGCTCTAGCAACCCGATCAAAGTGCTGAAGTTTGCAGCTGACGAATTTCAAAACGTATTTGTCCGCACTGCCGAAGGGTTTTTCGCACTGGCCACTAATTTTTCTGAGATGTCGAGTCAGGTATCTAGCCCAGTGGGGATTGTTGACCAGGGGCGTACTATGGCCGATACAAACATCATCACTCTGTTTCCTTTTACAGCTTTGATTAGTGTCAACTTAGCGATTATCAACATTTTGCCGTTACCTGCATTAGACGGTGGTCAGCTGGCCTTTTTACTGGTTGAGGCATTAATGGGTAAGCCGTTACCGAGACGTATTCAAGAAAGTGTGATGCAAACCGGATTACTCCTGTTTTTGGGGTTAGGCGGTATCCTCATTGCCCGCGATATTTCACGCTTAGAGATTTTTCAAAACGTTTTTCAGTAAGCTGCCGTTAAGCCCGCCGTGACTGCTGCCCCAACCAAACCGCCTCGTCTTACTAAAAAAAGACGGGCGCTCCTCATCCTTGACCGTCTTAAGGAGCTGTACCCAGAAGCCCCCTGCTCCTTAGACTACGGAAATCCACTACAGCTGCTGATTGCAACGATGTTATCGGCTCAGTGTACCGATGCTCGGGTCAATATCGTCACGCCAGCTTTATTTGATCGGTTTCCTACGGTGCTCGATTATGCCGAAGCGGATGTCAGCGAAATTGAGTCGTACATCAAATCAACTGGTTTCTATCGCAATAAGGCTAAAAACATTCGGGCAACCTGCGAAAAAATCGTGACCGACTTTGGTGGTGAGGTGCCCCAGTCGATGGAAACCCTTACTAGCCTTCCAGGCGTGGCTCGCAAAACGGCTAATGTTGTCCTGGCCCATGCCTTTGGCATCAATGCCGGGGTCACTGTAGACACCCACGTCAAACGCATTACCAATCATCTGGGCCTGACTAAACATGATGCTCCAGTCAAAATCGAGCAGGACCTGATGAAGCTTCTACCCCAGCCAGATTGGGAAAACTGGTCTATTCGCTTGGTTTACCATGGCCGTGCTGTTTGTGATGCCCGCAATCCAGCTTGCGATCGCTGCCAGTTAATAGACTGGTGTCCCACCGGCCCAAAACTCATCAAAGCCAAAGCCAAAACTAAAAAAAAGCCACGGCAAAAAATATAGGCTGCTCATCTAGTTTTCCTGATGCCAGGGGCACTCTAAGCATGCATAAGTAACAGTCACCGTCAGGCGAAAAGCTAGACAGCCTGTTTCATACATCTTGCTATGCTCCCTATATTTTTGAAATTCAACCATGATTGGACTATTCAGCCTTGGCGCATTGCTTGGGGCTATGTTGGTGGTCAATAGGTTAACCAAATTTGAGTTTGAGGATGATTTCAACGAGAGGGAACGGTATTAAGGGCTTGTTAAAAATTCAAATCATGGCCTTGTTCCTTAAATCATGGCTTAACAAGCCTTTCCGGTTTAAACCGTGAAGTAGTTTCTTAACGGCTCCTAACCATTCATATTTTTTTTGCCAAACACAAGAATGTCCTCTACTATAGAAGACTGTGATCAATAGCGATAACCTATAGGAAACTATCAGCCCAATGGCTAAGAAAGGCATGATTGCGCGCCAGCGTAAGCGCGAAAAAGTAGTTGCAAAGTACGCTACCAAGCGTGAAGAGCTCTTAAAAGCATTTAAGTCTGCTGGTTCCCAAGCAGAAAAGTTAGATATTCACCGCAAAATTCAGCAGCTGCCTCGTGATAGTTCTCGTACACGGTTGCACAATCGTTGCTGGTTAACCGGGCGTCCCCATGGTTACTATCGGGATTTTGGTCTTTGCCGCAATTCGCTAAGAGACATGGCACATCAGGGGTTATTGCCTGGCGTGGTTAAGTCTAGCTGGTAAGCAACAAGCCAGATTTTTTACAATAATAAGCAACGCGCCCTGTCTGGCTTTTTTCCAAACAGGGCGCGTTGCTTATTAGAACCTCAGAGTTTGAACAAAGCCTACAAAATCCTTGTTTTGACTTTAGGGGAAACCATTGCGAAACAAACAGCTAGCCGATCTATCCGTGGTCGCTGCCGTTTTTCAGGCTGTACTAAGGCAGCAGAAGGCTACACCTGTCTGATGGTGGACCGACAAAATTAACTGGCCTACTATAACAATGTTATGGTGAACAACTTAATAGTTCAGCCCGGAAATACATTACTCACATTAAATACATTACTCACATTGTTAATGGTGGTAGCCGCAGGAAAACCATAATCGATGGCCTCTTTTTGCATAAAAAATACTGTTGTTCACTGCTGGCAAGATGCCCCAGGATGGATGACCTGCGGTGATATCTGGCCTAGAGTGTTCAATATTAGCTATATAGGTGCATTGTTTAACCGCAGAATAGGTATATTTGCGATACTCAATTTATATCGAGTTTCTTTATTATGTTTTTAAGTTAGGTAAGACACGCTATTTAGCATTGATGAGAAGTTTGCAAAACCGATGTTTTGCCAGGCTGAGTCATTGTGTCTTTAATCTGCTAATTCTGTTTGTTTCCTGTAGAAACTCTCATTTATATTGTCTTGATTCTGTTTTTGATATGCAATATGACCTGTCTGTAGTGAGCTATAGCGTTTTCTGATGGCTTACTGGTCAATATCTTTTTAATCACTCATTTGGTACTTATATATTTTACGGACACACCTATGGCCACAGGCATAGATGCATTGTTGATCGAAGATGATCTATCGGACGCTCTTCTCTTTCAAGAGTTATTAACATCCTCTGAACTTTTAGATGCCCGGCTTCACCACACTGAATGCTTTCATGAAGCGGTGTACGCCTTAGAAACTTCAAGCAACAACTTTGATGTTGTGTTATTGGACCTGTGTCTACCAGATGGGCAAGGCATAGAGCTGGTCAAACAAATTAAAACACTTGTCCCCAAGATACCCATCGTAGTGTTATCAAGTATTTCAGACCAAAAGATTGCTTTGGCTGCACTTCAGGAAGGGGCGCAGGATTATCTCGTAAAGTCAGATACGTTTTCCCCCGAGCAACTCCAAAGACTCGGATATGTGGATGTGGGAAATTTATTGGCCAAGACAATTCAATACGCTATTGAACGTGCAGAACTTACTAAACAGCTAGAGATTAGTGAAGAGCGCTACTCTCTAGCGTTACAGGGGGCAAATGATGGTATTTGGGATTGGGATTTGAGAACAAATACCATCTGCTATTCTCTCTGTTGGCAAATAATGTTAGGTCTGGATGAAAATAGCATTACCACTAGCCCTGACGAATGGCTATCGCGCATTTATAGAGAGGACCGTGCTGAATTTGAGTGTAAGCTTGAGGAACATCTCAATTTTCATTGGTCTAATTTTGAGTGCGAGTACCGCATCTTACATAACGATGGTAGCTACCGTTGGATGCTGACGCGGGGCATGGCTCTGTGGGACGATCAAGGCTATCCCTATCGGATTGCTGGCTCTCAGACCGATATCACTGAACGTAAAGAGTTAGAGCAATCTCTCTATAGGGAAAAAGAACTGGCTCAAATTACGCTACATTCCATTGGTGATGCTGTGATTACAACAGATGACCTTGGCTATATCAAAGACTTTAATCCTGTTGCGGAGAAACTGACTGGGTGGAAAGCAAAGGATGCTAAAAATCGTCTTATCTCTGAGGTGTGTAAGTTGATTGATAGTGCTACAGGGCAACCGTTACAAAATCCTGCCCTACAGGCTATCAAGGAGCAAAAAACTATCAGTCTCAGTAACCATCCCACGTTGATTTCTAAAACAGGTAAAGAATATGGCATAGGAGATTCGGCAGCGCCTATTTATTCTGATACGGGCAAAGTGTTGGGAACTGTTTTGGTGTTCCACGATGTGACAGAGGAACGAGGTCGGGCTAAACAGTTAGCTTGGCAGGCGTCCCACGATTCATTAACAGAGCTGTTTAATCGCAAAAAGTTTATTCATTCCTTGGGCGATGCCATCGATGATTTACAGGGCAAAGAGTCGCAGCACATGCTGTGCTATATGGATTTGGATCACTTTAAAGCGGTTAACGATACCTGCGGTCATGCGGCTGGGGATCAGCTGTTACGTCAGGTGGCTACACTGTGGCGGGAAAACATTCGACAGACTGATGTTCTGGCCCGTTTGGGAGGGGATGAGTTTGGCTTGCTGTTGTACAACTGTAATCTCGCTCGTGCGACTCAAATTGCTGAATCGTTTTGTCACAGTATTCAAGAACTGCGTTTTCCCTATGATGGCAAGGTGTTTAATATCGGTGTCAGTGTTGGCATTGTGCCGATAACGTCCCATAGCACCAACAGTGAACAGGTGATGCGACTGGCGGATGCAGCTTGCTATGCTGCTAAAAATAAAGGTCGCAATCGCGTTCAGATTTATCATCCTGAAAACGATGACATTCACCGTCAAACGGAAGATATTCAATGGTTTTCCAGAGTTACTGATGCGTTAGATGACGATGGGTTTCAGCTCTATTACCAGACCATTGAACCGGCTATCCCTGGGACTAGGGATAGCAGCTTGTGTGAAATTTTGCTGCGACTGCCCAATAAAACAGGAGACCTGTCCCTGCCGATGGCTTTTTTGCCAACGGCGGA
>JBCCJR010000193.1:0-9239 GCA_039045805.1 Cyanobacteria bacterium P01_C01_bin.118
GGGATGAAGCTCAACAGCGGGCCGACATTTTAGCGGCAAAGTTAAGAGAGTTGGGAATTGATCCAGAAACGTTATAAGTCGATATCTGGAGGCACGGCTATCGTACTCCTGTAGAGGCACTTCCTTGTGGATGCCCTTCGATGCTGGGCGCTATCAGCCAGGCTTTTGTAACTATCTATGCATTAACGTCTCAGTACCTTTGCCTTGATTTGGTCAAACAACATCTTTGCTTCAGGAATACCTAACATCAGGGCGGCCAAGGCAAAAATACCCAAACTGATGGCTCCAGCTCCGCAGAGAACAATCAGATTTGTAAAGAACCCTTCGGTGCCCAACCAGCTTTCTAATCCTAAGCGACTGCCCCAGGCAGCAATGCCCGATAGAACACTGCTTAAAAATACCAGCACCAGCGGCTTTGCCCAGTCGATCCACGGCAGACCGTTAATTTTGCGGGATAGCATTACCAGCAGGGCCACCATGGATACCAGGTTGACACCGACGGTGGCTAACACCAAACCAGGGGCACCGTATCGGCTGATCAACAGAAAGTCCAACAGCGCATTGAGGCCAATATTAAACAAGCTGATGCGAAATGGGGTGTCGCCATCTCCCAGGGCATAAAACACTCGCACCAGCACATCGCGCCCCAGATACACAAACATGCCAACGCCATAGGCAATCAGTACTGATGTGACTAGCTGAGATGCACTTTTATCAAAGGCTCCCCGTTCATAGACCACCCGCACCATGGGCAGGGCCAGGGTAATAAAGACCGCGCTTAGCGGCAGCATGGTTAAGGCCGTTAATAACAGTCCCTGACGGATACGCTGTTTGAGTTCATCCCAGTGGATGGGGTCCGCCAGTCGCGCAAAAATGGGGAGAAAGGGCACCAAAATCACATTGGAAATAATGCCCAAGGGAGTTTGTACCAGCAGGTTTGCATAGTCCAGGGCCGCAATGGTACCGGGAAGGGCGGCGGCAAAAAATAAGTCCACCTGGACATTGATTTGCATCATCCCCGATGAAAAAGTGGCGGGACCCAACACATTGAGAACGTCCTTGACAGCGGGGTCTTGGGTGTTAAATCTCAGTCGCAGCCTTCCTAATCCCTGCTTCCAGAGCACGGGTACCTGTACCAACCACTGTAGGACGGCCCCTACCAGGGTGCCAATCGCCAGGGCTGCCCCACCCACCAGGGCATAATTGGGCTCAGCAATTTTGTCCCCCAGGGTGAAAAACACAATTCCCAGGGACACAATCACAGCACTGCTAGAAAAGAGCGGGCTAATGGAGGGAAGCCAGTAGTGATCGGCGGCATTGAGGGTGCCAAACCCGATGCCAATTAGCCCTGCGAACATAGCCATCGGTGCCATGATGCGCAGCTGCAAGATAGCGATATCGCGGGTAATCGCACCGGCTTCTGCATTTTCGCTGAGACGATTACCCAACACACCGATAATGGATGGGGCAAAGATAACAATACCCAGGGTGACCACCAGCAGACCAATACCCACCAGGGTGGTAATGGTTTCCACCAGGGGGGCAATTTCATCTTTTTTACGGTTGGCTACACCCCGCACAATGGCGCTGTGGAAAGGGCCGTTGATGCCCCCTAACAGGACTAGCAAAAAACCGGGAATGGCATAGGCCAAACCGTAGGCGTCAGCAACTGGACCAACGGCAAAGGTGGCGGCAATCGCCTGGGTACGGACAAGACCAAAAACTTTACTGATGAGGGTTGCGATCGCAACAATACCAGCAATACCTGCTAAGGATCGTTTTGTCACTGCAGATTCAACCCTACTTAATTAACCGCGTACCACTGTGACTGAGCACAACATAGTGATATGCAGTGTCAAACTGAACCAAAGACAACCACCCTGCCCTGCCATGGTTCACACCCTGGAACTTCACAGGAACTAGAGAGTATCAAGTTTTGCCCCCCAATTCAATATGTATCAGACTCATTATTGCCCCCATTAGGCAGCGGATATTGTCTATGGCCTCATACCCTTTAGGGCTCCGGCACAGCTACGGCGATTGATAAGGGGCGAAAATCTGTATTTTGCCCGTATAAATCAGGTAGGTTTTATCTAGTCTCAGGAGCCCCCTTATTTATGCCCCTCATACAGGTCCATAGTTTCCCCCCTTTACTAGAAGGAACCCTGATAAAGCGCTATAAACGCTTTATGGCCGATATCGAACTCACTTCAGGAGAAACAATCACGGCCCACTGTCCAAATACAGGACCGATGACGGGAGTGTGTCACGTGGGCGGGCGGGTGATGGTTTCCCAAAGCGATAACCCCAAGCGTAAGCTGGCCTATACCTGGGAACTGGCAGAAGTTCATGATAATGAACCTACCTGGGTAGGAGTGAACACGGCCTTGCCTAATCGAGTGGTGCAAGCTGCCCTCGAACACCAGGCTTTTGAGCAGCTGGGTGACTATGACACTATTAAGCGGGAAGTGCCCTACGGTGACGAAAAAAGCCGGATTGATTTTCTCCTTACCACTCAGGACCGGCCTATCTATGTAGAGGTAAAAAACTCCACCTGGGCGCAGGAAAGACTCTGTCTATTTCCCGATACAGTCACCACACGGGGCCAAAAGCATTTGCGAGAACTGACGGCTTTGGTTCCCGAAGCGCGGGCCGTGATGCTCTATTTCATTAATCGTGGAGATTGCGATCGCTTTGCTCCAGGAGATAGCGCCGATCCGAAATATGGTCAGCTATTGAGGGCTGCAATCGATGCAGGTGTAGAAGTACTCCCCTGTCGATTTGAAATTTCTCCCACCGGTATTAACTACCTCGGTTTAGCGCAGCTGGATCTCTAATCCGGCTCTACCGCTTGATAAATTCCTACAACCCTCTGACAGGGACTGTCTAGGGCATTTCACGGAAGCATCAGAGTATCTTTTTACACTTTTTTATTGTGGCTATAGATACCCTTGAACAACGAAATAGATTTTTATCTTGGTGAAAACTTTTCCCCATAGAATTCACAAGTTTTCCACAGGAGAAGGGGGGTTTTCCACAAGTTTTCCACAGGCTAGAACGAGAAATAGAGATCTTTCCCTATTCTGGGGATAGATCTGAGGGCGTCAACGAAATGAGAACTTGCTCCTTAAAAGTAAAATAATGTGACAAAAAGTCAGGCTGAACCCTATTGATCTTGTTCTTTAAAGAACCTTTGAACTCAGCCGTTCAATCCTATTGACGTTGACAATACCTCACAGCGTCAGCAATATTATTTGACCACCTTTGAGTCATCTAACTTGCAATCACGAATCAACGTTTATTGCAGCTGACGATACTTAAATTGCCCTGTTGCGGTTCTGCACTGTGAATTTTCAGGTTTAGACGTGCTGAACTAGTGAGGTTTTCCCATTCATGAAAACTACTGTGAGTATCCTGGCGGAGATTCCTGAAGAACTCCATGAAGCCCTCAAGGGGTATTTGGAGAATCATCCTGCCTGGGATCAAGATCGGGTATTTTCGGCAGCGCTGTCATTATTCCTGATGCAAAACGGTAATAATGACCGTCGCACATCCCGAGTCTATCTGGATGCTCTACTTAACTATGCCGCTTAGTGATTGATTACTCTGTTGTGATGGCTTTTGGCATTTGCTCCCATGCAAAGCCATCACAACAAGCTCGTAGCAAACCGCTGCTTCAGCGGTTTGCTGCATGTATAACCTTTATTAGGTTTAGTCGCGATCGTTGATATTTCCAACTATATGCAGCAATTTATTTAAGGGCTAAGCAAAAGACTCGCTTGACAGGGCTCCTGAAAATCTGAGACAGAGCTTTTAATATTCGCAGCAGCCCCTGAGCATAAGAAGGCTTGGGTATATTAGTATCATGCAATAAGTTAAAAGCTGTATCCATGGCTGAGCCCTCCGCCCGCCCCACCTCCTGTTATTCCAACAATCAGACTGCTCAAGAGCTAAAAGATGTTTTTCAGCAGGTGACGGCCCAAAGCTGTCCCCATGATTACAATTTTCATATGCACACCCACTGTTCCGACGGCAAACTCAGTCCTGGCGAACTGATGGAACAGGCCATTAAATTACAGCTTAAAGGATTTGCAATCACAGATCATCATACGGTTAGTGGCTATCAACAAGCCTGTCAGTGGTTAGAAAATTGGCGCTGGACCCATCCCTCTAGCTGGTCGTCTAATCGCACCGGGATTAAACTACCCAGACTTTGGTGCGGTGTAGAAATTACCTCCAGTCTTCTGGAGGTGGATGTGCATATCCTGGGCTACGCATTTGATCCGACCCACGACAGTCTGAAACAGTATTTACAAGGATCAGCACCCATCGGCAAAGCCAGGGATGCAAGTTTGGTGATCAACGCCATTCAAATGGCGGGTGGTGTGGCAGTTCTGGCGCATCCGGTTAGATATCGCCGTTCTCCCGAAGAACTCATCCCAGCCGCTGCCAATCTGGGCATTGACGGAGTAGAAACCTACTACGCCTACGATCATCCTGCCGAATGGCGGCCCACCCCTGAAAAAACAGAGCGTGTGCAGACCTTGGCTAATGCCTACCAACTGTTGAGCACCTGTGGTACCGATAGTCATGGTCTAACCTTGACTCGTCGGATTTAGCATTGCGTTATTGCTGCTCCGCCGCACTTTGCTCAGTATCTTGCAATCCGTCTAACAAGTCGTCGCTGCTTTGGCAGCCGGCATCATCGTAGTTCACAACAACTTTAAACGGATAACGTATCGCTACATCTGCCTCAGGAAACTCACTGGCGACAATGGTATCCAAGGCGGCTTGATTTAAATAGTCATAGCCAGTACTGCGGATAACGGTAGGGCTGTTGGCTGTTCCATCGGGGGTGACCAAAACACCCACAACGCCATTATTAGGAGGATTAGCAACACACAGACTCAAGCCTGAATCAATCTCTAATGCGCTGGGTTCAGCCGTTTCAACGGCGGGTTCATCATCTGCTTCGTCAGTAGCAGGTTCCTCGCCTAGCGCCACCCATTTTTGATAGTTGGTATTTGCTTCCTCTTCGGACGTGTTGGCGGCGTCATATTTAAATTTTGCCTGCAACCTTTCCAGCTGTGTAGGCTCTGCAGCTGTCTCTGTATTAGCCGCTATTTCGTCAACATTGTCAGTTTCAGGCTCTAAAACCTCACTGGAGTTCTCCGGCAGTTCGGGCAGCCCCTCAGCAGCCTGTTCCGATTCTACAGCTCTAGCGGCTGCCTCTGCTTGCCGTTTTTCAATTTCTAGCTCCGTCTCTAGAGTATCTTCAGGGGGCGGTGGTGGAACAACCACGGGTTCGTCTCTCCGTTGGTTGCTTTGCTCAGACCTGGAAGGAGTATCGATAATGGAGATACTGTGTGGATTATTAAATAGACGCCGTCTAGTTATAGCAGGCGGAGTGGTCCGATTCCGACTGCTATAACGATTAAAAATATTGGATCGGGGTGTCAGGGTGCTGGCACTGGGTAAGTTTCTAATAATGGTGCTGTTTCTGGTTGTATTTGAAGGCAACTCAGGCACCGAGGGTAGTTGAGGTTGATTAAAATTAGGCAATCGTCCCTGTTCAACTGCAGACAGGGTGACCAGAGGGACAGTTCGAGACTCAGAGGTCCCATCTTCCTCACTAAAAGCAGCAAATGACACAGAGGAAAATCGAGGAACAGCCGCAAACAGCACACCGTGAAAGCTTAGCGAAGCAATGGCTGCTACACCATAGGGGCTCGTCAGTAACTGTTTGAACCTCTGCAGCAAGAGGGACGCCATGGATGCACGGGACGATTTGGAAGAATCAGACATAACACCTTGAGAACTCTATTTCCAAGTGCAACCAGGCACCTGGTTTATCAGCAAATAAATATAGTTTGGCGCACATAGTTCAAGGTATAGCTAGTTGCTAGTAGCTTTAGAGAACAACGACTATGTACGCAGCAAACGTCTAAATACATTCAGTCGTTTGCTATAAGTTATGAAATCTAAACCTTTGAATGCTGCCCTCAGCATAGTCAATTTGATGACCACTTGTGACATTTTTGTTTGATCGAGATGAGCGGATATCCCCCCGCTGACCTCAATCATGATGTTTGCAAATTACCTGATGAGGTTTCGCCAGGGTTAATGGCTGTGTCACTTTCATTGCTGTCAGCAGGGCCGTCTGATGCCGTGGGAAGATCAGATGCCTCAGTGGACGGCAAGGTATCTGTTACTAAACGCCCAGTACGTTTTCCCCCCGATAGCCGTCTCAGTAATTGAGGCGTAGGGTCATGCATCAAATAAGTAATGGTGTCATCGGGTTGCCAGGTCTCTGGCCCGAGCAGCACATCTAATTTGCCATTGCGCTGCCGGGTAATGGGTAGTAACTCTCCGCCAGTCACTAACTTATTCAGCTGATCTCGCTGTTTTTCAAAGTCTTCAGACTGGAGCTTGGTGGTTTTTAATTCCGCAGCATCATCTGTCAAATAGGTGTTCCAGATTTTGACAGCCAGGGATGTAGACGTAACCTTGCCTCCTTTGCCGTTGGACTTAGGTTCCGGATCTTTATCATTGCGGGGTAGGACGGCCACTACCCGTGGCGGCTGAAATTCTTCCGCCGCCCGCTCCGCCACTACAGAGTTGACTTCACCATTGGTGGTTAAGGCCACAAAGGTACCGATAGAACTGAGACCGGCTTCATCTAGCAGTTCAGCATCCAGGGCACTGCTCAAATACACTCTAAGTCCGTCTTGTCTAGCTAACTCGCAGGCCTCTTCATCGGTGTCAAACATCACCACGGACTCGCCTTGCTGTTTAAACAAACGCCCCAGCAGACGACCCATGGGATTACATCCCACGATCACAACTCCAGTGGCGTCTGCCTGGGTGATTCCCAAAAACTTAGCAATGCTACGGGCTGTTAATCCCTGGATAAACACCGTCATCATGATGGTCAAAAACACTAGGGCTTTGATGGAATCACCACCATTAATACCGCGCTCGGTAAGCAAAATGGCAAACAGGGATGCCACCGAAGCAGAGACGATACCCCGTGGGGCGATCCAGCTTAGGAACAGCTTTTGTCGCCAATTGAGATCGCTATTGAGGGTGCAGGCATAGATATTGAGGGGTCGGACCAATAACATCAGAGCAAGGACCGTAAAAACTGACCCGATACCCAGGGCAAACACACTGTCTATGGACAGGTCGGCGGCCAGCAAAATAAATAGAACTGATACTGAAAAGACTGTTAGCTGACCCTTAAAGCGACGTAGTAACCGTTCATCTGGCACCGATAAGGCCCGCAATACCAGACCGGCTGTCACGGTTGCCATCAAACCAGATTCACTGCGAACATTTTGGGCCAGGCCAAACAATCCCCAGACGCTGGCTAGCACTACCAAATTGCGCAATTCTTCTGACAAAAAGTCGGCCCGTTTGAGAAACTGCCCTAGCAAGGCACCGCCCACACCACCAATGACGGCACCAATGCTTAGACGCTGAGCCAGTCCGCCAACAATAAAGCCGACATCCGTATCGCCGTTGAGCAAAATATCCAGGACCACCACGGCCAAAATTGCCCCTACCGGGTCAATGAGCACCCCTTCTCCTTCGAGAATGGTGGCGACTTTTTTCTCTACCTGCACCTGACGGAGGAGGGGCGTAATCACTGTAGGACCCGTGACTACCACCAGCGAGCCGTAGAGAAACGCCAGCGGCCATGGAAACTCACCAAACCAGTGGGCGGCCATCCCGCCACCCAGCAAGGTAATAAATGTGCCGATGGTAATCAGATTACGCAGGCTGCCAGATACCTGACCTAACTCTTTAAGCTCTAAGTTGAGTCCACCCTCAAATAGGATTAGGGCAACGCATAGGGAGACGATCACCTCTAGACCTGTGCCCAATACCTTTGGATCAATGACCCCTAATAGGTCAGGACCAAGACCCACCCCTAAACTGAGGAGAAAAATAATACTGGGTAACCGTAAATACTCAGCGACAACCTGTGCTGTGATGCCGGCTAGAACCGCTAATACAATTTGCAGAGTGATATCAAACGGTGTTGCCATCGGCTAAGGTTATGACGGCTGCCATATAGGCGTGCCAAAAAAGTAAAAAACTGCTGCGGAGCGCTCTTGGACCTAATAAAGAACGGTAATTTACTCTATCCCTATGTAATTTCCTAAATAGCTTCAAATCCTTAATCTAGCATTTAACGTGTTTGGGTAACGACACCTGTCTGCAGTGTTATGGCCTATAGCTGTAAATAAGCAAAAAAAAGGGTGGACCAATGCCACCCAAATCACAGGAGTTATAAGGAGATACGACAGTACGACCACCGGTACCTCACCACGTCCCAGGTAGACCGCATCATTTCCTAAGTGGAAAAGCTTTAGCGCTGTACGTGGATAAGGCTAAATCCAAGGTCAATGTCATATTGGGATATTCGCTCCATAAAGATGAACAGGACAGTCAAGCTGTGCTTATTCACTTCTAAAACGAATAATCCACACGTACATAGTAAAGGGAGTTTTTTGAAAACGGTGGATCAATCAACACAGCTGTAAGATTTTTTTTTCAATAGATAGTATTGACGTCAAACACCGTTACAGTCTGTATCAACTCTAAAATCGATCTTAACAATTGCTCGCAATCCTAAAAGTAATGGCTATTTTGGGAATAATTCTCCTCTCCTTAAAGCGAGTGCTGCGCCATCGACATTTCCTTAAAGATCGAGCCCTGCGCGCCAAAAAGTCGATGCAGAAGGTAGATTTGAGCGAAGTCTATCCCTGTCCCACCTGTCGACATCGAGGTCAGTTGCAGAGTATTACGTTGACTGAGGCGTTCGGTTGCGATCGCTGTCAGCAGATTTATGTTATCCGAGATGCTGGCTTTGGCCTGGAACAGTTGTCCGGTGCCCATCCCTATCGACGTCTGTGGCGTTGGACCGGGCATCAATGGAAGCAGTATAGCCAGCTGCCCCAGTCACGTTGGTTGGGATTGCTACTGGTGATTGCTCTGCTGTTTGCGATTTCAGCGTTCTGGTTGCTGCTGCCCACTTCCTTTAGAATCCTGGCAGTCTTAGCAGCCGGTTTAGCTGCGGGAGCCATACTAACGTCGCGCCGCTAGCATGGCTTTGTCAGCTAGCCTAACGATGCCGTCCTCATATCTTCTGGCTTAGGCAGTTTGACCCTAGTGGCCAGACCGATCTTAGACAGCAGATTAATGGTCATCCAAGTCACATCAATTTCCCACCA
>JBCCJR010000194.1:0-9227 GCA_039045805.1 Cyanobacteria bacterium P01_C01_bin.118
GCTACTAGGTCATCTTGTTTGAGTGTCTTAGCGGGGTTAACTGCGTTGCCGCCGCCAATATGGCAAGCTGCACAGTTAGCGGAAAATACTTGAGCGCCTGCGCCTGCATCAGCTGCCATCACAGGAGGTGCCATCAAGAAAACTGCGCTTGCTAGAAATGCTACAACAGTAGCCAAAATAGACTTCATCGGAGACTCCTCTCAAAATAGTCACAATGATGGTCGAGCTCTTTTTTAGTTAATAGAACCGACTCAGGAAAATCATCACTGGTTTGTTCAGAGCAAATCAAATGACCTGAAGTCAAATATGAAGAACTGTAAAAAACACTCTCGATAATGCTGGAAGAACTGGTTGATTAAATTGATACCAGTTGTGCTCATATTTGGGCGTCTTAATCCCTTCTGTTTCAGGGTTTCAGGCCCAATTGTGTCGATAACCTTAGACGGTGATATGAGTGTCTATATCTATCTGCTATCGAAGCTATTGAGTGATTTGTGGGGAAATAATGCTTTAATTTTCGGTTTATTTGTGTACGGAGACAGTAAGCATTCTAGAATATCCATGTCTATGTAGTTGAGCAATTTTTAACTACCTCTAAATTCAACCTTGAGAAAATCACCATGACCTTTATCAACCGAGCTTTGCGAGCCATGGGTGCGCTGCTAGTGACAGCTGCTCTGGTTTTTGCAGGCACTGTTTTCAATGCGTCTCCTGCCTATGCCTCCGACTATCAGGTCAAAATGGGGTCCGATTCAGGCTTGCTCCAGTTTGAGCCTGCGACCCTGACCATTAAGGCTGGCGATACGGTCACTTGGGTAAACAACAAGATGGCCCCCCATAACGTTATTTTTGATGCGGCTGCCGTTCCTGGTGGCAAAGCTGTTGCAGATTCTCTGTCCCAAGAGCAGTTAACTTTTTCTCCAGGTGAGTCCTATTCCTCCACATTTTCTGAGCCCGGTGAGTACAACTATTTTTGTGCTCCTCACCGTGGTGCTGGCATGGTCGGCAAGATTGTTGTTGAGTAGTTAGCTGCTGACTGTTTCAGCTTCTCTAATTAAATTATTCAACTGAAAGGCTGGCCTGTGAGGGTTAGCCTTTTTTGTATAACTCGGCTGTCCTTGTTCAGTTCCTACGACGGCTTTGCCAGCAGAGGGGCTGCTGCCAGCAGTGTCTTGGTGTATGGATGCTGGGGCTGGGTAAATAATTTTTCGGTGGATTCTAGCTCAACTATTTTGCCGCTGTGCATAACGGCGATGCGATCGCAAAGATACCTAGCCACCCAAAGATCATGGGTAATAAATAGATAGGTTAAGTCCAGTTCATCTTTAAGTTCTAGCATCAGTTCTAGAACCTGGGCCTGGACGCTGGCATCCAGCATACTAACGGGTTCATCACAGATCACCAGTTTGGGCTTAGTGATTAAGGCGCGGGCAATCGCCACTCGCTGTTGTTGCCCCCCGGAAAGATCGCTGGGATAGCGATGGTAGTAGTCTTCGGTTGGGACCAGCCCCACTCGCTTCAGCATGATATGCACCTGCCTTTTGGCATCTGCACTGGTGGCCAATCTATGGACCAAAAGGGGATCGGCGATCCCCCGTCCAATGGTCATCATAGGGTTGAGACAGGCATGGGGATCCTGAAAAATCATTTGAAAATTACGACGCTGGGCCTGGAGCTGGGAGCGAGCCATGCTCACCAGGTTTTGTCCCATAAACTCTACCCGACCGGATGTGGGTGGAATGATCTGCATCAGGGTGCGGGAAAAGGTGCTCTTGCCACAGCCTGATTCCCCTACCAGACCCAGGACCTCACCTGGTTGTAACTCTACAGAAATGCCATCGACGGCCTTTATAGTTTCTGGTGGTGTGCGGTTAAAAAGTTTTGAAAGCAGATTTTGCTCGATGGTGTAGTGCTTGACCAGGTCCCTTACCCGCAATAGTGGTTCGGTGGTGTTTAGGATTTCAGGGGCAGCCTCTGCTTCATAGTTTTGTAACTGATGGGCTGCCTGCAGCAGGGACTGAGTGTAGGCAGCCTGGGGCTGATGCAATACCTTTTGGGTGGGGCCAATTTCCACCAGCTTGCCCTGGTACATGACGGCGATGCGATCGCAATATTCTCCCACCAGGGCCAGGTCGTGGGAAATCAAAATCAAGGCCATATTGCGATCACGACACAGCTGCGTCAACAGGTCCAAAATTTGAGCGGAAATGGTGACGTCCAAACTGGTCGTGGGCTCATCGGCCACAATTAGTTTGGGGTTAAGCAGCAGCGCCAGGGCAATGGCTACTCGCTGACGCATGCCGCCGCTAAACTCGTGGGGGTATTGCTCCCATCTGCTGGCAGGGATGCTGACGGATTCGAGGGTGGAGATCGCAATGTCTTTCGCTGACTGTTTTGACAAATCAGAACGATGGGACCGTAACGTTTCCACACAGTGATCCCCAATCGTCATCAGCGGATTTAGCCGCGTCATCGGGTCCTGAAACACCAAAGAAACCGCCTCGCCGCGAAAGCGACGCAGCTCCTGGGGTGATAACTCAAAAACATTGCATCCTTCAAACAAAGACTGGCCCTGGGTGCGACTCCCTCTAGGTAGTAGTCGTAGGGCTGCCCTGCCGAGAGTTGACTTGCCACAGCCTGATTCCCCCACCAACCCAAGCATCTCACCCGGATGTAATAATAAAGACACCTGCTCAACTGCCCATGTCATCTGTTGTGGATAGGCTACGCAAAAGCTCTCAAGCTGTAGCAAAGGGGAAGTCATAGACTACGGAAAGTATTACCTAAACCATTAAAACCTTTAGTTGCGTTAGATCTGTACGGACATTGCGTTAGTCCCCCTATGTATCAAATCGTCGCATTAAATACGCCACCCCAAAATCTCCATTGGGATGCTGCTCTAGCAGTTTGGCCAGTTCAAATAGCTTTTCTGCAATCTCAGGGCCTAATTTTTCTGCAGTTGCCGTGCGTTCACGAAACTCTGCTTCCGCCAGCCTTACATGAGTGTTCCATTCGTCAGTAAATAAGACGGGCAGATAGACGCTTAGCCCCAGGTCTTCCAAGACTTGCCATTCTCCATCATCACACCACATACCCTTACAGCCAGGACAGCGCTCAATAAAGAAAGCGCACCTTTGTAAATTAATCCGTTCCCGTACCAGGTAAAACCCACAGCTAGGACATAAACCAGCCCGGTTATCGTAACGGGAGGGCTGATAGTCAACATCATAATTAATTGGTACTGTCAGACTGTTGATTGTAAGAGATGCATCAATTTGGGGCGTTTGCCAATTTTGATAATCGTTTGCCGTTATCCAGGTGCCACTGCATGTCGGACATCTATGGGCTGCAAGGCCTGATACTAGTTGATCGCTCAGAAGTAAATCCTGCGGATGTTTCGGACAGTGCATCAACTTATAAAGTGCATATCATGTGGTCAGCTGTCACAGACTAGCCCACCCCCAGACTGTAGTTTTTCATAGAGCAAAACTCAAGCGAAATTGCCATGCTTACCCATTACTGAGTCATTTATAAAGTCCTGGTCTCTGTGCTCTAATTCTGACGACTAATGGGTCAAAAGACTTAATAAGGCTTGAGTAAAGCCCCGCAGCTCTTGCAGCCTTTGTTCAATTTGTGCGAGACGCTGTTGCTGTGTATCGCCCTGACGGGCTGCTTTAGCAAAGCTGATTTCTAAACTCAAAAGCCTCATATGACGATGCATTTCAGTGATGGCCGCATGCCACTGTGATTGATGTTGAGATAGCTCTAATTGGCTAATCAGAGGCCACAAATCCTGATTAAAAAAGGTCTGTAAATGCTGCGCTTGCTGAACCATTGTTTCTTGACCAATGGCTTCCTGTAATAGATTTAACTGTTTTTTGTACCAATCAAGTGAGTCCCTAGGACCATAAAATGTCATGATTTACTAATAATATGAGAATTTAATCAAGCTGGGTGTTCCCAATTTTTTATATCTATAGCTTTTATATAAGTAGCGTACGTTTCTTTCTTGAGGCACTTACTCTAAAGAGTAAGCAAGATGTACCAAATAATTTTTGATTGGATTAATCACCAGCTGGTGTTGTGAAAAAATCTGTTGCTTCGTTCAGAATGATATTGCTTTGAGCAAATTCTGCCTAAGTTATCTGCCGGTAACCATTTGCAAAATTAGCATCAGGCCTATAATTGTAAGAATTTATACATCTGATTTCTGCGGAAACGGGCAAATGGTTCTGGGTAAGATCAAGTCTGAAGAGCTGGCGAATCAAATTTCAGGAAAAGTTTTTAAATAGCAGCAATAAAAATCAAGGCAGATGCTTGCACGCTTGCTTAATAGTTAGGAATCTAAGCTCTGAGGTTTATGAATTCTTGATTACTGGAGCAGCAATTATCCGTAGTAATCGCGTTCAGGTATCTGTTTGCATTTGGGCCTATCGGCCCTACTCATTTTTAACCTTCCTCTTCTATCTATCATGACCTCAGCAGCACCTGTCCTTCCAAATGACTGTACCTTACCTACCTGGCTCAGGTCTTGCATATTAGAACAGAGTCAGCTGGACAATGGCGGCAATGCTGCTCCGATTAAACTGCCTAAGGATAACAATCAGCTAGTGTGTCGAGCGTTTGAGTTTGCCTATCAGCTACACAAAGGGCAGATGCGGGCTTCTGGCGAACCCTACATAGCGCATCCAGTGGCAGTGGCCAATATTTTGCGCAGCCTGGGGGGCGACAGTGCTATGATAGCTGCCGGTTTTTTGCATGATGTCGTTGAAGACACCGATGTCACCGCTGATGAGATAGAAGCCCATTTTGGCGCTGAAGTTCGTCAGATGGTGGAAGGGGTGACCAAACTCTCAAAATTCCAGTTCAATAGCAAAACAGAGCGTCAGGCTGAAAACTTTCGTCGAATGTTTTTGGCAATGGCTCAGGATATTCGTGTCATCGTTGTCAAGTTGGCAGATCGTCTTCACAACATGCGCACCTTGCAGCATTTGCCCCCTGAAAAACAAAAGCAAAAGGCAAGCGAGACGATTGAAATTTTTGCACCCCTAGCAAATCGTCTAGGGATCGGTCGCATCAAGTGGGAGCTAGAAGATCTTTCCTTCAAATATTTAGAGGATGCCGCTTATCAGCAGATCAAAGATCTGATTTCTGAGAAACGTACCGATAGAGAGGCTCGGCTTAAACAGGTAGCCGAACTATTGGCAGCCAATTTGAGTGCCGAAGGAATTGACTGTATAGATATCAACAGTCGCCCCAAACATCTCTACAGCATTTATCGCAAAATGCAACGGCAGCAAAAGGACTTTCATCAAATTTACGACATTGCTGCTGTGCGCATTATTGTCAGCACTAAGGTGGAATGTTATCGGGCCTTAGCAGTGGTTCATGACAGCTTTAAGCCGATTCCTGGACGGTTTAAGGATTATATTGGGCTACCTAAAGCCAATCGCTATCAGTCTTTGCATACGGCTGTTATTGGGGCTCAAGGTCGTCCCATTGAGGTGCAGATTCGGACTATGGAAATGCACCGTGTGGCAGAGTACGGTATTGCCGCTCACTGGAAGTACAAGGAAACCGGCAATAGTAATACCAAAGTAGATGCTGAGGATGAAAAATTTACCTGGTTACGGCAGCTGTTGGAATGGCAAAGCGATCTCAAAGATGCTCAGGAGTATCTAAGCGATGTCAAGGACAATCTCTTTGATGAAGAAGTCTATGTATTTAGCCCTAGAGGTGATGTTTTTGCCCTGAGTCAAGGGGCTACACCGGTAGATTTTGCTTATCGAATTCATACTGAGGTGGGAAATCACTGTGCTGGTGCCAAGGTCAATGAACGTATGGTGACCTTGGATACGCCACTCCAGAATGGCGACATTGTTGAAATTTTGACCAATAAGAACTGCCATCCCAGCTTAGATTGGCTCAATTTTGTGGTGTCAGCCGGTGCCCGCAGCCGTATTCGTCACTGGTATAAGCAGTCCCACCATGATGAAAATATGACCCGTGGTCACGCCATGCTGGAGAAGGTTATGGGGCGTGATGGCTTAGACTCCTTGCTTAAGTCTGCGCCGGCTCAAGAAGCGGCCCAGCGCAGTAATTATCCTTGTGTGGACGATATGTTGGCTGCTTTGGGATATGGCGAAATTACCCTGAACTCGGTTGTAAACCGTTTGCAGGAAGCCATTAAGGAACTACAACCGGTTGAGGATGTCGATGACGAAGCCCTTGCGGAGCAAATTAATAATGATGGTGCTGTGGTGCGCACCCGTTGGGGGGGGGACGCTGCTAGTGATTCTGGAAGTTCTATTATTGGTGTGGAAGGGCTGCTGCATCATATTGCGGGGTGCTGTAACCCCCTACCGGGGGAATCCATTATTGGGGCTGTGTCTATGGGGGCCAGGGGCATTGCCATTCACCGTCAAGGTTGTCCCAATGTGGTGTCTATCCCTGGAGAGCGGTTGATTCCGCTTCGTTGGAATTCCTCGGAAGCGCAGGCAGGTCGCGCGCCCACATATCGAGTAATGCTGAAGTTAGAAGTGATTGATCGAGTAGGGGTGTTAAAAGATATTTTGAGCCATCTATCGGATCTGAAAATCAATGTGCATCAGGCTAAGGTGACGACGTTTCCCGATCAAATTGCTGAGATTGATTTGGGGATAGATGTTAGGGATCATGCTCACTTTGATCACACAGTTAAAAAGCTACGCAAGATGACTGATCTGCTGAAGCTCAAGCGTCTTAGTCAGATGGATTAAGCAGAAAGCCTTTGGGGTCTTAGTTTTGAGTTTTGATTTCTTTGGATGGCTGCTCGTTAGTTAGAAGGAAACTGGGGGATTGGTGCAAAATGAGACGGTTTCCTGCTGGGTCGTAAGCATACATTTCCTGGCCGTGGCTAGCATGAATAATGGGACCGTGGGGAGCATGGCCTAGTTGAGTGAGGATGGCGATCGCAACTTCTAAATCTCCCACCTCCAAGCACACACTCATACTGGCCGCTGAGCCGATAAATTCCTCCCTGTGGTCAGTACTTGGTTTGAATAGGGCGAGTTTTAATCCTGGTAGCGCAAACTCGGCATAGCGCTCAGGGACATAGGGCTGGGGGGCAACACCTAGTAAAGCCTGATAAAACTCCACTAGTTTGTCTAACTGGTCGCTTGCCAATGTGACAAACGCTTCTTGAATTAATGGTTTGAAATTGTTAACCATTGCTTACTGCCTATTGCCTGGTGGGCCGTGCCCACCCTACTGTCCGGTGGGTACGGCTTAAACTAACATGCTCATTTTGGTTTACTGGTGGTCCGTACCCACCCTACTTGCCGATGCAAAAGCGGCTAAAAATTTCATCTAGCATCGATTCAGTCATTTCCTCACCGGTGACTTCTCCCAGGGCGTGAATGGCCTCCCGCAGATCGATGGTCCAAAAATCTAGAGGTAAAGAGTCTGCAATAGTAATCTGAACTTGTTTTAGGGCGCTGTGAGCACGGGTGAGGGCTGCGGTCTGACGTTGATTGATGGCTAGCTCGGTATTGGCCGCATGAATATTGTCCACTTGGACAATTTTGAGAATGGCCTGTTCAAGGGCATCAATGCCTTTCCCTTGAGATGCGGCGGTATGCACGATGGATATCTCTTCTTCAATGGGGAGAGGATGTGGGTCACCTAAATCCACTTTGTTAATGACGATGATGTGGGGTTTATGCTGAATGTCCTGATATAAGGTGGCCTCCGTTGCTGTCCAACCTAGGGTACTGTCCACAGTCAGCAGCACCAAATCGGCACTTTGGGCCGCAGATTGGGACCGTTCAATACCCAGCTGCTCCACCTGGTCAGTGGCATCGCGAATACCTGCGGTATCAAGGACCTGCACGGGAATTCCGCCGACAACTAGCTGAGATTCCACCACATCGCGGGTGGTACCGGGTAAGTTGGTGACAATGGCGCGATCGCAGCGACTCCAGGCATTTAGCAAACTTGATTTCCCGACATTGGGTTGGCCCACGATAGCCACCTTAAGTCCAGCCCGCAGCAGCTCTCCCTGGTGAGCGGTCGCTAGCACGTGAGAGACTTCGGCCAGGATAGTTTTGAGCTGTTGCTGTACACCAGCTTCGTCCAGGGGGGGCAAATCGTCAGCAAAGTCTATACGGGCTTCCACCTCCGCCAGCACATCCAAACAGAGACTGCGGCAGTGGCGAATCACCGTTGTCAATTTGCCTCGAATGCCAGCAAGGGCAGCCTGGGCTGCTGCTGGGGACTGGGCTCCCACTAAATCTGCAATGCCCTCAGCCTGAGTGAGGTCCAGACGGCCATTGAGAAAGGCTCGCAGGGTGAATTCCCCTGGTGCTGCTAGACGTGCCCCTTGGGCGATGCACAGCTGCAGCACCTGTTGTACCGCCATAATGCCGCCGTGACAGTGAAACTCCACGACATCTTCGCGAGTGTAGGAGCGGGGGGATTGCATCAAGAGCAGCAATGCTTCGTCTACGGTTTGCTGAGTGTTAGGGTCAGTAATATAGCCGTAAAGAATACGATGGCTTTCCCATTTTCCAGCGCTTTGAAAGAGTTTCTGACCAATGGTGATGGCCGTGGCTCCAGACAGTCGCACAATACCAACACTGCCTTGTTGAGGCACAATGGCAGTTGCGATCGCAGCAATGGTTTCTCCTTGCACAATAGTTTTAGGGGTTTCTGGCAAGTTACTGCCCTCCAGCTGATGCCAATTTGTAGCAATACCACACCCCATTGGCAGCACCATGGGAAATCAAGCGAGTGGTGACTGTTGTCATAATTAATACTATGGGTCCGTCCATGGGGCGACGATCTGCTGTGTAAAACCATATCAAGTCAGAAGGAATCCCATCGTGGCGGCTCAAGACAATCATTCTGCTAACCAAGACTCTTATTCCCGTCTACCCCCTAAACCTCCCCACCGTAATAAACGCAAGGCCAAGCTGAGACGCTCACTGCGATATGTCTATATCCGCTTTATTCGATTGCGGAGTCATCCGCGTGAGATTGCCAGGGGGGTGGCAGCTGGTGTGTTTGCCGGTAGCTATCCGCTGTTTGGGGTACAGACAATTATGGGTGTTGCGATCGCGGCTGCGATTCGAGGCAATAAAATTGTTGCAGCTGCAGCCACCTGGATTAGCAACCCCTTAACCTATGTACCGATGTACGCCTTTAACTATCAAATTGGTCGTTGGCTTCTAGGGCCGTCTATAACCACA
>JBCCJR010000195.1:0-9190 GCA_039045805.1 Cyanobacteria bacterium P01_C01_bin.118
CGTTTATATTGACTGTGCCTTTACCCAAAGGATTGGGAGAGGCAACGGCTAATCCACCGCTGAGCGAACTGTGGAAATCAGGGTTTCGCTATCAGGTTTCGCGCCCTGTGACGCTACTACTCATGGGCCTCGATGAAGCACTGGATATTGAAGGGGCACAACCGACCGATTTAGCGGGTCGCACCGATACCATGCTGTTAGCCCGTATCGACCCAGACAATGAGTCCATCAACATAATGTCCATTCCTCGGGACACCCGTGTAGAGATCCCTGGTTACGGCATTGATAAGATCAATCAGGCCAATGTGGAAGGTGGGGCCGAGCTTGCAGCGCAAACCGTCAGCTATAACTTTAACCAAATTGAGATTGACCGCTATGTGCGGGTAAGTACAGCAGCCTTTCGAGAAATTGTTGATTTGATCGGTGGTGTAGAGGTGTTTGTCCCTCAGGCGATGCAGTATGAGGACAAAACGCAAGGACTGGTGATCGATTTAGAACCTGGTTGGCAAACGCTGAATGGTGACGAAGCTGAGCAGTTTGCCCGCTTTCGGCAGGATGACCTGGGGGATATTGGCCGGGTACAGCGACAGCAAGTTTTACTCAAGGCTTTGCGCGATCGCATGATCAATCCCAAAGTGATCACTCAGCTACCCCAGATCGTTCGCATCCTCCAGAGCCATATCGACACCAATTTATCCACCGAAGAAATTCTGGCATTGGCCGGTTTTGGTCTCCAACTTGAGCGAGAGTCCCTCAACATGGTGATGTTGCCAGGCCGGTTTAGCGCTCCCACAGAATATCGGGCCAGCTACTGGATTGCCGACACCACCAACACCAATGATGTGATGGAGCAGTTCTTTGATACAGAACCGCCGGAGGCCGTTTTAGCTACCAATGAGCGCCCCCGTCGGTCCATTAGTCGTCTTCGGATTGCGGTTCAAAATGCCTCAAGGGAACCCTATATGGCCCAGGCGGTTGTAGACCACCTGCGGGAAGAGGGCTTTCGTAACGTCTATCTGATCAAAGACTGGCCAGACTTTCATCATCAGACTGCCATTATTGCCCAAAGAGGTGATATTAATGGTGCGGATTTTGTAGAAGCTGTCTTGGGTTCAGGCAAAGTTGTCGCTGACTCCACCGGCGATCTGGATTCGGATATTACCATCCGAGTCGGCGATGATTGGTCCGAGAACCTGATTCAGTAACTACTTCAGCCACCAACAATAGGCTTACAGACTACTCTGAGCTATGCACAACAGTGACCGGAGCATTCACTCCCTAAACTTTGGTATCGGATAAATTTTGAGAAACAAGTCGAGGGCTACCCTAGCGCTTGCATCAAGGGAGTCCAACTCACAACATCATCCATAAGGGTACGATATCCCAAAACATTAGGATGTAACCCATCACTAGAAAGACGTTCATGGCACCAAACCTGGCCCTGAGCACGCCAACGTTGGAAAAGATCTAAATACGGAATCTGACGCACTTCACATGCTTGGCGCGTCATCTGGTTGTAATGGACCTGATCAGTATTTGAGAAATGCAAAATATCCGCATAGGGCATGGCGGCTTCATTCACAGGCACCATCCCCACAAAAAATGTCGGGCATAGCTCGATGGCCTGGTCCAGCAAACCATTTAACTCCCTTGTAAACGTCATTTCATCCGTCATCGGTCGACCGTTGGGTCGTCCCAAACGGGCACTATCATTCAACCCAACTGATAGAACCAATAAATCAGGCACCTGTCGCCGTAACTCACCGCGCAGTTCAAATTCACGCTCTAACCTGGCCGACACCCGCTGGACACCATCCCCACGCACTCCCAGATTGTAGATAATGGGACCCGGATGAGCTGGATCCATCCATTGACGACGCAGACGTTCAACCCAGCCTCCTCCTTCAGTGTCACCATAGCCATAGACCAAGCTGTCGCCGATCATGACTACTTTTTTGGGATGGGCAAATTGGCCAGTGAAAACGGCAGCAGGATTAACTAACGCAGCCATAAAAATACTTAAGTGCGAATTGGC
The DNA here is from genome assembly GCA_039045805.1 of Cyanobacteria bacterium P01_C01_bin.118. Classification (GTDB taxonomy): domain Bacteria; phylum Cyanobacteriota; class Cyanobacteriia; order Phormidesmidales; family Phormidesmidaceae; genus Leptothoe. The sequence goes on from JBCCJR010000195.1 coordinate 2,036, forward strand.
GGAATAACGGAACGCAGAGCACTAACCCTATCAACAGAGTTCATAGGTCTAGACTCCCGCAAATTAACATTTTGTACCGCTTATTTTCAAATCTTCATGGCTACTCGACAAAAGTAAACGGTTGATAACGCCATAAAACAAGACCCAGGGTGAGATCGCACCCTGGGTCCACAGTATTCACTTTTTCGTACCGATTAATGCCGCATTAGCTCATCGCTGCACTGCTACGACCATAGGCTCGCTGCACATCGTACCTGGGTTTACCTTGAATGCGACTACCTTCACCAATCGCCTCCATAGGCATCCCTACATCAGAAGCAGCCCGGCTCAACAAAGACCGCTGCCGATTAGTCATAGCATGACGATTACTGACGATACGTAATCTAGTGGATTCTTGAATAGACATACCTATTGACCTCCTGAAGAAGTAAACCAACAGCATCAGACCAGTGTCAAACATGCTTTTAATTTCAATTATAGACAAAAATTCAGTATAAATGGATACAGTTTTATAACTGGAATCACAAATATTTATGAATGTTGCTAGCGCGGCATTTAGACACAACAAAAAGCACCAGCCCTTTGGGCTGGTGCTTCATCACGAGAATTTATCCGAACGATTAGCAATCGTAGTAAAGCGCTATCTCATAGGGATGAGGACGAATATCCATGGGGATAACTTCAGTATCTAGCTTATAAGAAATCCAGTTCTGGATGAAGTCTTCGGTGAATACGCCACCTGTCGTTAGAAAGTCATGATCACTTTCTAGTGCAGATAAGGCTTCCTTCAGAGAGCCTGGGGTAGAGGCAATTTTAGCCAACTCTTCAGGGCTGAGCTCATAGATATCCTGATCAATCGGCGCAGGAGGCTCAATCTGATTTTTGATACCATCAATCCCCGCACATAGCATGGCAGCAAAGGCCAGATAAGGATTAGAAGTGGGATCAGGACAACGGAACTCCAGACGCTTGGCCTTAGGACTATCGCCAGATAGAGGAATACGAATAGCCGCAGAACGGTTACCGTTGGAGTACACCAAGTTAACGGGCGCTTCAAAACCGGGGACCAGACGCTTATAGGAGTTGGTACTGGGATTAGAGAATGCCAGCACAGCAGGCGCATGCTTCAGCAAACCGCCAATGTACCAAGTTGCCAACTGACTCAAACCAGCGTACATATCACCGGCCATTAGAGGTTGACCATCTTTCCAAATAGACTGGTGAGTGTGCATACCGGAACCATTGTCCTCAAACAAAGGCTTAGGCATAAACGTCACAGTCTTACCGTACTTTTTGGCAACGTTCTTAATGCAATACTTATAGGTCATCAACCAGTCAGCCGCCTGGATCATTTCACCAAAACGAAAACCTAGCTCACACTGACCACCGGTTGCCACCTCATGGTGGTGCTTCTCAATGGGGACACCACAGTCTGCCATCGTCAACAGCATTTCAGTCCGCATGTCCTGGGAAGTGTCGGTGGGAGATACCGGGAAATAACCACCCTTGTAGCCAGGCTTATAGCCCAGGTTGCCGCCTTCTTCCTCACGACCGGTATTCCAACGGCCCTCTACTGTGTCCACATAGTAGTAGCTGGAGTTAGCGGTGGTGTCGAAGCGAACATCATCAAAGATAAAAAACTCAGCCTCAGGACCAAAGTAAGCCGTATCACCAATACCACTGGACTTCAGGTAATTCAAAGCTTTCTGAGCAATTACCCGGGGGCAACGGTCATACCACTCACCCGTACGGGGCTCTTTAATGGAACACACCATGCTGAGGGTAGGCTCTTTCATGAAAGGGTCGATCCAGGCAGTCGTAGGATCGGGCACCATGGACATATCTGACTCGTTGATCGCCTTCCAACCACGGATACTAGATCCATCGAAAGCAACACCGTCAGTGAAGCTACTCTCATCAATTTGGCTACGATGCACCGTAAGGTGTTGCCAGATACCTGGCAAATCGATGAATTTAAGATCAATCATCTGAATGTCTTGATCTTTGATCATCTGCAAAACTTCTGCGGCAGTCTGAGCCATGAATCACTCCTTTCTATGCATTCACTAGAGCCGTTTTCAAAATGTCGTTGCTGATTGGGGCATAGCTTGTAGTCGAGAGCGTCATCAATAAAGAACATCCCAGGACGCGATTCATACCAGGAACCAGCAACACCGAACATTCTTAAGGGAAATGTGGGCTTTGTTAGTACAGACAGGCCAACACGTTGAACGGCCAAAGTATTAAACAATGAGTGTGGCTAAAAATGGCTACCTGTTAGAAATTTTCCATATTTCTAAGGGGAGGTAAGGCATACTTAGCAGGCTCTGACCGTACACGATTAGCTCACTTTCCAAAAGACTTTTGAACCAAATTTGGTGTCAAAAGCCTAAGAGATATCACATACGATGCCTGAAAACTGAGGAAAACCTCAGTATTTACCGTATGTAGACTTGGATGATCCTAAAAACAGTGACTCCAAGCGATTGTATCTCTTGTTACAAATTAAAGTTTTCTCTAGTAAATCTAATGTAAAACTTGCATACATCACCCTACATTTAGAACACAACGACTCCTGAGCATCGCAATGCAAGTGTCTTCAAAATTTTTCGTGCGTCGCTGCAGTAGCCCAATTATTACGAAAAGTTTCGTATTGTAAAAAAACTCCTTACCAAACAATGTCTACATTTGCTGTTTCGCCTGCTGTTTAAGCTGCCGTGGTAGACTAAGTTTTGGCATCTGAGCATTGGCAAGTATTGTCTCTGAACGGGTTTCGGAGTTTAAAAATGCCAGCAACATACGTCAGAAAATGTCTAGACAAGTAGTCGGATCGATCTTGAGCTTGTTCTCATATTTGGGTCATGCTACTGGTTCGTGCCAACGGTTGGTAAGCCAGAGCTTACCAACTACGTGAGAACTTTCCCCCTAGCTTGGTTACAAGTCCTTAACTTGGTTACAAGCCGTTAGCTTGGTACAAGTTCCTACTTGATTTTTTGAGTCGCACATTAATCGCACTGGGAGAAAGATTTCATGCGGGATACGGTGACGGGTTTAATCAGCACCTACGACATCACCGGTCGTTACCTCGATCGCGACGCCATCGATTCTTTGAGGGCTTATTTTGGTAGTGGTGCCGATCGAGTTAAGGCTGCTGCCTATATCAGCGCCAATGCATCTAGCTTAGTGAAAGCTACATCCGCTGAACTGTACGAGCGGATACCTGAATTACTTCGTCCCGGCGGTAATTCCTATACCACCCGACGCTATGCCGCTTGTCTGCGGGATTTAGATTATTATCTCCGCTATAGCAGCTACGCTCTAGTGGCTGGCAACTGCGATGTTCTGACAGAGAGGGTTTTAAATGGTCTACGTGAGACCTATAACTCCCTGGAGGTACCCGTTGGCCCTACGGTAATTGGAATCCAGATCATGAAGGATGTGCTGAAAGAACAGCTCATGGCCCAGGGAATTGAGGACGCATCATTTATAGATACCCCCTTTGATCATCTTGCTCGCGAACTTGGCGAGGTTAGTGTTTAGGCGCTACATCATTAAGTTGAACTAGGTTTTAGTGCGGCGCTTGTTCCAAGTGCCGCATTTTTGATGGAATTCTTTATATTGAAATGAAATAAATCAAATCTGGTGACGTATTACTTAGGCATTGATTTTGGTACCTCGGGAGCACGGGCAATCGCAATTGATGCTAACGGCCAAACTGCAGCCGAAGCCCGCTGCCAATATCCGACCCAAGAACCTGATGCCGACCGATGGCAGCAAACCCTATGGTCTGTCATCAGCCAGATTGATCGGCAGGTGAGACAGCAGATTAAGGCAATCGCCATTGATGGCACATCGGCCACCGTTTTACTGTGCGATCGCAACCACACCCCACTCACCAGCCCCATTCTCTACAACGATGCCCGTGGCGGCATTCCTACCATTCCTCCAATCACTAGCCCCGCCCACAGCACCACATCTAGTCTGGCCAAAGCACTATGGTGGCTGAACAATTTACCAGCTCACGTCCTTAGCAAAGCGCAATATTTGGTACATCAGGCTGACTGGCTCAGCAGCCTACTCCATGGGAAACCCGGCATCAGCGACTATAACAATGCCCTAAAACTCGGATATGAGCCCCAGTCCCTGAGCTACCCCGACTGGCTCACTTGCCTCAAAGTAGCACCGTGGTTACCTAAAGTACTTGCTCCTGGCGAGATCATTGGTCCGATCCAACCCGATGTGGCCCAACAGTTAGGGTTGCCTGAACAGTGCAGCATCAAAACCGGCACCACCGATAGCATCGCAGCCTTTCTCGCCAGTGGGGCCCATCGACCAGGGGATGCAGTCACGTCCCTCGGCTCTACCCTGGCACTCAAACTGCTGAGCCCCGTCGCCATCACCGATACCGCCAGCGGCATCTATAGCCATCGTCTTGGCAACCAATGGTTAGTTGGGGGAGCTTCGAATACTGGCGGAGCTGTATTACGCCATTACTTTAATGATGAGGAACTAAACTCCCTAAGTCAGCTGATCGATCCTAGCCAGTCCAGTGGGCTGGATTACTATCCCTTACTAAAACCAGGGGAACGCTTTCCCATTAATGATCCACAGCTAGCCTCTAAACTTTCTCCTCGTCCCGCTGACTCAGTACGGTTTCTCCACGGATTATTGGAAAGTATGGCCCAGATCGAAGCCCTCGGCTATCAAAAACTCCAGGACTTAGGGGCCGGGACTATCCAGCAAGTTTATACAGCAGGAGGCGGGGCAAAAAATCAGGCCTGGCAGCGGTTGAGATCGCAAGCATTAGGTATCCAAATCATGCCCCCCTTACACACCGAAGCAGCCTACGGAACGGCTCGTTTGGCGGCAGGTCTGATTACAAAATAAAAAACCAGCGCTCGCAAAAAGCACTGGCTCCAAAAAAATTGTTATCAATCAAAATCTAGAAATTCAGCTGATCGCCACGGCGATACTGCATATAAGCTGCCACAAACAAACCGGCCAAGGTTACCGGAATGAGGCCTAAAACAATCCCTAATAGTAAAGGTTCAATCACGCCGCCTTTCCTCAACAACTTACAGATTTAGTAAAACTCGTAGAAGCAGTGCTATACATTACTTCTTCTTCCTTTATATTAGGGCATTCCATTAAATGAGCCTAGTACTCGATAAATCTAAACCAATTTTTCCATCTCAAAAACTCCATCAGACTCATCCAAACGCCAAAGTTTAGCCCCTAAATAGGGATAGCTTAATGAAAGCTATAGATTTTTCAATCGTTTTCAAGCTGAAATTGCTTGCGTTGGCTCCTGAGGAAACTTTAAACTATGTATCATATGCGTAATAACGAAGTGTTACGTTCTGCCTGTGACCCAAAACGCGATTGACAGCCCAGCTCTACCGAAGCCAGCCATAGATCGACAAGATAATCGACTGGTTGTTCAGTTTGCTCTAGCAGCAGCTACCATTTTTCTATGTGTCGTTCTTGTAATTTGGGGCATCCATCGAGTCCAGGTTTCAGATCCCTATGTTCATGATGTTTTAGCCACTACGGGAAATCTTGAGCGAGGGCAGCAGCTATTTTGGCAAAATTGCGCCACTTGCCACGGTCTGAAGGGGACCGGCGAGGTTGGTCCTGATCTGCAGCATGTTTCTGAACGCAAATCGCAGGTTTCATTGATCAAGCAAGTGATTAGTGGTAAAACTCCTCCAATGCCACAGTTCCAACCAAATACGCAGGATATGGCTGATTTACTAGTATTCTTAGAAAGTTTATAGAGCTATTGAGGGCAACAAGCGTCCCCCCCTTTAATGCCTCTGCAATATTAAAGCGGTCTCAATCAGCGGGCTGACCCAGTACGTTCAAACCCAAGCTTGATTAGCTGATCCACCAGCTGATCAAAGTCTACTCCCGAGGCCTGCCATAGCATTGGGTACATACTGGTGGCCGTAAAGCCTGGAAACGTATTGATTTCATTAATAATGACTTCACCAGTGGCCTCTACATAGAAAAAGTCCACCCGCGATAGACCAGCTCCATCAATTGCTTGAAATGCCTGAAGAGCATGCCCTTGAATCTTAGTGATAATGTCGGCTGGGAGCGGTGCAGGAATCGCTAAATCGGCCTGGCCATCTGTGTATTTGGTTTCATAATCGTAGAAATCTGCATTAAAGCTAATTTCACCCACGACCGAGGCCTTGGGATTATCGTTACCTAAGATGGCACACTCGACTTCGCGGGCTACCACACCAGCTTCCACGATAATGCGGCGATCATAGCTGGCAGCATTATCTAAAGCCGATTCTAGCTCCTGACGATCCTTTACCTTAGTGATGCCCACAGAGGAGCCCAGGTTAGCCGGCTTTACAAAACAGGGATAGCCCAGGGTTTCTTCGATGTCGTCACAGAGTTTTGGAAAAACACAGGGATTGGAATACACCTGAGATCGCAATACCTCCATATACTTCACCTGAGGCAGCCCAACCTGAGCAAACGCAGACTTCATAGCCAACTTATCCATGCCCACAGCCGATGCCAGTACCCCACACCCCACATAGGGCATCTGCATCAGCTCAAATACCCCCTGAATTGTCCCGTCTTCGCCATTGGGACCATGGAGGACAGGAAACCAAATGTCCACATCCATAACAGAGGGAAGTCGCTCTGCCATTGAAATCGCTTTCTCTTCAGCGACAAGGGGAATACCTGAAGTCAAAACCCCTTGGGCATCCGGCTCCCACACGCCATCCTTACGGATATAGACGGGCACCACTTCATACTTTTCAGCATTACCCTTTAAACCCAAGCCCCGAGCAATCGCTTGCGCTGAAGCAATAGAAACCTCATGTTCACCAGAGCAACCACCAAATAATAATCCTATGCGCGTTTTTGCCATCGAGTTGGCCTCTTATGCATCTACCAATAATGTTGTCATTGATGTTTATCACGGATCGCATAAGCAAGCAAAAAAAACTCCCAGGCCCACAAAGAGCTTAGGAGTTAGACATCAGGGTGCATCTACCAGATAACTGTCCAACCCGTCCCCCCTTAAGTCCGGACGACAGCAAAATTTAGGCTATTTCGCCTAGGCTGAAGCAAAAAAAAACTCCCAGGCCCGCAAAGAGCTTAGGAGTCAGACATCAGGGTGCATCTACC
>JBCCJR010000196.1:0-9162 GCA_039045805.1 Cyanobacteria bacterium P01_C01_bin.118
AACGGCCAATGATTAACATCCAATGTACTGCCTGTTGCTAGCCAGATGCGGTCAATGGGAAGGTGGGTGATACAATCGTGGGCCTCTGGGTGGTTGCAAACAACGTTCCATGCCGTTTCCTTCCAGGTGGCAGAGTGCACTTCGCACTGTTCATAAAATGAGATTTTGCCATCTCGTTGTAGACGTCGCAATTTTGTCAGCACAGCCGGTGTCAGGGAGCCACCATTGCGGGCATCTCGAATCATCTGCCAGCGAGTTTGCCAGTCAGATTCGGCATAAAACCCTTTGAGATATTTAGGTCCCAGCCAACCAGGGTCAGCATCAAACAGCTTTTCATAAAAGGTGCGGCGAGCCATCATTAACACTTGGGCACCCCGTGCGATCGCACCCAGCGCCAAATGCCCCGCCGTTAAACCGCTGCCAACAATCAAAATTCGTTCTCCCCGGAGCCGCAACCTGCGCAGATCGACCTGATGGGAATGGTACAAACGCTCGGAGGGATAGGGTTTGGGCAGTGTTTTTGACCAGTCAGGTGTATGGGGAACGCCACCAGCAACGGCCAGCACCACTCGCCTAGCCATCAAAACCTGGCCATCGGTCATGGTCAATTGAAATCGTTGTCCCTTTTGGCGGATGGGCTCTATGTGTTCTACCTGGGCTGGAATCACCCGATCTTGCAACTGCCAGCGGCGGATGACCTCCTGGCAAAAGTCTTGAAACAGCTGAGTGCCTGGTAAATCATAGGGTGGGAACAGCTCGTTGGCCCTTGATTCGGCAAATGCTCGCAAGGCGTGGGGGTTAGGGTCGGGATGATGGACCACGGGCGATCTCAAATGGGGAATCTCATAAGCTGCAAACTGATGTTGCCATTGCTGCAGCCACTGCCCTGTTGGGTCGAGCACCACAAAGCGCTTACGCATGGACTGCTTCTTTTGCAGCAGATGCGTTACCAAGGTCAACGCCTGGGGACCTGCCCCCACAATCGCCAGATCAATCGTCGTGGGCAGCGCAGCGGCATCAACCATAAATAAACCTAAAAAGTGAGAATGATTATCGTTCTAGCACTATAATGCAAACCTAGCTGTAAACCGTCAAGCTAAGCTTTGAACCAAACGTCTGACCTTAAAGACTGTTAGCGCTCTATGCAATCCTTCGACCTGACGTTAGTGGCTGGTCCTCCTGGGGTGGGTAAAACCACCTGGATTAGCCAGTTTCTCAAAGACGCTTCGCGTTCTCTGTTTTATCTGCATCCGGGGGCGCAGGAATCTGTTGATTTAGCCTGGATTGGCTATGGCTTCCCCTGGGTGTCGATCATTTCGGACGATCGGGCTGCCACCGTGCTGACCGACTTGCCTGACCAGGCCCAGGTTTTTATAGAGTTAGGCTTTCATCTGGATTTGAAGTCACCGTTTTTAGCCGCGTTGCCTGGGCGGCGGATCGCTATCGTACCTCCTGGCCTGGAAAAATCTGAATGGCATGACTGGGCAGATGAAGTGATACCCAGTAATCATAGTCAGGCATTGGATGCTGACAAACTATCCACCATATGGAAATCACCCCTGACGGGGCAGGTGTTTGATCCCCCTAGCCTGGACGGGGTGTTGATTGAGCTGACGGGCGGAGCCTACGGTCAGGTGATGCGCTTAAAAGGCATTTTTGAAATGCCGGATGGTCAAGCATTTTATGTTGACTTTGTCGAAGGATTACCGGGCATTGAATACACCGAATTAAAATTACCCCGCTGGCTACAGGGACGTCCCGATCGCTTTAGCGGTCTGGAAATTGTAGGTCACAGTTTAGAGCAAAAAACAATTGCTCAAACATTACTGGCATCTTGTTTAGCCGATGATGTGTTGTTCCAGTATCAGCGGCAGTACCAACAATTACAATCAGAAGCAGAGACTATACAAGCAGAGACTGAGCAAGGGGTGGTGGTATGAAACTCGCAGTAATCTCTTGCATTCATGGTAACAATGAGGCGCTGAATGCGGTGCTGTCAGACATTGATGCTCAGAAAGCTGACCAGATTTATTGTCTAGGGGATCTGGTGGGCTATGGCCCTGATCCTAATGAGGTAGTGGATCGGATTCGTTCGTTAGAGATTCCATCCTGCCAGGGCTGTTGGGATGAGGATATTGTGGAGGGGTTAAATGCCTGTGAATGTAGCTACCCCTCACAGCTGGCAGAGCAGCGGGGCAAACTGGCCCATGAATGGACCAACAATGAGATTCGACCTGATATACGGGAGTATCTGGCCACATTACCTCTGTCGTTAAAACGGGATAATCTTTGTTTTGTCCATGGCAGTCCTAACAGCCAGCATGAGTATTTGTTGCCCAGCATGGATGGCTTTGCGGCGCTAGAACGGATTCTCTCTGCCGATGCTGATGTGTTGTTCTGTGGTCATACCCATGTTCCCTATGTGCGAGAGTTAGCGGATGCCAAACTGTCGGTGACGGTAAAAAGTCCAGCTCAAGCAGAGTCTCCCCAACAGTTTCAGGCATCACTAAAACGCATTATTAATGCAGGCTCTGTGGGCGAACCTCGCCATGGTCGTCCCAATGCCACCTATGTTCTCTACGACACGGAGACAACCCAGGTGAGCCTACGGGAGGTCGCCTATGATTATGAAAAAACCTGTCAGGCTATTCTCGAAAAGGGGTTGCCCTCTATCTTTGCCTGGCGGTTAGCACGGGGCATGGAGTTTGCAGAGCGGGCGGACGATCCGAGCCATGTATGTGAACGGTAGGGGGGCGGCAAAACAACAGGGAGAAACCCGATGAAGTGGGCGATCTTAAGCAGCATTGAAGGAAATCTAACGGCTTATGAAGCGGTGCTGCAAGATATTCGGCGGCAAGCGGTGAGCGATCTCTATATCCTGGGAGATGTGGTTGGTCTCCAGGGCGATAATGAGGCGGTGATTCAACGGCTGCAGTTTCCTCGACCGGGGGAGTTAGAACCCCAGGTGTGTGTGGGCTGGTGGGAAGAACAGTGTTTTAGTTTGCATGGGGTGAGCGGGCTGCAAGATGCACCGGAACTGATGGAGAAAGTGGGCAGTGATGGGGTAAAGGCTCTGTGGGAATCGGTATCACGGGAGTCGGTACGGTGGTTGCGATCGCAACACTTTGGCTTCCATGAACTCGACTGTTTACTAATCCATGGCAGCACTGTCGGCTATGCCGATGAGCTTACGCCTGATACTCCGGCGATTGAACTTTGCGATCGCTTAATTCGCGCCGATGCTAACTATCTCTTTTGCGGCCGCTCGGGTCTCACCTTTGAATGCTCGGTCACCCCGGTGGAGCTACGGTCTACCGTAATCACCCTGGACGGTGAGCAAACCCCTCAGGATTACGGAAAAACACCTCGCCGGGTTGTTGGCGTCGGTTCAGTGGGTCGCATTCCTGGAAAGTCTACTTACGCATTATTCAGTCCTGGGAACGGTCAACTTTCCTTTAGAACCGTGAATTATGGAGAGGCAAAGGGCTTTGGCTCAACAAAAGGATAAGCTGTAAACGATCTATCGTGTTCCGCAAACTGTGGAGATTCTCCCATTGATCAGGTATCGCCCTGTACTCCTTACGACATTATAGGAAATCCTGGTTGTCTGCCTCCGATATCCAGGGCACCCACAAGGGAATGCCCCTACAGGATGGTTCGTAAGCAGGCAGAATCCCAATTTTTAATGTTGACGCTACACTAACTAACCAACAGCTCAACCGGACCATGATTATCGCAGTGTCCATCGTGGGGATAGTGCAGATGGCCATCAACGAGATAGCAGGTGTGGTCACAATGGGGAACTGCTTCATGGCCACAGCCAGGTCCATGTACATGGTCGGCGTCATGCCCCGTGCAGTCATGGCCTTCAGTACATTTGTTTGGATTCATATCAGTCACCTCGATTACATGCTCATCCACGTGATCCCCATGGGGATGGTGAAGGTGCCCATCGTGGAGATAGTCGATGTGATCGCCATGCTTGATGGCGGTGTGACCACAGCCTGGACCATGGGTGTGATCGTGATTCTCATGAATTTTGCAAACCATCTTTGCCTCCAATTATTGTGAACTTTGAATGTTTATCCACTCAGTGTAGTGAACTAAAGACTGAACATTTGTTCATATATTTACAGTAACACATGAACAAGTGTTCAAATGTTAAGCTGAGCAAGCTTGATGTTTCTCAAGCTTGTCCACGTCCAGAACGGTTGTTTTTCTGTAGAGGAAACTACGGGACGCGGTTTAGCTGTAAATTTTGGTTGTACCTTCGCGAGCATGCCCTCTGAACACTCCGCCAACCCACCTTCCTCTGGCCTATCGGGGACTCAGAGCTGCCTCCATGAAGACCTACCCATTCAGCAAATTCTGAGTCTGGAAAAGGCGCAACGAATGGCAGAGTTCTTCGGAGTTCTCGGCGATCCGAATCGCTGGCGAATTCTGTCGGCCCTTGCTTTGCAATCAATGCGTGTGCGTGATTTAGCCGAAGCAGTCGAGATGACAGACTCTGCAGTCTCTCATCAATTGCGTATCTTACGCACTATGAGACTCGTGCGTTATGTCAAACAAGGACGAAACGTTATTTATTGTCTTAAGGATCAACATATTTTTAATCTTTACCGCGAAGCGTCTGAACATCTTGATGAGCCAGATGATTGAAGTTGGAAGTCGGAAGTCGGAAGTTGGAAGGGACAAGTATTCTGAATTCCGTAGAGCTTTGCTCTTCTCGCAGAGTACTCCGAACTCCACAGGGTTCATAAAGACCAAAGAATTAATAAACCTGAGTTATTGTTTGCGACCTGATAGGTCAGCGCAGTCCATAGGGCATTCAAGAAAGGCAAAGCCGCTCCAGAGAAGCATCGCGTCTATTTTGGCAAAAATGATGTAAGATTCCTAAAAATGATAATCATTGTCATGTCTTTATGGTTTATGGTATTTCCAATAAATGTCTGTACGGCAAAGAACAGGACCTAATTAAAGCCTGATGTCTAAGGTTGTTTCTTTACCATCGTTTGCATAGAAGACTTTGGCGTCGTTGTTACCCTGAGCCAGAGTCTCAGAGTAGCGTTCTCGGAAGGCTACAAAAAAGAGGACTGCTTATTTCCTATAGCTCCCTTATTGCTTTTTCCCTTTTTTAGACGTATTTATTTATGAGCGTTATAGCTCCCACTCTCGATTCTCATAAGCTTCCCGTGACGATGTTGCTCTGAATGTAAGGCTCATTTTAGCTCATGAATCTGTCATTCTTTAGCCAGAAATCTCCGCACGGAAAACTTTATGATTCTCATAACAGGGGCAACAGGGAGAGTTGGGCACAAGTTGGCTGAATCGCTCATACAATCAGGCGAACAAGTTAAAGTGCTGGTTAGAAATTCGAAAAAAGCAGCAAGCCTTCAGTCGTTAGGAGCATCTGTTTGCTCAGGAGATCTTAATCAACCAGATTGTTTAGATGTTGCCTTGCAAGGGTGTGACCGCCTTTTTTCAATTCCTCCCAATACTATTAATCAAGCAGAGCAAGAGATTCAACTCTATCAGACAGCCAAACTGACCGGAATCAAGCATATTGTCAAACTATCTACTGTTAAAGCCGATCTTGCATCGTCCTGCCAGTTTTTTAAGCAACACGCTATTGCGGAGCAGTACCTCAAACAATCTGGTATCAAATTTACAATATTGCAGTCAAACTCGTTTATGCAAAACTTCCTATGGTTTACGCATGAGATCAAGACAAAGAGTATATTGTCTCTACCTATGAAAGATGCAAAAACCGCACCCATAGATATTCGTGATGTTGTGCGTGTTGGATCTGCTATTTTGCAAGGAGAGAGCTATGAAGGCAAGACGTATAATTTAACAGGTTTAGAACCACTCTCATTACAAGAGATTGCTAAAAAGCTTTCTGCAGTCACCAATCAACAGATTACTTACATTAATGCTTCTCCGTTTAATTTTAAGCAGACCTTAATTCGAGCTGGTGTTTCAGAGTGGTATGCTGAGGCAGTAACAACATCTTGGCAAGTTGCTAGTGAAGGAAAACCCAATATCACCAATGCGGTTACTAAAATTGGAAAGCAGCAACCCATTACTTTTGATGAATTTGTTTGGGATCATAAAACAGTATTCCGATAAGGTTATTAATCACCAAGCCTTCTAACATGTCGATTGAGCAGATAGGTAAGAGCGTGTCGTATCGCATTCGGCTTTTTGCAAAAAAAAATCCCAAAAAACTGCAAAAATCTCTGAAAAATTGTTGAAATTGAGATTTTCGTGTACTTTAGTTATCGGCAAAATAAGGATTCCCATGCCGTCTTTTTACTAAAGCTTCAGTAAAGCTAGAGGGCAGTTTCCCCTAACTTCAAACTCATTCCGGTAAGCTAAAACCTGAAATACAGATAGACCTACGGACATCTGCTGAACATCGTCGCCTTTGTAAGGGAGAAACAAGAACCTTGAATAAACTGCTGATTTCCGCTGGAGCAGCCTTTTCTGCCATCGGCTTACTGACTGCAGTCCCAGCCCACGCTGGCACCCTCACCTTTGGGTACCAGGTGGATAGTGATTTGCAGGTTACCTTTAATCCCCTGCTAGCCGGTAATGCATTCAGTGGTGTCACTGTGCCCAGTAGCGTACGGGTAGACGCAACGGGTGTGACAGGCAGCTTTACCGTTTTAGACGATCCGGCTCAGTTTACTGACGGTAGCGTAGTTCTAGACGACGGTTTGCTTAATGATGCCTTGCTTGGCAGTTCCTATGAGTCCATGCTGGACGCCATCCTTGGTGATTATGGTCTGACGTCCACTGAGGTGGTGACGTCGGTCGATAACCTATTTACCATTGATAATTTTCAAGGCAGCGGTGAACTGGTCTCTAAGGATTTCACCCTGCCCCTCAGTCCCTTTACCATCAGCTATGACGATGTCACCAATGCCGTTATCGTGGATGGCTACAATACTCAGGTAGCTGAAAGCTGTCTATTAACCACTTGTTTGCTAGACGGTAACGTTAGCTATGGCGTCAGCCTGGTGCTTAGTGAGTTTATTACCCTTACCAACGGACTGCTGACTAACTCCAGTATTGCCCTGGATGCAGAAACAACGGCTGCGATCGCAAGCCTACAGCAAACAGCCGCATTGGCCAGCCTATTTGGCGAAACATTTGAGCTGGTTACGGTAAACGTAAGCAAGTTTAGCGCCATTACCAATCCCATCGGCGCTGACCCCACGGGCACTGGGCTAGATGCTACCGTCACTGATGGACTCATCGAAGTTGCCATCAACGGTCAAGAAGACCCTATCTTTAGTACGTCGTTGGCTAGTGAGGTGTCAGCCAGTGAAGCTGCGACTGAAATTCCAACCGTTGATGCAGGCAGTGAAGCTACTACGCCTCCTGTGGTAACGGTTGCATCGACAGTGGAAACGACTGTTGTTAAGCCTCCCATTACAGTTGCTTTGCCGCCATCTGGGACCGATCAGCCGGTGATTGTGGCTAGCACATCTGCAGGGGGAGCAATCTCAGTCACCACTTCAGATCTAGTCATCGCTCAGAGTAGTGCTGTAGATGTCAGTGAAGATGCCCAGGATGTGCCTGAGCCTTCTATCCTGCTAGGTCTGTTAGGGTCAGCCGCTTTGATTAAGCGTAGCCGTAAAAAGACTGTTGGATAAGAGGCCAATCAATCCTTAATAACAACAACAAACACCTTGGGTAGCTATGGGTTATCTGAGGTGTTTTGTTGTGTTCTAGTAAGTCCTATTTGAATAGGGCTTTTCCCATGGTTTGTTGAGGAGGGGTAGAGATTGTTGTAGGAAAAAGAGTTTGTTAACAAGAAGAGTAAAATCCCCTCTTGGGAGGGGGTGCTCAACGGGCAGGGTGGGTTTTCGAGAGTTAGCGCTAGCGGTTAACCTACCCCGGAGGGAAGAGATCTCGTCTTTTAGCTTTAGATACTGCATAGGAGCTATGCTTGCGCAGCTTTGTAGGCGGCCCAGCCGCCGTGGTGGGAAATATCGGGCCAGTTGTTTTCTTCGATTAGAGTTTGAGGATAAAGCATTGCGATCGCACTTCCCCCATCCTCTAAACTCACCTCTGCCGGATACATATTAGGCGGTTCTGTAGACACCAGATAGTCATACTGTTCAGCCGTCAGTTCATATAGCTCACCGGGGATAGAAATCCCCCCCGACTCCACCCCATAAATACCGGGATGCCATCCATCTTTAACCGCATGTAAACGGTAGCTGGCAGTTGTTTTGGCCTCTCTCAAAAAGGTAGCCGATTGCAAATTACCGTGATCCGGTTGTCCCCGTAGCGCCGAACCACAGATAAACACAATCTTGTTGCTGTCGACCATGGGTAGTCTCTCCTTGATGTATGACAACAGCATGTGCAATCACGTCACGATAGAACCTCTAGTTTCTCTAAAGTGCAACAGCCATGCTGAGTATGAACAAAGCTTATTAAACCCCATCGTGGGTTGCACCAACAGCCTATCTAGAAAAGTCTTGGGGCCACTTAAATCTGGGGTAACTAACGCTACAGAAACCTAGAGTAACTGTCGTTACAGATATACAGATGGGGTATTCATACAATATATTCTTTAAACAAAGTTAAAAATTGAGTGATTAATCACTTGGGGACTGGACGCCTATGCTAAGTACCACTGCTGTTAACTTAGGAACTCTGCAGATTAACGGGGAGCGCTTGATACAAATGATGGCGGATGTGGCCGCCATTGGTGCTTTACCCAACGGTGGTGTGCGCCGCCTTGCCTTTGGCCCCGAAGATCGCGAAGCACGGCAGCTGGTGCAGAGCTGGATGGAAGCAGCGGGAATGACCGTCACCATTGATGCCGCCGCTAATATGATTGGTCGCTACGAAGGACGTTTTCCCTATGCTCCAGCGCTGGCCACTGGCTCCCACCTGGATACGGTGCCCAATGCTGGTATCTACGACGGTACCTATGGTGTACTGGCCGGAGTGGAGATGGCCCGCACCCTGCACGACCATGGTATTCGGCCCGACCACCCCATTGAGGTGATCGTGTTTGCCGATGAAGAGCGCACCATGATCGGCAGTAAGGCCATGGCGGGCAAGGCTAAGCTGGATCCTAATTTTTACGATCATCCTAACTATGAGCCCATTGAAATTGGCCTCCAATATATTGGTGGC
>JBCCJR010000197.1:0-9148 GCA_039045805.1 Cyanobacteria bacterium P01_C01_bin.118
ACCGAAGATGATCGCGTCATCCGACACTTTTATCAGGCCGAGCTAACCGTTCCCATAGAACAACTTGAGCTTAACGAAGGCCAGGATATTGGACTCTGCACCATTGAGGATGTCCAACGGGGGTACAAATATTCTGCCAAACTTGGAGAAGACCGCCCCTTAGGTCACCCCCACCAACAAGCATTACTCACCTTTATCGCCCATCAAAAAGAGGCCCAGCAGGCTTAGGAGCAAGCGATTGATAAATTCCAAACGTAGACAAACTAACGACCTTCCAAGTCTTACGAGTAAACAGCGCCTAAACTGCAGAAGACCAAGCAAAAAACCGGTCACCCAAAAAGCAACCGGCAATCACGATTTAATAGAATTACTGTCGGTAGATACATCCCCACACAAGAATCATTGTCCCCTGGTGGTCATAGTTACGTACATGTGATTGATCGTCCACCCTTATCCAATAAACTTAGTCCAAACTTTATCCTCCTCTTCACAAACGCCCACCTCTCCGCAAGATGCATTACCCTGTGAGGAGCTAATTCACTGATTCACGTCAACGACCATGTCCGAGGTGCCCAACCATCCGCCATCCGCCTCTGCACCGGCAGATGTTCCACCAGCAAAAGTAGCCGCTGCTCCCCCCAGGCTCCGGCCCTACCAAGTAGACCTGGTCAACGATCTATACCGCAAGCTCAACGAAGGCCATAGCCGGATTGCCATTATCGCTGGCACCGGAGCTGGTAAAACCATCATCAGTGGTCAAATTTGTGCCCATGCCGAGTCCGCCGGGCGTAAGCTGATGTTTCTAGTGCATTTGGATGTGCTAGTGGGCCAGACTTACGAAAAAATGCAGTCCTTTGGCCTGGACTGTGGATTTATTAAAGCTGGCTGGCCTGAAAACCCTGAGGCCCCCATTCAGATTGCCAGTATTCAAACCATGGCCAAGCGACGCTGGTGGAAAAACTGGCCGGCTGATGTAGTGTTTTACGACGAAGGCCACATCACCATGTTTAGCCAGATTGGCAAACAGGTGATGAATAAAACCCACCCCAATGCAGTTCACCTGGTGATGACGGCCACGCCACTGCGCCTGGGTCGAGAACAACTGGGGGATGTGTTAGATACCCTGGTGGCATCCCCGGTGCCCAGCGAACTACAGCAGATGGGCTATCTGGCTCCGCTCAAATATTTCAGTATGCCCATGGATAGCATGGCCAACCTGGAGAAGGTGAGCACTAAAGGCGGGGACTATGACGAAAAAGACCTTAAAACCGCTTGCGATCGCCCCGAGCTAGTAGAACGCATTGTTGAAGAATGGCAGCGGCTGGTGCCTGGGAAACGCACCATTGCCTTTTGTGTAGATGTAGAACACGCCCGCAATGTGGCCAAAGAATTTCGCAAAGCGGGGATTACGGCTGACACCGTCGATGGCAACACCCCCATCAAAGAACGTAAGCGTCTCTATGATGCTCTGGGCAACGCAGAGCTGCTGGTTCTCACTTCCTGCAACGTGATTAGCATCGGCTTTGACGAACCCAGCGTAGAAGTCGGTCTGATGCTGCGGCCCACCAAGTCCAGTGCGCTTCATTTTCAACAATTGGGACGGGTAATGCGCATCTCTCCTCAAACCGGAAAACACTATGGCATAATCCTTGATCAGGCGGGTAATTTAGAACGACTTGGCTTCCCAGAAGACATTCGAGAATATACCCTTCCTACCCGCAGTCAGTCTTCTGGGCAAGGGGGTCAGGCACCGACAAAACCCTGTCCAGCCTGCGGTTTAATCGTCTATTCCTTTATTGTTAAATGTCCCGAATGCGGTCACCAGTGGGTTAGCGATCGCCCCATTCTGTTAGAAGATATGGTGCAAATTTACTCGTCGCAGCAGGCTCACCAGATTAACGATATTCCCACCCTTGTCCAATTGTTTCACGGTCATCGACGCCGCGCCTTTAAGAGCAATTATGCACCAACCTGGGCCGAACGCTCCTTTTTTGAACACACTGGTCGTAAGCCTCAAACAGAATGGTGTCGCGGCTCCATCTATGGCCATCGTCCCAGCTGGGAACAACAGCTCACCATTCTTGACTATTTGCGTAAGAGCGCTCGTCGTCTAGGCAGACGAGATGACTGGATTGCCCATGAGTTTGAGAAAGAAGTGGGTCCCGACAGCTGGAAACAATTCGCCATTCATGAAGGCATTGCTCAAGCTTAGAGGCTTAGAGGTTTGTACGGTTGGATCCCTTGCATAGTTAATCATGAACTAGCAAAAACAAGCGACAAATCACTGAGGAAATATAGTCTTTTGGCTGAACCAATACTGTGACAATCAAACGTCTGGAAAGACTTCCCTCTCTGACATACAACAGCATCTGTACCTTGTAACAAGGGGCAAAACCTACTTTCTTCCGGATTCGACCAGTCTATGACAGCTGTATAAAAAGAAACTCTCTGTAGTTTTCACTTTATTACCGGCACTGGCTCCGTTCTTGCTACTAAAAAACGCTTCAGGAAACAATGGCTCTCTCTCTCCCTAAACAGTTACGATTTTCAAATCGTCTAGTATTCAGCACTCTCTTAGCCGCAACAACTATTGGTATATCGCTAACGCCTGTTGCCGAGTCGTCCACCAAACGCGCATTACATTTGCGACGCTTCTCGGGTCGGGTAACTACACTGGTGGATAACAGAAAACAAGCACAGGTGGGCGATCGGCTCACTTCAGCAGGCCACGGTATCATTACTGGTCGCCGCTCCAGTGCCAATCTCGCCATCGATGGGGGCAGTAGCTTTATCGCCGTGGCACAAAACACCCGGATGACGGTGCAGCGCCTGACTATTTTATCCGATGGAGCCCATGTCACAATTCTGGATGTACCAAGGGGACAGGCACGCGTTCAGGTACGCCCGTTTACTAACCCCAACTCTCGATTAGAACTGCACACGCCTAGCGGAATCGCGGCTGTGCGGGGTACAGTGTTCGGGGTATCAGTTTCAGAAGATGGGAAAACTGGGGTGGCGACATTAGAAGGCAAAGTAGCAGCAAGCGCCCAGGCTGTCGAAGTCCCTGTCGAAGCTGGTATGGTCTCCATTATCCGTCCAGGGGAGCCCCCCTCTCCTGGACAACCCCTGGATAGAGTCTTAGATATCCAATGGACACGGTACGAATGGAGAGACAATCAACTCCACATAGAGGGTCGGATTAATCCGGCGAATCAGTTATTGGTAGCAGACACTGAAGTGGTCATCGATCGATCTGGTCGTTTCAATGCAGATATTCCTCTCAAAAAACGAACCCATAGAGTAATTGCGACTGTCAAAAATCCGATGGGGGAAACTAGGGAGCATCGTCTATATCGTTGGCTAGCCCACGATATTGATCGGTAAGTAAAAAATATAGGGGCTACCGAATAATAGACATGGAATATTAGGAATGAAACGCTGGTTACAACTGCTCAAAACTAAGCTCAAAACCAGGCTAATCTCAAGAAAAGCCAGGCAACAGTGGTTATACCTGTTTGTTGCTCCAGGGTTAGCTGCAGCAGGCATGGGCATCGGGCTATCGTTACTAGGTTTTTGGATTCCTCTTGAGCGGGGTATCTATAATCGCTTGTTTAATACTCGTAATCAACTGCATCCACTCCAGTGGGATGAGCGAGTGGTGGTGATTGCCATTGATGATGCTAGCTTAGCGACCTATGGTAGCTATCCATGGAGCCGTTCTCTGTATAGCAAACTATTGACAGATTTGATGACGGTTCAGCCTGCTGCAATAGGCTTTGATATTCTGATGGCTGAGCCCACCATCGAAGACACTCAGCTGGGCGAAACTATCCGAGATAGTGGCAACATCGTCCTTGCCGTTGGTGGAGACAACCAGGGTAACCAAGTCCCTATTTCTCCACTGCTGTTGCAGGCAACGGATGATTTTGCACGGATTGGTCACGTAAAACACATTACTGATAGTGATGGTGTAAGTCGCCAGGCATTTCTCTATGAGCGACACCAAGATACAACAGTCGAAAGTTTCTCCATTGCTCTATTGCAAACATATCAAGAGAATATAAGCAGGGTGGTTAATCAAGAGCAGATATCCACAGTAGATATATCCGCTCAATTTTTAGATAATTCACATCAGGAAGATATATCCATTCAATTTTTAGATAATCTGAAACGGTTTGATCAACACTCTCCTGCCTGGATTAACTGGCCTGCTCCTGTACATACTCGAAAAGGCAATCATAATAGATCCCAACAAGGCGTTCATACAGTTTCGTTTCAAGCGGTGATGAACAACGATGATGTGTTGAACTCTCTTCAAAACAAAATTGTGTTGATTGGGTACACTGCAACCGGCGTTGTGGGCAACATCGAGGATCCCTTAAAAACTCCATTTTCCAGGAGAATTCCCACCTCTGGAGTGTATATTCATGCTGCCCTCCTCGACAACTTACTTAACGATCGATTTCTCACAGCATTACCCTATCGCTGGACACTGATACTCGTAATCCTATCGGCCTTTGGCAGTGGCCTTATCCTGAGACCGCTTAACCTGGGTGGACGGCTCTTATTTATGGTTGGATTAGCTCCCGCCTGGTTCCTGGTTACCTATAGTTGCTTTGTCGGAGCTGGCATTTTACTCCCCATGGTGGCTCCCATTGGCACTACTCTCTTGGGTATGATGATGTTCCAAATCGCTGAACAACGTGAAAGGCAAGCCTTAACCGATCTGTTTGCCATTAGTCTCTCACCTGAAATGGCCGATTTTGTCTGGCAGTATAAGGACGAGCTATTAACCCAGGGTCACATTCACTCTCAAGAGTTAACGGCTACGCTACTCTTTACCGACATTCGTGGCTTTACCAGCATTACTGAAATGTTGCCATCAAAAACTCTCCTAGCCTGGCTCAATCGTTACTTTGAGGTAATGACCGATTGTATTATGGCTCATGGCGGTGTGGTAGATAAGTATATTGGTGATGCCATTATGGCGGCCTTTGGAGCACCTGTCTCCCAAAATAGTACAGCAGCGATTCAACAGGATGCGCTAAATGCTGTTAAGGCTAGCATGGCCATGGTAGAACGGTTAAAGGACTTAAATCAGGAATTTGAATCCCAGGAATTGCCCACTGTGAGATTTGGAGTGGGTCTGCATACAGGTCCCTTGGTGGCAGGTACCGTGGGTAGCCGCAATCGGGCTAGTTATTCTCTCTTTGGTGACACGGTCAATATTGCAGCCAGATTGCAGGATATGACCAAACAGCTGACTAAAAATTCTCCTTACCCAATTTTGATGAGTGAGGCTACCTATCAACTGGTGACGGAGCATTGCACCATCAGCGCTGAAAAAGCCAAAATTCAGCTGCGGGGACGCACTGCTCAAACCACTGTATATGCTCTTAGCGGCATCAAAACCAGCTAAAATTGCAATGTGCGTCTTAACGAGGAAGAACCAGCGATTGGGGTTGGCTTTGAAATGGACCTCGGTAAACTGCACTATGACGCGGATAGCAACACATCATTTCAATGACTTACAGCGTAAAATTCTAGCACTGATGAAGATTCCAGAATCGCTCTATGAGCTGCTACAACAAACTTAATTTTATCCCTGATACTCTTCGAAAATTCGCGAACCTACAGAGAAATATCTAAATTCGGATTGCCCATGAGGTCGTGCCTCAGAAAAAAGTGGGATAGGAAACAATGTTATTCCAGGTCTAAAGTTCCAAGGCTAGCCCTGCTCTCTGAGCAGCCGTATCTCGTATGCGACTATGCTGCCATATCCAGTTGAAGTAGGTCACGACCAGTCGAACAATACTCTCGGTCGTCTGCCAGACTTTCGCAAACTTATTCTGACGTCGATGCCAACGACCGGTCTGTTGCCGGATGATGCTATTGGTTCGTTCTAATCGTTGGGTGTTCTCTTTACCAACGACATGGAAAATCTCAGACGGCAATACTCGCTCATAGCCAGCCCAACCGTCGGTGTACTATACCTTACAATCAGTTTTGCCTTTGGTACTGGTGATGAGTTCTTCCAAGAATGCATCCGTGTGCTTGCCCACTCGGGCAGTCAGGATCAGTCCACTTTGCTTGGCTCAACTTACCCCTATCCAGCAATCTCCCAGATTGATATCCTCAGATCCGCATTGTTTCTGTTTTTTACAAATGACCACATCTCATCGGCAATCACTTGCTCTGTCTCAATCTCTCTAACTTCTTCGTTATGAACCAACTGAGCTCGGTAAGCAGCCGCATGGACGATACTCACGACTGTATTGTAGTCTCGTTTATTGATACGACTAATGCCCCGTAAACTGCTCCCTTCTGCTTCCGATTAAAGGATCTTCTCAACTTCATCGGCACTGACTTGACGCCAATAGTAGAGAGTATCAAAGGTTTCGACAAACGTACGCATGCAGTGGGCACATCTGTAGCGTTGACTCCCTTTGCTGGTTTTACCGTGTTTGTGAGCCTTAGGATGGTCGCAATAGGGGCAATCCATTGGCTTCGGGTAGATAGCATTCCTTTACAGGACGTTTCCCACACTTCTTTGGTTCACGACCGAGGCTCTTTCCACTGACGGGAAAACGGTGAGTCAGTCAAGATGCTTTGTCCCCTGACTCTTCAGCTACAGGCAGTAGGTTCGTTTTTTCTGAAAAACGTGGCATCAAATTCGGGCCACTTATAGGTAATGGCAAAGTTGGACCCACAGACGTGGCTGTGCTTTCTTGGTCAGATTGACCTATTGCTAGTGATTGTTCACTTTCAGGGATCTCAGCCTTCTTAATATCATTTTGAAACGCAACTATCCACAACCCTACATGGCAGAACAAAAGGGCAACCAGACTCTCACGTTTTGGCAATGCTGCCATCAATTTAAATAATGAAATTAATGCATTATGCTTTCTACGACGATAATGATAAAGCTTCCTATCAGGATATCGAAGCAGCTGTTTCGGAAAATGTTGAACTGTTGTTTCTGAGTTAGGATAGCTAGAGGTTGTTTGTTTGTTCTCTGCCTTAGTGAGAAAAGTAACGCCAGAGTCCCCAGCGTTTGCACGACGATTGCTCTGTAACTTTACTTGAGCTTCATTTAAGAGGGGAATAAATAACGATTCTTTAACAACAAGACTGACTTCATGGCTGGTCCAACCCTTGGCTAGCAGAACAGAAGCTGCTGCTTCTGGACCACGGTTAAGAAAATCAATATCAGCGTAGAAGGAGCTTTCTGGGACCACAGACACATGCTTATTGAGAGGTTCTAACCCCCTCTCTAGTTTAGCTATTGCTTGGTCCCGTGCCTGCATAGCCAAAAGATTCTGATTATTGATTTCGGCATTTTTCAAGATTGTATGGATCTGTTCACAAGACCAGCCATCTCGATACAGTACGCCTAATGCTTTTACATTTAGATCTAGATTCTGCTCTACTAAAATCTCATATCGGTCGTTTTTCATAGTCCACGACCTCCCCCTTAATTATTACTAATGATTGTTAACGCTTTCTTAAAAGCGCTTGTCATCCTTTTGAAGATATCAGGTAGAAAATTCTTAGTCTCGGTAGTGCTCCCTGTAACTAGATATACTAAGTAATACATTCACATCCCAGTGAAATGGCCAGGATATTATTTAGGAAACTTCAAGTATATAAAGCCTTAGCCTCAATATATTTGGGCATTGGAGAGAAGTTTGTCATAGACAGAAACAGGAACTGCTATGGTAACCATCGGCACTTTCGCCTCCAACCTTACCTGTTGGACTACATAACCACAGATCGTAACCATTCACGAAATGCCAGTTCAGCTTCCACCTCATCATGCCTAGCCATTGCCAAAAACTCATACAGCTTCACCTTAGGTACCAGAGGAAATGTAGGACTGACCTCCACTTCCTGGTACTCACCATCGTGCAAGTCATAAATTCGCCAAACTTCGCCGTTGTAACGCCAGAACTCTGGCACTCCCATATCAGCGTAAAGCTGTAACTTATTAATATCAGTATGAGTAATATCAACCTCTACCACTAAATCTGGTGGTGGATCTAGCTCTAGATCCACATCCCGACCTGCGACCAGAGGTTGATTCTGAATATAGTAAGCATCATCAGGCTCAGCTGACCGATCCAATGCCTCCCGATCCAGGGTAGTCGAGCCCATCGTTTTCACCTTCATTCCCAACTCCACAACCAATATCCAAATGAATTTCTCAATTAATCGAGCAGAAAATTCATGGATTTCAAGCGGCATAGTCACTTCCAGCGTACCGTGCATGTAAGTAAAACGAACGTTGCGTTCTCGACTAAGCGTTTGCCGCAGAGTTTGATAACGCTGCCAGTCAAGGGAGCGAAACAAAAATCGTTTTTCACCAACGGGCCGTGGAACCGGCTGTGAAATAATCGGGACTACACTGACCATAGCGTTACAGCAGAGGGCCTAGAATCTGAACCATATCCAGGATAAAACATATAGCCTACACAGCCGTAAAACTACAGTTTGTGTACGCTGAAAATAAAGTTGTGCACCAGAAACCTGCTCGAAGCCTTATTTTCCCATAAATAGCGACCGCCTAGAAGCTAGTGGGACTTTTGCAGGCGGCTGTTTCAAGGAATTCATGAGCATGCGGTGCCGTGCCCCAACAACTATCGATAGGGTAGTAAAAGTTGTAGTAGGAAGCGCCTCTACAAGCCCGAATGCCAATCAAGTTAAGGCGAAGAGCATCACCACAGAGAGAGAACGTAAGTGATAGACAAAAAGTGGGTTGGTGAATATTACACCAACCCACTTTAAAGTTATTTTCTGCCTACATTCAGAGCAATTAGCATTCAACAGAAACTAGTATTAACGCCAACCGCCCTAAACTTGGGCCAGATACTTAAGCAAAGAATTGCTGGAAGGAAGGCTCTTCTAATGTAGTAGTCACCCCTTCTAGCACTGCCAGAGTTTCACCACCCGTATTCAACAGCAGGTCACTGCCCTGAAGAGTTTGAGTGATAGCACCAAAGCTCAAGCCATCCAGCAGACCGATGGTATCGATACCCACTTCAAAGTCAGTGATAACATCCGTACCGTGCCCCACTGTAAAGGCAAAGGTATCAGCACCCTGGCCACCGGAGAAGTTATCGCCAGTGAGAGTGTCGTTGCCAATACCACC
>JBCCJR010000198.1:0-9136 GCA_039045805.1 Cyanobacteria bacterium P01_C01_bin.118
CCACTCATCATCGCTTAAATCTGAGGGATAGGGAAGACGGCTCATGACCTCCTCCATCTCTAACGACACTATCGGTTATACAGGTTCGAATGGGGAGGAGCTATCTGTCCCTTTACAATAATTTACGAACCCATTCTTAGTGCTACCCGGCTCTAATTTGAGCATAGCGTAGTAGTAATTTAAGCTTGCCATAAGCCCAGAAGATAAGAATTATTGTATGAGTCAGTCAGCTTTGGTAAACCGGTTCAAGTTAGTCTTTTTTGTCAGGGATACCAAGCGGTCTCGATATTAAATACTCTGTTGTAGAGAATCGAGCCTTCCAGGGACACATGTAAACAATGTTGCCCAATAAAGAGTCTAAATTTTTGAATAATTAAATCTGGCTATATGTACGCTATGGTAGCAAATTTTTCTGTTCAAATAGCCAGATGGGCAATGCCTCATTCCCATAGGCAGGATCCCAGGCATTATGCCCTACATCAACTAATTCAGTGTATTGCACATCAGCCCCGACGGATTCTAATGCCGCCATCATCCGGCGAGATTCTTCTACTGGGACAACATCATCTGCATCGCCATGAAAGATCCAAATAGGAATTTCTCCAATCCGTTCTGCCACATCTGTATAGATATCGAGGCTAGAGTCTGGCACAAAGGAGGGAAATCCATCTATCCCTTCCACATAGCCACAGATGGGTACCAGGGCTGCAAACCGTTCTGGATGTGAATACCCCAGATACCAGGTGCCCTCACCCCCAAGGGATAACCCAGTAAGATATACCCGCGATTCGTCAATGCTAAATTCCTCAAGGGTTTCGTCCAGGGCGGCCATAGCAATTTGCCCCGCCAAATCTTGCCAGATCAAGTCGGCATCATCGGGCACCTGAGGAAAAACAGCCAGCGTTGGCCAGCGTTCTGGATTAGACCGGATGGCACTGCCCAGGCCTGTCTCAGTTTGCTTTAACCCTTCATCCCCATATTCACCGGCCCCATGGAGAAATAAAACAGCAGGCCATTCATCCACTGACTCGTAATTACGGGGCACATACACCTGGTAAGCATACTCTGTGCCATCAAGGGTGAGGGTACGGTCTAAAAAACCTGTCTCAGTAACCTGAGCCAAAGCAGTACTGGGAATGAGTACAAGTGCCGTTGTTAAAAATGCCTGTGGGATCGTCATTGATTAGCTTCCAGGTACTGCTAATGGGTGACTATTTTTTGGGTCTGAACGTTCCAGCTTTGTCTCATTTTAGGAGGCAGATAGAGGACTGTCGATGTATCAAGGGTATCCGACTAATTCAACTATCTACTCCTCAACCATTACCGATGCGGCAATATTGTCCACAACTGAGAACAGATCTCTAAACTCATAGTCTTCACCCGTAGCCAACAAACGAATATATCTGCCATCATCCGGAACATAGGTATATTGCACGATGGTGATTGCATCCACACGGGCTTCGAGCAAATAGCCACGGCCACCAGCAAACTCTACGGATTCTTCTCGAATAATTTCTGCCAGCGATAAACCTCTAGTGCCCCGCAACAGATCCTCTGAGATGCCAGCGGCATCGTCATACACTATATTTTGCCCCCTGGTAATAATGACAATAGGCTTAAGTCCTGTTGGATCAGGTCCCTCAATGGTACTGAGCAACACCGTTGAGCCGCCCAGAACATCGGCCACATTAAAGGGGGCTATTAACTGAAATGAAAATGACAGCTGTGAGATTTTATCCTCTAATGTGGGGGCAGCCACAAGGGTAATAGAGGCAACGGTGTTTTCAACAATGTCTTGGGTGACTTGGGTGGGGTCAATAATATTAAAGGTAACCAGTATGGTTGTTTCCCCTTTAAACAGGGTGATGTATTTGATAACGGCCCCAGCCGCTGACTGTTGAGTTCCCCGCAGTAGGGGAACCTGGCCATCTCCCACATCTAGCAGGGTATAGTCTTCTATAGCGATTCCCTGTCTTAATAGGGCTTCTGTTGCAGATTCTTCCGTATTAAACAGGGTGGAAATCTCCTCGTAGGCTTCCAGGGGCAGCTCATTGATGGTAATGCTGGAACCACTGTCAGCATTTTCTAAACCGGAGAAGTTTTCGGCGATGGTGAACCCGGCAGGGGGTTCCAGGGCAACGCTAGTACCAGGGATAGCGATGGGAGCCGCTTGGGCCTTACCCACAACGGCTAATAATGTGCCAAATAGCAATGCTGCTGCGCCCTTAAACCATTGCTTGAATGCCAACATCTAAAGTCACCTCGACTAGTACAGAACAACGCCCAAATCATAGACAAAGCCCCCTTTAAAACCTACAACAGCAGCTGAGGCAAATCCTTATAGTTAATAGGCGCATAATCAAGAAATACCCAGAAAAAGGCGGATAGTGGAGCATGGAAGCCGGACAAATGTCATACTCCACTCCCTAGCAGGGCAAAATCACGGCTAATTTCAATTCGTCTCGCAATTTACACACCAGTGGCTGGTTTAGCTGGCTGATTGGTGGGCTCAACTATCATGGGATACATCATGGGTTTCCAAGTATTCCCTTTGACCAACTACCAGAAGCCCATCAGCGGATTCAAACAATATTAAGTGACCATGGTATGCCCGCGATGCCTATGGAACTGGGCTATCCTAGTGCAGTTAAGCGATTGATCAACACCATGAGTTTGATTCCCAACAATTAAAGGTCACCATGGAGATAGTACTTAGGGCTCCCATGCCTGGAGATAGGGTGTATGGAAATAGTATTTAGGGCCCCTGTGCCTGGAGATATGGGATGGGTGATTTCAATGCATGGGAAAATTTATGCTCAAGATTTTCAGCTAACGCCACAGTTTGAGATTGACATTGCCCGCAAACTGGTTTTGTTTTTTGATCATAGCGATGATTTTGATCAACTGCTCATTGCTTTGGTCAATGGTGACCCCGTTGGTTCTATTGCCGTATCAAAAAAGTCGGCCACAACGGCCTTTGTTAACTTTGTCTTGGTTATTCACGAGTTTAGGGGACAGGGCATTGCCACAAAAATGATCAATAAAGTCATTGACCATGCGCGGCAGAATCAGTTCAGCAAATTACGGTTGGAAACCTACAGCTGTTTACGGGGGGCTAGATATCTATACAACAAGCTTGGCTTTCAGCTGGTTAGACGCAATCTTAGGATCAAAAAATATGGTCAAGTGTTTGATCAAGAATTTTGGGAACTGATCTTATAAATTACATCACGTTCTATCTTCCACATAAGGTTTCAGTACCTCAATAAGTTCGTTATTGCCCGACAGCTGAACTGTTTCCCATACCAGCTCTAAGGTGGATGAATTTACCCCAGCCTCCAGCAGCTGTTTTACCGTTGTCAAGTCGCCATAGCCGATGGTCCAGAGGAGCAGAGGTTCACCCCGCCAGCTGACGTTGACATTAGCTCCATTGTCTAAAAGCAGTTGGATCAGTTCTGGTTGGCTGTTTGCGATCGCACCCACCAACGGCGTCATCCCCCCCCGCTGATTTCCCACAAGATTGACATTGGCCCCTTGCTCAATCAATGATTTAGCCTGGGCCACATCCCCCGCCATCACAGCCCGCTGCAGGGCTGTCTGCCCCTCAGCATCCAGTGCATTTAAGCGTCGCTCAGTCGTCATTTTTTGACGAATTTCCTTGATATCCCATCCCGTCAGCATCGCCAAGTTCTGAGCAGCCCGAGACATCTCCCGCCGATAGCGCCATCGAGACGCACATATCGCTGCCCCCATCGGGCGTCTGATCACATAGCGAGCCTGAAAGTCCACCCCCGCCCACTCTGGAAACGACCGATCCACAATGCCCGCCTTTTCCTCCAGCTGTTCCGGAAAAATCTCTCGAAATTGCAAATCCTGAGGAAAAGTAACCGAGTTATAGCGCACATGTAACCGCGTAATCAGCGTCTCCGGAGACTCATCCCCCCACCATGCCCCCATCGCCTTAAAATCATCCATAGTCGGCATCCCATCTGCCGCTACCGTACAAGGATCACACTTGATATTGCCCCCAAAGCTGCGAGTCGCATATTCCAGAAAAACAGCATCTTGATAGTCCCCATGAATTTGTTGAAACACGCTGTTATAAAACTCGCCAAAGTCCTCCTGGATAAACGCTGGCAGTTCTTCTCCAGAAGGCCAACGGGCGATAGACTCAGCATCCGTCGGCATAGCCAACGTTTCGTAGTTAGCCGTTTCCACATAGGCTTCAGGAGACAACACATGGATAATCAAATCCTGATCGCCACTGGCATTTAACGTCCCCAGGCGAATCGGCAACATAAATTCATCCGACTCGTAGTCCAGCACAATAGGCCGTAGGAATTGTCCTTTTCTCTTTTTAAACTCTTCCAGATTTACCCGTACTACAAAGAACTTCATTCCAGCATCAATATAGGACTGCAGCATCTCAGCAGCATCCTTACCCACCTGATACTGGTTTTGTTGTAGCCATGTAACCAAGTCATTTGACTCGTTAGCACTCAAAATTGCAATGTCATATTCTCCCACCGAAAACTGATCTTCAATGGTGACCACCGGCGCTGATGGCAACACTGTTGCATTAGACCCTGCTTTATTGGCCTGGTTGAGAAAGGACGGTAGGGCCACTACCACAAGAATAGCCATCACCAACAGCACAATCAAAATTGCCAGCTTATTAAACTCTGGCCGTAACCAGGCAATCAAAAAAAACGCAGCAAATGGAATAGCCAACAGTCCCAAAATGCGATACCACTTGTGTTCCTGGCGACAGGGACGATCAAAATACTGAGCCAGACGCGGTGCCGTAAACGCACTGAGTTTTTCTATTAAAGCTCCATCGCCAATGCTGACCTGTTTCCGGTCAGGAACAACAGGAATCGGTACAATCCGAGAAAAATCCTTGACATCCCCCTGGAAATCATTGGCCATCATAAAAATGCTACGGTTACCGCTGTGGGCAATCACCACGTGAGAAGCCGTGTTCTCTAAACTGCCGTCTGCTGTAGCGACAAAAAAGCCACAAAATGCTTGCACTGGTGAGGCCATCAGCCCACAACATAAAATCGTAGCCACGACCAAAACCCAAGGCCGGCGCAAGCAAGCGGCACCCAAAAACAAAGATGGTAACAACAACATCTAGTTAAAAATTAGCAAGTCAAATGGAGCCGCCCTAAACGTTCAGTAAAAGTCCAGGTAGCCTTATTAGGTTTTTACAGCCAACTAATTGTCATAGTAAGTATGATTTTCTAACTCACACACATCAATACCATATTTTTCGAGTTTGTCACCGTCCGCAAAAACAGCCAGAAAATCATACATACAGCCTCGATTTCCGGTCAGAGTAATGGTTGTCCAATCTCCATTCGACTGTACGGTTTTATCGCCTAACACATTGGATTCCCAATCTGATGCCCTTTGCGGAGACGCATAAAACTCCACCATATCTACAGAGGTATCATTCGTCAGTGTAAATGTGTAAACCGTCTGCTGATCACGTTTACCAGAGACATAGACCAGGTCAGCGACAGAGGGGCCTTGTTCCGAAAAGAAGACGCCATCCTGTGCCCAGGCCGACGGACTAAAGACCGATAAGCCAAACGCTAAACTGACAACGACTGGGTGGAAATTGCTGTGACCCATAGTGCAATCGTTACTAATGCAATCGTTCCAAAATAGTAGTCACCTCTGGGAAGCCACAATGCAGCCTACCACCGCTAGAGAGGCTTAAAGCCGTGGCAAAGTCCACTTTGCAAAAGCTTCAATTTAATTTGCTACAGGGAAAAATTTTTGAACTTGACTCGGCCATCGTCGTTTGGCATGCCGTCAAACCTAAATAATAGTATCTAAGATAAAAGCCTGCGGTTATGTTTACTCTTTGTATGATGGTTTCCTAAGATTATTGCTATCCTGTTATACATATTTTTCTTTATCCGCATAACTACGTTAAACGCCGCAACTTTTAGACCCCGATGGGTATTTGAGTTGATTTTAGACATTTGGCCAGGCATTCTACTCAAACACTGACTTCAACATGGCTGCTTCAGCAAATAAAACTGTACATATAGATCGCAAAGCATTATCGCTTACGCCACAGCTGCTCAGATTGAGTGCGTTTGCTGCTGTTGGGTTATTTAATATTCAGACAGTGATGGCTCAAACGAGCGCCGTTGAGTTAGCCATTCCTCAGCCTGCATCTGAAGCTCCGGCAGCACCGTTGCCAGCTGCTGCGCCTCCAGCTCCCACTGTGATTGCGCCAGAGGTAGCTCCGGTAACGCCCAGCAACATTGTGCCAAATAGTATTGAGACTACGGCCCCAGAGACTAATGCCGTGGACCACGGCGCTGTCTTTTTAGAGACCGCAGAGGAGCCCAATCCCCCCGCTGTCGTGTTGGAAGGGCTTCAACCTGCTAGCACACCTCAGGTAGAGGTAATTTCACCGGCTGACTACGGTACGGCTCAGATTGACACCACAGACTACAGTGTCGGTGCCACCATGCCAGAGGTGGTGATTTCAGAACGCTCCAGCGGTTGTGAGTTTGCCCTGGAGGCAGGTTCAGAGGTTGCTAATGCAGCCTGTAACCAGGTAAACCGTTTAGCCGAGTCAATGGGTCTTTCACCCACCCGACCGGGTGGTATCGTTTCCCCAGCTAACATCTCAAATATCAGTATTCCAGGGGCTCAGGCAGTGAGCCTAACCACTGCTGCCAGTCGTGATTACTATAACCAGGCCGCTCAGGCAGTTGTCAAATTACAATTGGGTCAGAAATTTATCTTTCCCCTGTCGATGCCAGGTTATTTGACCTCGCTATTTGGCTGGCGGATTCATCCTATTGCCGGAGTCCGGCGGTTTCATTCAGGCACTGATGTAGGAGCACCGTTAGGAACACCTGTGGTTGCTACTCAAGCAGGCCAGGTGGTGATGTCTGACGTTGCTGGGGGCTATGGCTTGATGGTGGTGCTCCACCATAATGATGGCACCCTCGAAAGCCGCTATGCTCACCTGTCCCGTTTATTGGTCCAGGCCGGTGAGTGGGTTGAACAGGGAGAAGTGATTGGTCTGGTGGGCAGTACGGGTAACTCAACGGGCCCTCACCTGCACTTTGAACTGCGGCAGCTGACTGAAAATGGCTGGGCGGTACTAAACCCTGACTCTTTACTGCGTCAAACTCTAGGGACTCTAGCTCAGGCAATGGGCAGTTCCATCACGGCGCTGTCGGCCAACGCAGGCTCAGATTTGGCAGCAGTAGTGCCCAATGAGGCCGCTCTTCCTGGGGATGGTTTGCCATTCCGTCCGGCTCAGCCCCATGCTAACTAAAGCGCTGCAATTTCTTATTAGGTTAAGGATGCAGGTCTGCAAAAGAGTCAGGAATGTCTAGCAGGTGGAAGTAGACTAGCGCCGAGCCTAAAACTGTATAGAGCGTAGCTCCACCAAAACCAATGATGGCATCCCGTTTGAGATTGCGTTTCTGATCGGGTAGCAGCATATCCACTGCCCCAAACTGCATCATTACAATGCCAACAACATTGGAGAGCCAATAGCCGACAATGGTGCCAGGAAGAAACCAGTGGGGATTTAACCAGCTGACGCCATAGCCAAACACCAGGGCGATGGGTAGGTTAAAGACTAAATCGTTCCACCATGACAGGGGCGATAACAGATAGCCAATGCTGATAAGTGCGCCACCGCGCAGGTTTTTGAATCGAGTCACGGTTATGAACTGATAGGCGCGCCACCGCGCAGGTTTTTGAATCGAGTCACGGTTATGAACTGATAGGCGCGCTACCGCGCAGGTTTTTGAATCGGGTCACAGGCTCCAGCAATCAGCGTTATTTTGGCATGTATTTCAGTTTAACTGTCGATTATCCTGGATGCTATAGCGCCATAGCAAACTCTGAGGAAATATCATGGTCATCGCCTTAGTCACCGGTGCCTCCTCCGGCATGGGTAAAGTCATCGCTAAACGCCTGATCAATGATAGCCTCACCGTCATTGTTGCCGCCCGTAGCTATGAAAAAATGGCCGATCTGGAAACACTGGGAGCCCATCGCCTGCGTCTGGATATTGCCAATGAGGACAGCATCCAGGCCGCCGTCAATGAAATCCTGGACACCCATAACGGCGTCGATGTACTGGTCAACAATGCTGGATTTGGCTGTTACGGTGCCGTCGAAGACACCGCCATCGACGATGCTCGCTACCAGTTTGAAGTAAATCTATTTGGTCTGGCTCGCCTTACCCAGCTGCTATTGCCAAAAATGCGTGAAAAAGGCGCAGGCAAGATTATCAATATCTCCTCCATGGGAGGCAAAATCTATACCCCGCTGGGAGCCTGGTACCACGCCTCTAAACATGCCCTGGAAGGCTGGTCCGACTGTCTCAGACTGGAACTGGCCCCGTTTGGTATTGACGTTGTCGTGGTTGAACCCGGTGCCATCAAGACGGAATTTGGCGATGTGATGTCAGCTCCCATGATCAAACGATCTGGAGCTGGGGCCTATGCAACCATGGCCCAGGCCATGGCTAAAGCCACCCAAGACTCCTATGAAGCGGGTAATGCTTCCCCACCGTCATTGATTGCCGATGTAGTATCAACGGCCGTTAAAGCTCGCAAACCCAAGACCCGCTATGCCGCTGGTAAGTTTGCTAAGCCGATGATTTTTATCCGTAAATGGTTTGGCGATCGCATCTTTGATCGCATCATCATGACCATGGTGAAATAATCCTGGTCGATGGTACCGCTCACTCGTCACAGCTGGAGAACTTATGGCATTTCATATCTATGTTGAGCGAAAGAGAGATAGCGCTTACATTTATGACAGACCTTTAGGCACAGATGGAACTGTCTATGACCGATGGCATGCTCCAGCCCATAGACTGGGGCTGCGGTTACTTAGTGAAGTCTATGACAATGGTCTTAATGTAGAAGGGGCCGAGCTTGATGAGCTAAGCGATGAGTTGAATGCACTGGAGACATTTTGGGATAAAAAATTTATCAGGGTTGGTCCCATCAGCTATCGAACAGTGGATATTGATATGGTTTGGCTAAAGGAAGAATCAGACCCACGGATCGGTTATTTACGTGAAGCAATTCGCATTGCCCAAGAGTGTGATGGAAGTCTGCGTATTTTTTAGAAA
>JBCCJR010000199.1:0-9127 GCA_039045805.1 Cyanobacteria bacterium P01_C01_bin.118
AGTAGATCCGGCGAAAACAATCAGACCCAGATTCCAGATAGGGGGTT
This sequence comes from Cyanobacteria bacterium P01_C01_bin.118, assembly GCA_039045805.1. Classification (GTDB taxonomy): domain Bacteria; phylum Cyanobacteriota; class Cyanobacteriia; order Phormidesmidales; family Phormidesmidaceae; genus Leptothoe. The sequence goes on from JBCCJR010000199.1 coordinate 48, forward strand.
ACCAGCTCTCGATATCGCTGGGCCAGAGTTATCCTGGTTGCGTGAAACCCCTGATGGTGAAGATGATCTAGCGCGGTAAAGATTTCGGTCCGTAGACTCTCAATCTGCTGGTGCTGACAATGCCATTGCCCCTGCCAGAAGCGCCATTGCCGCCCTGAATCGAGATGAATCACATCGTTCTTTTTAGACCCGTTCTTTTTAGACCCGTTCTCTTCAGAACCGACTTCAAACAAACCGTGGCGAGGGCAGAGATAAGCATCCGTCAACACCAGAGCTGGAATCGTGAGATCGCAGCAGGGACAACGGATGGTTTCGCCCAACGGGGGCAAGAGAGAACCCAGACTCACAATAGCCCCTCCAGATGAGGCCCCGAACGGGGACAAAGGCGCTGTCTGGCATCGGAGCAAAGAGTCCACACCAGCACCTCCCCCTGCTGACCGCCAGCCGCCAGATAGTCTCCGGTCGGATGCCAGCTCAAACAGGAAAACCCCTCCTTAGCACCTTCCAGCACTTGAGCTGGCTCCACAGCAGCTTGCCACAGCAAAATCCAGCCATGGTCCGAGAGAGACGCTAGCAAACCGGTTTCAGGTTGAAAGGCCACATCCAGCACCGTGCCTTGATGTAAATCCAGGACCCAACTCTGCCACCCTTCATCAGGAATCAGCATCCACATAACAACCAAATCCCGCGTGGCGGTCGCCAAAAAGGGGGAACGCCCGACATCGGGAATATCGGCCCAGGCAAGTTGTCGTATCCTGCCAGGCAACCCGGCCAATAGAACGGGCAAATCATCTGGGTTATCGGGGGATTGCTTTAGGGCACGGACATTATCCCAGGTGAGGACACCGACGCTGTTATCCTGATTAGCTGACGCCAAATAGGCTCCCTCAGGAGACCATTTCAAGGCTCGACTGACGGACATCAGTTCCCATGCATATTGAGGGAAGCTCCAGCGAGACGTGTCCCAAATGTAAACCTGTTGCTGAGCCGAAACCGCTAAGTGAGTGCCATCGGGAGACCAGGCCAAATCCTGCACAGTAGCGGGCAATTCCAGAGTGGCTAGAGTATCCCCCTGGTCGGTATTCCAGATATGAACGACTCTGCCGCAGTTACAGGCTAGCCAGGGTTGATGTGGGTGCCACTGCAGGCGATCGATCCAGGTTGCCCCCCAGGTTAGCGTATCTACCAGCTCTGGTGAGTCAGCAGACAGCCGCCAGAGCATTACCTCACTGGCTTGCCCGGCGGCCGCCAACCACTGACCATCCCTGGAAAACCCTAAGGCATCAATGGAAGCTTCACTGGCGGCCTTCAGGATAATTTCTCGAAAGTCTTGCCACAGGACTACTTCTCCTGCACCGGAGGAGATCGCTAACGTATGCCCGACTGGTGACCAAACCAGGGCAGTAATGTACTCTGACAGCGATCGTTTGATCGTAATATCTACCAGGGGTTTGACAGAGAGCATAGTACGGCCTTACCCAATGGAGTGAACTGACCTGCCGCCAGATAACCTGACTCACACGCCATCATAAAATGATAATGATTATCATTCTAAGTTAAGTCGGTCGTCAATCCGTTGGTTTAAAGATTGATTTCTACATCGAACATAGGCCTCAAGGTTGAGGAGGCAGCACGGGCGGAATGCGAGCCAGAATTCCTTTCTGCAACAGGGCAGGACGGTCTCTACGGGGGATCACCCCATCACCACTGGCCGCATATTGAGTCGCTAACTGGACAATGGCAGTCGTGCTGTCGAGAGCAGGTAAATCACCAAACATAAGTGTGGTCTTTTCGGGAGAGGCGAGAGCAATCGTGCAGAACCGGTTGCAGGCACTGAGACACTCCACGGGTTGAACATTGACGTTTGGCGGTAGCTGCCCTTGTTGCTGCAACAAACTCTGCCACAAGTGATAGCCACCCCGCTGGCCCAGGTGGTCCCGTTGACCAGCGGCAAAGTTGCAGGAGGTGCAAACAAATAAAGTGTGCTGAGACATAGGGGTTACTCAGTTTGAAACAAGTGAATTAAATCAACGTCATTCAATATTTTATGCATTTTGTAATACAATTCAGGGCTTGATCTGTTGTAAAACGGCTAGATTAGTCTGAGGCCGAAACTGAGAAAAGAGACCCATAACAGTCAAGTTGTCTATATTAATCATGGGAGAGGCCATGCTGAAGTAGAAAAGAAGATGATAGCTAGAAAGTGCTCTTTTTTGCGATCGCATACTGTAATTTCTCAATCACATCTAGCATCGATAGTGCTCCCAAATCACCACTCTGACGGGTGCGAATGCCTATTGTCTGAGCATCCATTTCCCGCTGGCCAATCACAGAAATAACCGGAATCTTCTCCAATTCTGCGGTGCGCATTTGCTTACCTAGACGCTCCCCGCTGGTATCTACCTCCACTCGGAAACCTTCTTGTTGCAATGTCTGGGCCACCTGATTGGCATAGTCTCGCTGAGCATCGCTGACAGGCAACAATCGCACCTGTACCGGAGCCAGCCACAGGGGGAAAATCCCCGCATAGTTTTCCACCAGGATGCCGAAGAATCGTTCCAGGGAGCCAAAAATGGCTCGGTGAATCATAATCGGACGCTGTCGAGAGCCGTCCGCTGCAACATAGTTCAAATCAAATCGCTCCGGCAGGTTAAAGTCCACCTGTAGAGTTGAACATTGCCACATCCGACCAATGGCATCCTTAATCTTAATATCGATTTTGGGACCGTAGAAGGCACCACCACCCTCATCAATCACGTAGGCCCACTCTTTAATATCAAGCGCTTTCTTCAAAGCGGAGGTGGCCAGTTCCCAAATGTCGTCGCTGCCCACAGACTTGGCGGGACGGGTGGAAAGATTTATCTCATAGTCCGTAAAGCCAAAGTCCGACAAAATCTGTTCTGTTAAGTTCAGCACCCCTAAAATCTCTTCTGTTACCTGCTCTGGTAAACAGAAAATGTGAGCATCATCTTGGGTAAAGCCGCGGACACGCATCAGGCCGTGAAGCGTCCCGGATCGCTCATAGCGATACACCGTGCCTAGTTCGGCCCAGCGAATCGGCAACTCCCGGTAAGAGTGAAGCTGGTGCTGGTATGTGAGCACATGGAAGGGACAATTCATCGGTTTGAGCTGATACTTTTGCTCCTCCACAGTGATCTGCTCAAACATACTCTCTTGATAAAAGTCCAGATGCCCGGAGGTTTGCCAGAGATCACGGTTGGCAATGTGCGGGGTGTAAAGTAGCTCATATCCCCCCTGCAGGTGAGACTGACGCCAGTAGTCTTCAATCAGCAAGCGCATGCGGGCTCCTTTGGGATGCCAGAATACCAGTCCACCCCCAGCCGCCTCTTGAATGCTAAACAGATTTAAGGCCTGCCCCAGTTTGCGATGGTCGCGGCGTTTGGCCTCCTCTTTCTGCTTCAGGTAGGCCTTTAACTGTTCTGGCGTTTCCCATGCGGTACCGTAAATGCGCTGAAGCTGCGGTTGAGTTTCGTCACCCCGCCAGTAGGCTCCGGCCACACTTTCTAGAGCAAAGGCTTTAGGGTGCAGTTCACCGGTGCGGTTTAGGTGGGGACCTGCACACAAATCCCACCAGCAGTTTGCCTTACCAGACTTAGATGCCTTAGCTGATGGCGGGTTAAATAAAGACGGATCTGCATCGACTGGCAACGGGTCAGGACATCCGATGTAGTAACGAGTGATCGGCTCACCGGCAGGGATGCTGTCGAGAATTTCTAGTTTGTAGGGCTCGTTCAGCTGCTCAATCTCCGCGCGGATATCATCCCGCTCCACTGTTTCGCGAATAATCGGTAGATTTTGCCCGATGATGCGCCGCATTTTTGATGTGATCTGTTTTAGATCCCCAGGTGTAAATGGTTCAGCCCTGTCAAAGTCGTAATAAAACCCCGTATCTGTGCAGGGACCAATGGTTACTTTCGTCTCCGGAAAGAGGGTTTGCACCGCCATGGCTAATACATGGGCACAGGTATGGCGAAGCCGCGCTAGCTGCTCTGTATCGCTGGGGCTGGTTGCGGACTGTGGGCGGGAGACTTGACTGACCATGAAAAGTCAAAATTAGAATGATTATCATTCTCAACTTATCACAGCGATAAAGAATTGAGTGCTTTCGCAATGGGTGAGGTTTCTCACCTTTCACCTACGGCTAGAGCTGTTTTCCATGCAGGGGGATTCTCTGGTTTCGATAATCGATTTCAAGTAGCCTTCCCCAATGCGAAAGTACACCTCATTAGTAGTCTTTAGTAAGCTACATAGTGGTATGGATGGTGCCATGATAAATGCTATATAACTCCCCCATAGGGGCGCTTAATAGTCACATTTAACCGTTAAGCATCCTATCGAAAGCATTAAGACTCAATGGCGAAACTGGAAACAACACACTTGGTGAGGACATTTTATGCTGAGAACATTTTGCGTTCGTTCAAGTTTGAGGCTACTGTCTGGTGCTGCAAGCATTGCCTTCTTTGTTTTTAATGGAACGCATCCAGCCCAAGCTGAAGAGACCGTAGCATATTGTGATTCACCCAGCTACGCGGTTAATGTTTATCAGGATAGTGCTCAGCAATAACCCGAAGCATCTTTGAAAATGCGGGTTTTCTGGCGAGGTAAATCTTTAATCATGGTAGATTCGCCAGCGCTACGTAGCCAATCTACCCCTGAAGGCTTTACCTATGTTGTCCTACCAGGAATATTAGATGTCCTCAACATCAATGACTCTCTCTGGACACTGTTTATCCCCAACGACGAGGCCCAATCCTGCACGCTGATTGAATACGAAAATGCACTTGTTGATAGTGGTAGCGTGACCCAAAGGCAATTGGAATAGCTCAGAATACTAGCGTTATTTTCCTTTAAGGATAATCGTTTCAGGTTTCCAGCGCTGGTTCCCATGCTCTGCTTGGGAAACTGTCATGAGGCTCTGCCTTTCTCTACCGGAAGATGAAAGCTAGTGGTGCTAATAAGTTTGAGGTTATCTGCCGCCGCTGCACTTCACCGTTATCGATATGCTCTAATCTTCTTCCCATAAAGCCTTGGCCGTTACTGCAAGTTCAGGTACAACAGCAGACTTAATACTGTTATCTCCACGAAATTGTTGCGGCATACCAAATTCGCCTGTCTCGGGGTCCATCGTGTAAATAGACAACGTGGATTGCTTTGGATGACCAATGTACCGCATCCCTCCTAAAGCCGCGTAGTCAACAATCCAATATTCTTGAACACCAATGGATTCATACTCAGCCAGCTTAGTCAAATAGTCATCTCGCCAGTTTGTTGATACCACTTCAATGACTAATGGCGGGGCAATATAAGCCATCGCTGAGCTAGACAGCCCCTTCATCCTTTCCCATTCAGCCTTTGCAAAAACAACAATATCGCCACGTCTGGCAGTATCTCGTCCATTCCGAGAACCAATAGAGATTAACTTTGAACGCTTAGGTACGAAGGGCAAGTTTTTTTCTAAACAATGCAGTCTAAGCAGATCACAAAGATTATCCGCCACATCCTCATGATTAGCAGTGGGATCGCTCATCGGCATCGGCTCACCCTCAATTAATTCGTATAGACGATCATCGCCGCTATCCCACACAAGAAAATCTTGCAATGATAATGGTGATGATGGCGAGGATATTAAATCAACGGCTTGGGTCATACTGCATCACCAAATGCTGTCCAAATTCAATACAAAGAGGCTCTGCCCAAGTGTCGTCGTTCGGTTTGCCACTTAGAGCCTTTAGGGTGTGCTCCCTATTTTAGACTATGGGTATGATTGTGATTCTTACCCATAGCCCGTTAAATCCCGAACATCACCCGCCTTGAACTGAACAGGGTTCGCAGAGACCAAAGAATTCGAGGGTGTGATAGTAGATTTTGAATGAGCTGGAGTGCTGGACTGAAAGCTCTAACCCCTTCAAAGGGCATGTATTTAGAGGGAACGACTGTCCACAGTGCAAACAGGTCATGTAGTGATGGTCCTGCTCGACGGCATTGTAGAGTGTCTCCCCCGCCAGGGTTACCCGATGCTGTACCCTGCCCATACGCTTTAGCGCATCGAGGGCTCGATAAACGGTTGCTAGGCCAATCCGCTGGTGTTCCTTGATAAGCGTGTACAGAGACTGAGCCGAGATCGGTTCAGGTTGCTGCCGTAATACCTGCAGTACTGCTGTTTGAGCCCGAGTACAGTGAACCTGAGTCATGGATGTTTAAGGATGATGATCGCATCAATTTCAATAAACTGATGTAAGATACCAAAGAATGATAATCATTATCATACCGGGTTTTCATCCTATGTCATCCACATCTATATCACCAACGTCAGCGCCCCCCCAAACCGCCACAGGTGTTGCTGAGGCGACAGTGGAAGCTGCTCCTGCTGATAATGCTAGTAGCAATACTGGCGGCCAAGTGCATCGTCCCCGTCGTCTGCGTCGTACTGGGACACTGCGTCGGATGGTGCGAGAGACGGTCCTGACTGCCGCTGATCTGATTTATCCTCTGTTTGTCATGGAAGGTGAAGGACAGAAAGAAGCAGTACCGTCGATGCCCAACTGTTTTCGCTATTCCCTAGATCTATTGCTAGAAGAAGCAAAAGCTGTGTGGGAGTTAGGGATTGGAGCTATTGCACTGTTCCCACTGGTTCCCCATCATCAAAAGGATAATGCTGGTACCGAAAGTTACAACCCAGATGGTTTGATTCCTCGGGCGGTACGTGCCCTTAAGCAGGCCCTTCCGGATCTGCTGGTGATTACCGATGTGGCGCTTGATCCTTACAGCAGCGAGGGCCATGACGGCATTGTCCAAAATGGTCAAATTCTCAACGATGAAACAGTGGCAGTCCTCGTCAAGCAAGCCCTAGTACAGGCTGAGGCAGGGGCTGATTTTGTGGCCCCGTCAGACATGATGGATGGACGTGTGGGAGAGATGCGTAAGGCTTTAGATGCTGCCGGTTGGATTAATGTCGGCATTCTTGCCTATTCCGCTAAATATGCGTCAGCCTATTACGGTCCATTTCGCGATGCCTTGGATTCTGCACCCAAGTTTGGTGATAAAAAGACGTATCAAATGGATGCCGCCAACGCCAGGGAAGCTCTGAAAGAGGTAGAGCTGGATATTCAAGAAGGGGCGGACATCGTCATGGTGAAACCAGCCCTGGCCTATTTGGATATAATTTGTCGCATTAAACAAAACACAAATTTACCCATTGCTGCTTACAACGTCAGTGGTGAATACGCCATGGTCAAGGCTGCAGCTCAGCAAGGCTGGATTGATGAAAAAGCCGTTATGCTAGAAACCTTGACCAGTATGAAACGGGCAGGAGCCGACTTGATTTTGACCTATTTTGCAAAAGATGCTGCCCTGGCTTTAAGTGAATAGAAAGGTAAAGCCTGAAAAATTAATGTTGTTTTTGAAGAAAAATTAAATGTTGTTTTTGAAGAGAGAATAGTAATGTCTAGACTGAGTTTTCAACGGCAGGTACAACATTTGTCCATTATGGCACTGGGTGCAATCATCACCCTGGGTGGCTGTACGGTTGCTCCTACAGCTACAAGTGAAGCAGAGTCTTCCGAAGCGGCGGTGGCCCCTGAAGACTCATTACAGGTAGTGACGACATTTTTGCCGATTACCCAATTCACTAAGGCAGTAGCGGGCGATCGCGCTGAGGTGGTGCAGCTGCTACCCACTAATGTGGGCCCCCATGACTTCCAGGCAAAACCCAGTGATATTCAGGCGGTGGCCGGTGCAGACGTATTGGTCAAAAACGGTCTGGAAATGGAGTTCTTTTTAGATGACATGATCGAGAATGCGGAAAATTCCGATCTGGTCACCATCGACTCCAGTGAAGAGATTGCTGCGTTTGCCAGTGGTGAAGAAGGTCATGGCGATGCAGAGAAAGGCCATGATGATCATGGCGAGGAAGCCCATGCGGACGATCATGGCCATGCCCATGGTGAAGAAGGCCATGACGATCATGCTGGAGAGAAGGCAGTCCATGATGACCACGGCGAAGAAGGTCATGACGACCACGCTGAAGCCGACGACCATGGCGAAGAAGCCCATGCGGAAGAAGATCATGGCCATGCCCATGGTGAGTTCGACCCCCATGTCTGGCTGGACCCCAAGCGAGCCGTTGAACAGGTCGAAAACATTCGTGATGGTTTGATTGCCGTCGATCCGGAGGGAGAGGCTGAGTACACTGCTAACGCGGCTGCATTTATTACTGAACTGCAGGCATTAGATGCTGACATTACGGAAATGTTGTCTCCCTTTGCTGGACAAACATTTGTGGTGTTTCACGACTTTGCCGCCTACTTTGCCAGCAGCTACGGACTAGAAGCCGAAGTGCTCGTGGGCCTTCCTGAAGAGAATCCGTCTCCAGACGATGTAAAGCGTGTTGTGGACACTGTACAGGCAGAAGGGCTGAAAGCTATTATGACTGAGCCTCAAGCTGGAGAATCTTCGTTTAAGGCGATCGCACAAGACCTCTCCATTGGTGTCAGTGAGTTTGACCCCCTCGAAGTCGGTCCGACCGAGGCGATCCAGCCAGACTACTATCTGACCACTATGCGTCAGAATGCTGAGAACCTGGCAAATGGTTTTGGGGTATCCACACAATCCTGGTATCCGTTCTGGACACCTCAGCCAGTGGCAGTCATTGATTGGCAGCTTTAATGGAGGATGATTTTATGGGGCCAGGAGAGAACAGTTGAGCGATCCAGTTTTAGTCGTTAAGGAGTTAACGGTTTACCGAGAGACCTATGCGGCAGTCCAGAATGTATCGTTTACGGTACCTGCTGGCATGGATACCGCAATTGTGGGTCCTAACGGAGCTGGAAAAAGCACGCTGGTCCAGGCCATATTAGGGATTTTGCCACGTCGATCGGGTGAAGTGTTTGTCCTAGGGCAGGCACTCTCTCCCAAAGGGAAATTGCCAGCGGAGATACGACAACAGATTGCCTATCTGCCTCAGAGTTTTCTGTTTGATCGCCGTATTCCTATTACGGTTAAAGAGCTGGTGGGATTGGGCTGGGACCGACTGGGTATACAGCTGCCCTGGGCGGGTTGGC
>JBCCJR010000200.1:0-9102 GCA_039045805.1 Cyanobacteria bacterium P01_C01_bin.118
AACCATACTCTTAGGATAGCTGAGAGCCTCCGGTGATATGGGTCACTACGGTAAAACTTTCTATGAGAAGAGTCTCAGCAAAGTTGGGGAATTCTGTTATCCACTTCTAAGCAATCATTAAAGCAACCGCCAGCAGGTCTAGCTAGAGTAATGAACGTAAAGGAAAAACGTTAACTCCATCGTTTTCTTTCTTTACGGTTCATCACTATCTTAAATTCGTTGAGGTATTTACCATGACTGAAGACAATAAGACCATCCAGGCAGACGAACAAATTTCCGATGAGCAGCTAACAGAGGTTGCTGGTGGCAACAGTGTACACAAGACTCGTTTGGAGCACCTAGACAACCAGACTAAAAGCGTTAAGGATATCCAAGAGACTCGCCTAGAGCATTTGGATAATCAGACCAAATAACACAAGCTTCAATTTTCCATCAAGGTGTTAAAACATCATTCAGACCTTCAAACGTCCAAGTTTGGAGGTCTTCTTTTTGCTCCCATGAGTTCCTGTCACGTTAAGTGCAGAGAACCGCGCTACCCCTGCTAGCATCAGAGAAAAACTCCCATGTCCCTCCGCATCGCCCTGCTCACCTACGCCACTAAACCGCGCGGTAGCGTTATCCATACCCTGGAACTGGCTCAAGCTCTGGCTGAACTTGGTCATGATCCCTGCGTTTTTGCCCTCGACAAAGATAACCAGGGATTTCATCGTCCCACCCCATTCAATACCTGCGCCGTCCCCGCCACCCCCTGCGATCGCAATATTGACCAGCTAATCCAACAGCGCATCACAGAATTCGTCACCTATTTTCAAACCCATCCACGACAGTACGACGTTTACCACGCCCAGGACTGCCTCAGCGCCAACGCCCTGGCTATCCTTAAACAACAGGGGCGTATTCCCCACTTTGTCCGCACCGTTCACCATATCGAAGACTTTCAAAGTCCGTATTTACAAGACTGTCAGGAAAAATCCATATATCAGCCCGACCGCTGTCTATGCGTTAGCCATATCTGGCAGCAGGCTCTGGAAACAGACTATGGCATCCAGGCTCACCGAGTGATCAATGGCGTCAGCAGCCGATTTTCACCCCAGCCCGATGGGTCAGAAACAGCCCTGGCAAATGCCTATGGTATTCAAGCAGGGCCAATTTATCTCACCGTCGGCGGCATCGAACCCCGCAAAAACTCCATTAACCTGCTCAAAGCATTTGCTCAGGTAAAACAGCAACAGCCCGATGCCCAGCTAGTAATCGCCGGTGGGGCCACCCTGTTTGACTACCAGGCTTACCGCCAGGACTTTATGGCCCTAGTGAAAGCCTATGATCTGGCCCATAGCCTGGTATTACCAGGTGTTATACCCGATGCCGCATTACCGGCTCTGTATCGATTGGCGGATGTGTTTGTGTTTCCGTCGGTGCAGGAGGGATGGGGTCTGGTGGTGCTAGAAGCGATCGCATCGGGTCTACCAGTGATCACCTCCCACCAGCCACCATTTACAGAATTTTTGTCAGAACAAACAGCCATACTGGTGGAACCAGGGGATGGAGATGAGATCGCAGCCGCCATGGTCTCTCTCCTCGACCCCAATATCGCCCAACCGCTAATTCAAAACAGTCACAGTATAATTGACCAATACAGCTGGCAACACTCTGCCCGCATGCACCTGGATCTCTACCATGGTTTTAGCCATACCCCCATTCCCACTCCACTTCAATCATCGTGACGGTTCAAAAACGAATCAATAATAGTTGATGAAAACACCGTGAAGAGTTACGGTTCTCAGTAAAATAGCTTACACGTCCCGACTGGACGTTCGCTATGTTGACGATAGGACAACGTTCCGCAGTTGAGTAGGATAACACTGTAGTTAAAAATGTAGTTAAAAAGCCATTTAAGCCTGCCATGCCACTTCCCAACAATCCATATCCCAATAAAATCGATTTAATATATGCGGTCTCAGCCGAGTTAGCGAGTAAACTGCGTCAACGGTTCAAACCCGTACAGTTATCCAAACCAAAGCTTAAGGACATTATCCTGTCAGCACAGTCAGAAACTGTTTCCAATGAACAACAACAGGTGCCCTATAGTGGTTAGATAGTGTGGCACCCATGTGAGAAGCTAGCCTGCTAAATAGTAGTTTATGTATAGGGTACCCCCAGTCCTATTTCTCCCCCCTCAGAAATGTTATGCCCGAAGTTCGTTTTCATATCCGATGGCCCAATGGACAGCAGGAAAGCTGCTATTCTCCATCGCTCATTGTGAAAGACTATTTTCAGGTGGGTGAGTCTTATTCAATAACAGATTTCTTACAACGCTCCCGGGAATCTCTCCAAATTGCTAGCGACCGAGTTAAGGCTAAGTATGGCTTCCCATGTGGTTTAGCTATGGGCCAGCTGCAAAAAATTGAAGATACGGCTCAGCAATATTCAGAGCAACTGGACAGCCAAGTCACCGTGCTACAGTTCGAGTAGCGATTAGTCCGGACAACTACGCGCTGGCAAAATCGGACTCATTCGCCGAAATTCAGATAAATACTGTTCTAAAACAACAAACTGCGGCAAGTTTAGTCGATAGTAAATCCAACGGCCTTCTTGACGCCCCTGGATCAGTCCTGCTTCCCGCAAAATTTTTAGATGAAATGAGAGCTTAGATGCACTAATTCCAAGGTGATTGGCAATATCACAGGCACAGAGTTCGCGATCTCGTAGCAGCTCAATCACTTGCATCCGGTAAGACTCTGCAAATGCCTGAAAGAGGGGCAAAACATCAGTGGAGACAGTCGTTTTCATAACCTTTTTGCAATCTACTCAAATCATATAGCAATGCGCTCGCGTTGCGAGCGGGGCAATTCGCTACGCTAGGCAATAGGGGTTCGACATTAGAACTGTTATTTACTAAAAAACAATCTCACCGTAGACCCTATTCCCTACTGCCCGGCCTTTAGGCCCTGTCCTACTGCCTGGCCATTAGGCCCACTGCTCGGTCGTTAGCCGCCAACAACAAAAAAGCTGGCTCGTGATGAGCCAGCCTGAACACTGCGCGGGAACGCGTATAGGAAGCAGTAGCTTGCGCTACTGAAGGACAAGCTTCACATTGGCGTTCTGCAAACCAGGGCGCTTAACCTCAGCAAGAGTTTTGTTAACCGCATACTTTTGGTTAATGGAGTTAATTAGCTCAGTCTGGTTGTGCTTCTTAGCAACACCCCAAAGATCAGCAATTAGATCAAAAGAGCCGTCAGCATTACGAGACCAGCCTAGATCATACTCACCTTCTAAAACAGCTACGATGTCAGCACGTACACGCTGGCCATTGTAGCCACGAACATCAGCCTCAGTTTTAACCGAGATGCCAAGGTCCTTTAGGGAAGAGGTAAGAATTTCAGCTTCAGTGATCTTAGTGCGCAAAGTACTAAAGTGAGACATTGGTGTTTCCTCCAGTAGGAAAATGAGAGATTAATAGAAACGCAAAGCCAATAGATTAACAAATCAACCGATATGAATTTGCTAAGCCATTGTCTAGAAACTGCTAACCCTTGGGGTTAGCCCTTTGTCGGGGAAAGTCCCCAACAAAAGTCTGTTAAAACTCCATCCGCTGATATTCAGCGACGGATGAAGCTGCGGGGCGAGCACGCTGCCGTGCCCAATCGCGAAGCGCCGTTACCTGTTCGCTCATCGTCTTAGATAACGGTAATGTCGCCCGAATCGCCGCAATAATGTCGAGTTGATTAAACTCACGGCCCTGGGCAAACGCTTCATACATTGCAGAAATCAAACCCTGTTCAATCTCTGCCCCCGAGAAACCTTCACATACCTTGGTAAGCTGCTCAAAATCGAAGCGTTCAATGTCACGTCGCCGCTTACTCAGGTGAATCTTAAATATTTCCTTACGCTCTTCTTCGTTGGGAAGATCCACAAAGAAGATTTCGTCAAACCGACCCTTACGTAAAAATTCGCTTGGTAGCCTCTCTACACGGTTGGCCGTAGCCATAACAAATACCGGTGAGTTTTTCTCCTGCATCCAGGTTAAAAAGCTACCAAAAATACGACTTGAAGTCCCGCCGTCAGAATCCGCCGAGCCCGCACCACCGGCAAAAGCCTTATCGATCTCGTCGATAAACAAAATAGCAGGAGAGATAGATTCAGCCGTCCGCAACGCTCCGCGCAGATTGGCCTCAGACCGACCCACCATAGAGCCATCGTACACCCGGCCCATATCTAACCGCAGCAGGGGCAGCCCCCACAGTCTCGCGGTAGTCTTGGCAATCAGGGACTTGCCGCATCCCGGCACCCCCAAAATCAACATCCCCTTAGGCTGGGGCAGCCCATATTCCCTAGCCCGCTCACTAAATGCATTAGAGCGCTGTCTGAGCCAGTGTTTTAATTCCTCTAAGCCACCGACAGAATCAAGGGTTTCATCCTCTTCAATATATTCAAGAATGCCGTTGCGACGGATTAACTGCTTTTTCTCTGAGAGAACAATGTCCACCTCAGATTCGGTTAGCTTGCCAGCAACAACGCGGGCCTTGCGAAAGACTTTTTCCGCTTCGTCCTCGGTCAGTCCCAAGGATGCTTTCAAAAGCTTTTCACGAACATCGGTTGTAATGCTTGTACCGTGGGATTTGCTAAGCTCTGCGGTAAGCACCTGATTGAGTTCCCCCATGGTGGGCATAGAGAAATCCAATACCACCACTTCTTTTTCTAACTCCACCGGTATCTCCTGCACCGGTGACATCAAAATAATGGTTTTATTAGTACCCTTAAAACTTGCGATCGCATCCCGCAAACAGCGCGTTACCGCCGGTGAATCCATAAATGGATGCAAATCCTTAAACACATAGATGCCAGGATCTTTCTGACGAATAGCCCAATCAATCGCAGCTTCAGGAGAAACCGTATTGCTGTTCTGTGAACCACGGCTCTGACCATACTCCACCACACCGTGGGTAACCGTCCATGTAAATAAACGACGCTGGTGATACTGCTTTGTAATCGTCGCAATTGTTCGCTCTGCTCTCTCTTCCTCAAAAGTGAGCATATAAATCAGAGGATATTGAGCCTTAATTAGGACCTGTAGCTCTTCTTTCATCGTTTTTATCCTCTCAACGCCGACCGTGTAACCAGACCACCCAATTTCCTAGAGCCGCAGCTCCGCCTAACAAGGAACCAACTCGCCTTCATCAGAGCGCACAGAACTAGGAACGACATCAGGGACTTCACTCAATGACTCCACATGCAAGTCAGCGTGAGACTCTACCGCCATCAAATCTCCATCCTTCACCACCACAGACGTCGTACAGGCGGGACATTCGTACACCAAATGAGCCATACCCTGCACCCCTTCAACAACATCAGAGTGATTTAGATAAAAACCTATTGCCCGCTCGGCCAGTGTAGACATCGGTTCTCCGTCTACTGCAGCACGAATTTTAAGCTGGCGATGCAGGTCATCGGGCATATAAAGCGTGACCTTTTGCTTGCCTTGCATATCAACCTTAATAAATAGAAATAACCTACGGGACCTTACCCCTACTGGACCCCGCCCATGCACCGAACGTATATCTGCACAAGGAACAGCTGTCCATGGAGATACCATAATAGCTCTGCCCGATGCCGTCAAGCCATCAAGGCGTCATGACGGCAAAATGTTTACATTCTTTTACAAAACAGTTTGTAACCTTAGGTGGTTCTACAACCGTAGCCATTACACTTTGAGGACTAAAATAAAATCCGATTTCTATGCATCTATGGCTAGTGCACCCACCATGGCATCGTTTTCATCTTTAGAAACTGCTCTCAAGCACTTTTTTGGCTATGACGAATTTCGCCATTACCAGCGAGCCATCATTGAACAATCGCTGAAGAATCAAGATGTGTTGGTCATTATGCCCACAGGCGGCGGTAAGTCACTGTGTTATCAGCTACCAGCGCTACTGCGATTAGGCGTCACCATCGTCGTCTCCCCCCTAATTGCCTTGATGCAGGACCAGGTGCGCAGTCTCAAAGACAATGGTATTGCCGCTACATTTCTTAACAGTAGTCTGGGGCTAGACGAAACCCGCCGTCGAGAAAAAGCATTACTCCAGGGGGATATTAGGCTACTTTATCTAGCCCCTGAGCGGTTAATGAATCCAAACTTTTGGCCGTTGTTAGAAAAGCTACAGCAAACCATCGGTATCAGTGGTTTTGCCATCGACGAAGCCCACTGTGTGTCTGAATGGGGGCATGACTTTCGTCCTGAATATCGTCAGCTGTTTCAGCTAAAACAACAGTTTCCCCAAATCCCGGTGATGGCCCTAACCGCCACCGCTACCGAACGGGTGCGTCAAGATATTTGTCAGCAGCTTAGACTCAAGGACCCTGAAATTTTTGTCTCCGGCTTTAACCGACAAAATCTGTACTACGAAGTTAAACCCAAAACAAAACAGACCTACGATGATTTACTTAAGCTGATCAATCAGCAGCCTGGCGCTGGCATCATCTACTGTCTTAGCCGCAAACGGGTGAATGAAATCTCCTTTCGTCTCAAACAGGATGGTATTTCTGCCCTGCCCTACCACGCTGGCCTCAGTGCCCAAGAACGTCAGGAAAACCAAGAACAGTTTATCCGCGACAATGTGCGCATCATTGTCGCCACCATCGCCTTTGGCATGGGCATCAACAAACCCGATGTACGGTTTGTCATTCACTACGATTTGCCCCGCACCATCGAAAGCTATTACCAGGAGTCAGGTCGAGCCGGGCGGGACGGCGATCCGGCCACCTGCACCGTATTTTTTGGCTATGGCGATGTGGCCACCGTGGACTATCTAATTAGTCAAAAACCCGATGAGCAGGAACAGCGCATCGGCCGGCAGCAGCTGCGCCATGTGATCAACTATGCAGAGAGCGCCATCTGTCGCCGCAAGATCCAGTTAAGCTACTTTGGCGAGAGTTTTCCAGGGGATTGCAAAAATTGCGACAACTGTCTCAACCCCGTTCCCGTAGAAGACTGGACCATTGAAGCCCAAAAGTTTTTGTCCTGCGTAGCTCGCTGTCAAGAACGATTTGGCATGAACTACATTATTGATGTGTTACGGGGGGCAAAAAAGAAAAAGATTCTTGGGCTGGGCCATGATCAATTATCCACCTATGGCATTGGCCAGGACCACAGCGTGGACGAATGGCGACAGCTATGTCGTTCGCTACTGCACCAGGAGCTTTTAGCCGAAACCACCGATGGCTATTCTGTACTTAAGCTCAATGACGGCAGCTGGCAGGTATTAAAAAAACAAATTCCCGTCAATATCCATGTCTTTAAGCGGGCTGAGACCACTAAGGTCAGTACCAAACCAGAGGACATCCAGCTCAGTGGCGATGAAACCCTGTTACTAGGACAGCTACGCACCCTGCGTAAACGGTTAGCTGATGAACAGTCAGTGCCACCCTATGTAGTATTTGCCGACGCTAGTTTGCGGCAAATGGCCCGTCAGCGACCAATTACGAGCAATGCGTTTGCGGCCATTTCTGGGGTGGGTAAACGCAAGCTAGAGCAGTATGGCCAGGTGTTTACCCAAGAAATCCAACAATTTTGTCAGGCCCACAATCTCACTCCCAATACAGGAACAGCCAGCACCGCTGCAACTGCCACAGCCGATGCCCTAACCGCCACCCAAATTAGCACCCATACCCTGCATCAACAGGGGTTATCCTTATCAGAAATCGCCATTGAGCGCGGACTACGGCTAGGCACCATCATCGAACACATGGAGAAACTAATGGCCTCCGACCGCCAAGTAGATCTCAATCAGCTCGTCTCCCCAGAGCGCCAGGTCCCAATTTTTGAAGCCATCGAAAAAGTAGGCTCCCACTCCCTGCGAACCATCCGCGAAGAACTAGGCGAAACCTTTGATTACAATGAGATCCGTCTTGTTAGAGCTATGTGGGAAAACCGCCATTCAGATAGCTGACACCATCGGATGTTATCGGTGAGAATTCCCTATTATTTTCTGTTCAATAGATTATTGATCGGTTTTAATAAATTTTCCTGCCATGAAGACGTATCCTCATAGTCGTCAGTGCCATTCCAGTAGTTCAACTCTTCGTTGATCGGTTCCGACGTTTGCTGGTAGTACTGATAATAGCTGTAGGAACCTTCACTTTCTTGTTTAAGATCATTGGCTACCATGCCAACAACCGGTACCTTCGCAATGGCAAGCTCATCCATAGCGGAGTCTAAATGGGAGAATTTGGTCTCGCCCAAACGTACGGTTAACAGTAGACCTTGAGTGTACCCAGCAACGATAAATGCATCTGTAAACCCTAGTAAAGGTGGTGTGTCAAAGATCACCATATCAAATTCTTCGTAAATCTGTTGGAAGAACTCTTCCATCCGCTTAGACGATAAGATCTGCGCAGGATCCGGTGGGATGGTGCCAGACGGAATCATATAGAGATTCTCATTCATAGCAAGATCAACAATGGCATCGTCCAATGTAAATTCACCGGTTATGTAGTTTGACAGACCTTTATCGTTATGATGATTACAAAACTTATGGAGTGTGGGGCGTCTTAGATCCATGTCCACCAATAGTGTTTTTTTGCCCATGAATGCATGGGTATGGGCCAGGTGAAAGCTGATCGTACTTTTTCCTGAATTAGGCGTTGCAGAACTAATTGTCAAAGCCTGGAGATGGGTATCGGGATTATTCAAACGCAAATTGGTAGATAGTCGTTTGAAGGCTTCTAAAAAGGGTGTAGACCTGGTCGGACCGGTATTCATGGGGAACTCCATATTAACCCCTAACTCCCCTAACTTAGCCATGGCAAAGGCTAGACTCTGGCCACTTTCCAGGAGCCGATTATGGGGAATGGTAGCTAAGAGGGGTAGCTGTGTGATGTCTTTTAATTCCTTAACGGTGTTGATTTTGCCTTTGATCCGATCCCATGCGATCGCAACTCCGGCCCCCAACAACATCCCCAAAACAGTACCCAGTAACAGATTTCGTTTTGCACTGGCCGATGATGCCTTAGGCTTCTCTACAGGAGTTAATAGCTCCCAAGGCGTCTGTCTCTGAGCAGCATCAATTCGCAGAGCTTCACGCTTCGTCAAAAATTGATTTAAAT
>JBCCJR010000201.1:0-9088 GCA_039045805.1 Cyanobacteria bacterium P01_C01_bin.118
AACCAGGGGAATAAGTTCATTTTCTCCTTCCATCCGCTGCCGGACAAAGACTTGGGAGGCCCGCTGGGCAATGTCTTGATTGACCGCTTCG
The DNA here is from genome assembly GCA_039045805.1 of Cyanobacteria bacterium P01_C01_bin.118. GTDB lineage: Bacteria > Cyanobacteriota > Cyanobacteriia > Phormidesmidales > Phormidesmidaceae > Leptothoe. The sequence goes on from JBCCJR010000201.1 coordinate 92, forward strand.
GGTAAAAATTCGGTATCTAACCACTGTAAAAGCGATGCTTGGAGCCATTCACCCTCCTGTTGAGGATTGGTCGATGGCGGTAATGTGACGGACTGAATCGGTTCGGTCATGGCGAATGGGCAGCTACGCTTTGCGGTTCCGGGTTCTTTTAGGGTAAGTTTTTTTAGGCTACGGTAGGAGAAGGGTTTGAACAATGTAATGGGTGAGTTGATATCCCCTCCGGCACAGCTTCTATGGCTTACTCGATTCCCCACATTTTGCAGTGCTATGCCCGTGGCTATTTTTTGATGGCAGATGGCGATGACCAAACGCTGAATTGGTATTCTAGTCGCAAACGAGCTCTGATCCCATTGGATAAGCGGTTTCGATATCCTAAGTCCCTTAGGCGAGTGCTCAATCAAAATCGGTTTGAGATTGCGTTTAATCGAGATTTTGATGGTGTGGTAGAGGGATGTGCGGCCCGTGAGACCACATGGATTTCGGATGAGCTAAAGGCGATTTATCGGATGTTACATCGGGCAGGGCATGCCCACAGTTTTGAGGCTTGGCAAGGTGATCAGCTGGCAGGGGGAATTTTAGGGATTGTGCTGGGTGGGGCCTTTATTGGGGAGTCCATGTTTTTTAGCATTCCTGATGGGTCTAAGGTAGCGATGGTCAAACTGGTGGACTGGTTGCGATCGCAAAACTTTCTCCTATTTGATGCCCAAATGTCAAACCCCCACCTGGAGCGTTTTGGAGCTTACTTAGTCGAAGCCGAAGTATACGAAAATATCCTCTACGAGGCGATTCAGCGCCCGTGTCAGTTTCTCCCTAATCCGGCTGCCATAGTGCCAAAAAAACAGCGGCTGCGGAGCATCAGTAGCGAGGACTAGGGCCGATGGAGACAATTCCCGATATCAGCCCTGGATTTATTATTGCTAGCTTTTTAGCGTCATTTATCGCTTGTTTTTTCTCTAGTTTGGCTGGAGGTGGTGCCGGACTAATCTTGCTGCCCATACTGCTGTTGCTGGGTTTACCTTTTGTCAACGCATTAGCATGTCATAAGTTAGCCGTTGGGTTTATCGGTCTCGGCAGTGGCTATCGCTATACCAAAGCAAGACTGATTGATTGGCGATTATTCTGGTGGACGGGGTTAACCGGAGTCCCTTTTGTGATCTTTGGCACTCGATTTGCTGGGCGTCTCTCTGGGGAGATCATGCGACCTATATTGGGTGTTGTGATCCTGGTGATGGTTGCGATCGCACTGCTACGCAAAGGCCATCATCTCAACCATCAGCCCCGCCCCATGAGACTTAAGCTGTGGCTTCTAGCCTCCTGTATGCTGGCCCCTATGGCGTTTTATAGCGGTTGGGTTAGTGCGGGAGCAGGTATTTTCACCACTTATTTATACTTGCAATTTTTTCGGTACGATCAGCTCCATGCGACGGCCATGACCTTATCGGCTAACGGCATTTTTTGGAATATGATTGGGGCTGGCTCCCATATATTTCTGGGGCATACAGTATGGTCTCTGGCACCGGGACTGGTGGGAGGAGCTCTGTTGGGTAGCTATTGTGGAGCCAGCTTAGGAATTCAGCAAGGAAATCGGTTTTTGCGACTGATATTTCTTACATCAGCATCCATTACCGGTGTTTTACTGTTGCGATGATGCGTCATGTACATGACGTGATAGTGCATCTAGTTGACATGTCAGGCAAGAGAACAACAGGGCCACTGGTTGGTAAGTGACCCTGCTGGGCTATTGTTCCAAAAATGAACGAACGGGCACCCAGCGGCAGACTAGTTTGCCGTTTACACGTTGCCAAGTAGCAACAAGTTGGGGCTTGTGTTCTGGGCGAGAGTTTTTGGTAGGAACAGTACGAGTAGTCAGATTTGTATAGGTAATCATAAATATGCACTCCTTATTACGTGTGTGACTTTGAATAGCTGATTCTCAGAAGACCTTAAGCTGACCGATCCTGTGAGACCAGACAAATGCATCCAACTGCTCAACATCAACTTTCGCTGACTATTAATGTGTTGAGAGATACATTTTTATGCTGGGGAATTCGTATGAAATCCAAAGAATTTAGTTGCTATTGACTTGAATCTGTAGTTTCAAGAAATGCCTAAAGTGACTAAAAGCCCTGAAAGAAAAGAGCTGCAGCAGCAGGAGTGTCTTATTTGTGACAAAACAATAAATTTTGAAACCCTAACGACTCCTACTTGATGTATCAATAATGAGCTTCTAATCATTCCCTAAGGATGAGTTCAAGTTGCTATCAGCCTGGTGACCTATCATTTCAACTTTGTATGTGTTGACATGGATGCTACTAGCCTGTGTAGGCCTCGGCTACACATAAGTAGTACGTTTTGGGCAAATCTTCGCTGGAAGGGAGAAATGGTGGTTATGGATTACTCATATGTCTGGCGTTTTTACAAAGACAGGCATGAGTCAGATCTTTTCTGCATCATTGATTATTGCTTGTAAAACCCACCATGACTGCAGAACACAATCGCCTACAAGACAATGCCTGGAAAATCTGGGGACCCTACCTCAGCGAGCGCCAGTGGGGAACTGTTCGCGAAGATTACAGTGCTACAGGAGAAGCCTGGGATTATTTCTCCCATGACCAATCTCATAAGCGAGCTTATCGCTGGGGTGAAGATGGTTTGTTGGGTATTTCCGATGAGAAACAACGGCTGTGTTTTGCTCTGGCGCTTTGGAATGGGGAAGACCCGGTGCTTAAGGAGAGATTGTTTGGTCTAACGGGAAATCAAGGAAACCATGGTGAAGATGTAAAAGAATATTATTTTTATCTGGATAGTACGCCGACGCATTCTTACATGAAGGCCCTCTACAAGTATCCTCAGGCGGCGTATCCCTATGGTGATCTGGAGGAGGAGAATCAGCGGCGCGATCGCAACGCCCTGGAATACGAACTCCTGGACACAGGCGTATTCGACGACAATCGTTACTTCGATGTGTTTATCGAATACGCCAAGGCCACCCCCGAAGATATTCTCATCCAAATTACGGTTGCCAACCGTGGGCCTGAGGCTAAAACCTTGGATGTTTTGCCGACACTGTGGTTGCGCAATACCTGGAGTTGGGAAGAAGATGCTCAAAAACCGTTGCTTAAATTGGCCGATATGCAGCCCGGCTTTAGTGCTGTAGAAGCTTCTCACCCTGACCTGAGTAAACGCTGGCTCTACTGCCATAGCCAGGGAATGGCCCAGGATATGGCCATGTTGTTTACTGAGAATGAGACTAACTATCAGGCTGTTTTTGGTGCTGCCAATTCCATTCCCTATGTCAAAGATGCCTTCCATCGCTATGTGATTCAGGGTGAAACAGATGCGATTAATCCTGGTATGACGGGCACTAAAGCTGCAGCCCGTTACACATTGGAGGTTGCACCTGGAGAGAGTCAGGTCATTTGTCTACGATTGAGCAATCATCCCCAGCTTGACAGCCCCTTTGGAGAGTCCTTTGCAACCACCCTGACTGCTCGACAACAGGAGGCGGACAATTTTTATCAAAAAGTCTCTCCTTTTCCGATGGGTGATGAAGAGAGACTGGTTCAGCGTCAAGCATTTGCTGGTCTGTTATGGAGCAAACAATACTTTGGCTTTGATGTGAACCGCTGGCTCAAGGGCGATCCGACAACGCCGACACCACCAGCCAGTCGTCAGCGTAACAACCAATGGACTCACCTGGATGCTGAGGACATTATCTCGATGCCCGACAAGTGGGAGTATCCCTGGTTTGCAGCCTGGGATTTGGCGTTTCACTGTATTCCCATTGCTATGGTGGACCCCGAGTTTGCCAAATATCAGTTGGATATCATGACGCGGGAGTGGTACATGCACCCCAATGGTCAGATTCCGGCCTATGAGTGGGCGTTTGGGGATGTGAATCCGCCTGTGCATGCCTGGGCAACGTGGCGGGTTTATAAAATTGAGGAGAAGGTGACTGGGAGGTGCGATCGCACCTTTCTAGAACGAGTTTTCCAAAAACTTCTGCTTAACTTCACCTGGTGGGTAAACCGCAAAGACGCTGAAGGCAGCAACGTTTTTGAAGGTGGATTCCTTGGGCTGGATAATATCGGCGTTTTTGATCGCAGTTCTGCTCTACCTACTGGTGGTCATTTAGAACAGTCCGACGGCACTAGCTGGATGGCCATGTACTGTCTGAATATGCTCACCATTGCCCTGGAGCTGGCCAAGGAAAACCCGGTCTATGAGGACATGGCCACCAAGTTCTTTGAGCATTTTCTCTACATTGCCGATGCCATGAACCACATCGGCCAGGAGCGAGCTCAACTTTGGGATGCCGAGGATGGTTTTTTCTACGATGTGCTGCAGTTTCCCAACGGCGACCGTCAGCGGCTCAAAGTTCGCTCTATGGTGGGTCTAATTCCGCTCTTTGCTGTGATGACTCTGGAACCCGATTTATTAGAGCAAGTACCTGGCTTTAAAGAACGGCTGGAGTGGTTTATCGAAAATCGTACCGATCTAAAAAAGAATGTGGCCTGTATGGAAACGGAAGGTGTGGGTGCTCGCCGCATGTTGGCCCTTTGCTATGCAACTTTAGGGGAGGTGGAACCCACCGACAAACTGCGTTGCATCCTTACCAAGCTGCTAGATGAAAACGAATTTCTCAGTCCCTATGGTATTCGGGCGTTATCGCGTTACCACGCTGAGAATCCTTACTCTTTCCATGCTAATGGTGAAGAGTTTCGTGTGAACTATGAACCAGCAGAATCTAGCAGTGGCTTATTTGGCGGCAATTCCAATTGGCGTGGTCCCATCTGGTTCCCAGTAAACTATTTGCTCATCGAGTCGCTGCAGAAGTTTCATCATTACCTGGGAGATGACTTCAAAATTGAATGTCCTACGGGCTCAGGTCACTGGATGAATCTATGGGAAGTAGCAGCGGACATTTCTCAAAGGCTGAACCTTATTTTTTTGCCAGATGAACAAGGTAATCGTCCTGTATATGGCGGTGGTTCATCTCCGTTTCAGCAAGATCCCCATTGGAAAGACTATATTCTCTTCCATGAATATTTCCATGGGGATAATGGCGCAGGGATTGGAGCTAGTCATCAGACGGGGTGGACGGGCCTGGTGGCGAAACTGATTCAGCAGCAGAGCGAACATGGGAAATAGATAGCGCATCTTAGTTAAGCACTCTACAATGTAGTTACGTTGCTACATTTTGGAGATCGCTATGTACAATATTTCGAGTCGCGAGTTTAACCAGGATGTCGGTAAAGCCAAACGTGCTGCCGAGCATGAGCCGGTATTCATTACAGATCGAGGCACTCCAGCCCATGTGCTGTTATCCATCGATGACTACTACAAACTGATTGGGAAAACTGAAAGCGTCGCTGACCTATTGGCGATGCCAGAAGCTGCTGACATTGAGTTCAATCCGACTCGTCTGACCGGTGTGGCTCTACGAGATGTGGATCTGGCCTGATGGTCAGAATTGAGCCTGCTGAAGGATGAGAAAACTGATGTTTTTATTGGATACCAATGTGGTTTCTGAGTTACGCAAAGTAGGTTCTGCTCATGTTAATCCTCAGGTAGAAAAATGGGCTAAGGCGACACCCAGTGGAAAGACATTTATCTCGGTAATAACAGTTTTTGAGTTAGAGCGCGGTGTATTGCTGATGGAGCGGCGAGATCAGGCTCAAGGCAAGATTCTGCGGCAGTGGCTCAATGACCATGTGTTGGCTGCCTACGCTGAGCGCATTATTCCGATTACTGCCAGTGTTGCGCAGCGGTGTGCGTCACTTCATGTACCAGATCCTATGCCAGATTACGATGCCATGATTGCTGCAACCGCTTTGGAACATAGTTTGACGGTGGTCACCCGTAATACGGCAGACTTTGCAAAAACTGGGGTGAAACTGTTTGACCCGTTTGACTTGAAATGAAGAAGTTAAGACTCAAGGGCACGAGAAGATTCCTTAAGCATTTTAAAATCTATCAGTTCATTTGCTAATCCATGCATAATTACATATGGTTGCATCATAGGATTGACAAAACCAAACCTGCGGCCTCTTTTTTGTAGAACAGCGCCTCTTTTGTCATCACAAAAGTCTTTTAGATTGCGCGAGAATCCAGTCGTTTTGTATGGCCTCTTCATAATTGCTGACATAGGTTTTTCAACATCTCGAGCTGCAAAATAACCTAGGTTATCTTTTGAAGTGAGTGCGCATGCTAATAAGACTTCAGCATATATAGTCTCTCTGGAGCTAGAGGTTGCTTGATAATAAGAATTGACGATACTTTGAAATGCTTTTTGAATTGCTTGGCTGATCGCATAGCCCAAATCGTTTTGTTCGATGTTTTTAGAATTTCGCATAATTGCATGTTGGGATGCATGTAATGCAAGGAGGTGCGTGTAGCTTGGCAAACCTTGAGACAAAAATGCTATTTGCTCCTTAAATTCACTCTGGATGTCCATTTCTAGGAGCTTTAATCTTTTGTCCAGTAGTTCATACAGCTCACTCGGGGACATTCTAGGCATCTGAACTTGAACTAGCGATCTCTCAATTGAGGCATGTTCATTAATTAATTCATCAACAGAATCTGCCACACCTACAAGAATAATCGTGGTCTCAATTGAATGATCAGATAGAGTTTTGATGGTGTCGGCAAGAAGTTCTGTTGCGCTACCAGCGGATGCGACGAAATTATATTCACTATTCTCGGAATGAGCACTTACTCGATCTAACTCATCAATTACAATAATGCTCCGATTAGATTGCTGTTGGAGAATGTAGCGGATGTGTTCAGGTGTTACATCTTCTGGTAATAATTCAGCTTCTGAGCTGGGCTGGTTTGATATATTTCCCAGTTCTCGAAATACCTTTTGCCAGATCGTGAAAAACTGGTCTACACCGTCACAGTTAATAATTGCAGAGGTTAATTCCCCAACCACCATTTTTTCTATAATCTGCAAGATGTAATTGGCTAGAGAAGTTTTCCCTACTCCTCGCTCACCATACAAAATTACATGCTGTCCTTTTTGGGCAACCGCATTAAGTACCTGCGTTATTTGCTCCGGTCTGCCAGCAAATAGTTCTTGACTATCAACTGGTGAACTGGGTGTAAACACTTGAGCAGCCTTGAAATAACGCTGCATCTGTTCAGGGCTAGATGGTATTCCGCCTTGAGTCATTTCTATATCAGAAGTTGATTGATCTTCGAACTCACACTTCAGGCCAAGATATGGACAACCATAGTCAGACTGACTAAGAACTCAGCTTAACTATAGCTCATCTACTAAAAAAATAGGATAACGCCTAAAAAAAATAAGATGTAGCTAAAAATCTAACGGACCTCTATTTGACCCGCTTTATAAGAACTTGTGCAATCCACGTAGAAACGGACGTCAGCTACTAAAAAATCAGGCTAACGCCTAAAAAAAATAAGATGCGGCTAAAAACCTGGCGAACCTCTATTTGACCCGCTTTATAAGAACTTGCGCAATCCACGTAGAAACGGACGTAAACCATTCGAGAAGATGTTCGAATCATTTGAGAATCAACTAAAAAATGATTTCTCCTAAAAATGAGACGTACAACTTTATTTAAGTCGATCAACACGTAGGGTGCATTAGCGCAATAGTGAGGAGCGTAATGCACTGTTACAAGCAATCCGATTGGGGCATCCCAATGCAAAATAAACGGATTATGTGAGTTAGAAAATCGCCAAAAAGACGAGGAGACATCAAGATATCTGGTAACCACACCAAAGCTTGAGGTCTCCTCATGACTATGATAGACGCCCCCACCCTGCTGACGATTATCTTTGTGCTGGTAGATAATTGGTATCAAGCCTATGGTCATCAGCTCAAGCCTATGTCACCAGGGCCTCAACCCAAGTTCAGTGAGAGTGAGCTGTTAACCTTGCTGCTGGCGATGGATTACTTTCCGTTTCCTGGGGAGACCCAATTTCTGGAGTTTATTCGGACGAATTACTTGAGTCTATTTCCTCACCTATTGGACCAAAGCCAGTTCAATCGGCGTGCCCGTCGCCCTTGCACCCCAATCTGAGGAGACCATCCTTGATAACTTACAGCAGCAACTAAAATCTAATGCCCAGCGGCAAGGGCATGATGGTAATCCTGTACCAATCCCAACGGCTGCTTTCAAGTCTAATCTGCAAGTTATTTGGCAACGTCTAAAGGAAATTGGGCAGCACTTTGCCCTAGGTGGATTATCTGTGCATGAAGCTAGAGAAATTGGGCGGCGTTATTAAATGCAATTTGTCCTAGATTGCTCAGTGGCCATTAGCTGGTGCATGGTTTTTATGATGCTGCTTACCTGGAGCTAGCAGTTAGGCAAAAACTGCTGCTCGCTACCCTGGATGTAAAGCTTGAAGCAGCAGCAAAAAATTGTGATGTCCTACTAGAAATTCCGACATCTGATGGGCAGACTGAGAAATCTTCCCCCTAAAACCAGCTCAGAAATCTATCGTTAAATTAACTAGATGTAGCGCTATAAATCGGCTAACCTTATAATCCAGACTCTACAGCTAGTGGTGACCCAAAGCTATCAACCACCAGCTTTACAGAGTATACTTGTACTAAAGGCGGGCGCGGTTTATGTCCTTTGTAGGTCTCCATATCCACAGCGATTACAGCTTGCTCGACGGAGCCAGCCAGCTCACGCCGCTGGCCGAAAAAGCAGTCGAGATGGGTATGCCCGCCATTGCCCTCACCGATCACGGTGTTATGTATGGGGCCGTCGAACTGATCAAAACCTGTAACAAGGTCGGCATCAAGCCCATCATCGGCAACGAGATGTACCTGATCAATGGGGACATAACCAAGCAAGAAAAACGCCCCCGCTATCACCAGGTCATCCTCGCCAAAAACACCCAGGGCTACAAAAACCTGGTCAAGCTCACCACCAAATCCCACCTGGATGGTGTCCAAGGTCGCGGCATCTTTTCCCGACCCTGCATCAACAAAGATCTGCTAGAGCAATATCACGAAGG
>JBCCJR010000202.1:0-9058 GCA_039045805.1 Cyanobacteria bacterium P01_C01_bin.118
ACGGGGATATTGTCCAACTCCCCCGGCAAAGGCCGTACTTCCTGAATATAGGGAATAACTTCCCCTGTAGCTTGGGCCGTTAAGTCAACATTAGAAAAATTGCTGCGAGACTGTTGAGCCTCTAACTCAAAGCTGTCTGACTGGTGCGGGGTTCTTGCAGGCACGATTAGGGAAACCGGAGCAAGGGACGACAGCGCGAGTAGAAATGGCAAGAGGCTCATGGGGCAATAGATACTGAGGCTTTGTTAGGCGACGGAGAATGACTGTCGCCTAACCTACCATTCAAAGGGTAGCTAATGTTACTGACTGTGCCGTTAGAGGGACTGGTTCCTGAAGTTGATTAATTGGTTTTAGTCTGAATGAGGGTTTGGATGGTCTCAGCCGTTAACTGTTCAACATGGGAGATGACCAAATCGGCTCCGGCGTTGTCCAGGGTCTTACTGTAGCGGGCTTGATAGTTTGGATCGGTTTGTACATGGGGTGGTAATACCCCCACTCCTAGCCATAACCGTTGGGGAAACTCAGTCCGGGCTGCTTTGATTGTTGCCATATCCGCCACCGTATCTCCCACATATAAAACTGGTAAACCCAACGAGCCACTTGCTTTTAGCCGTTTAAGGGTCATATAAAGTCCGGTGGGATCGGGTTTACTCGGGGCATCGGCCATAGCGGTCAAAATGGGGTTGGCGAGTCCAATCCGTTGCTTCAAGATATAGTTAGCCGACCCCCGGGTAGCTCCGCTAAAAAATGCTGTCGGTACCCCTGCCTGGGCCAGGGTGTCTAAATATTGCTCCCTCATCAAAACAGGTTCTTGGGTAATGTAGCCGGTCCACTGATCTGGGTCATCACCAACGCCTCGATAGCGTTCTTGGAAGAAAGTGACAATGGTATCGTAGTCAGTGATGTATGACTTCCCTGATGTCTTGCCGTGACGCTGGATCAGTTCTTGAGACGCTTGCCAATCGTTGTTCCAAATACCCTCACTTTTGAGCTGGTCAATGTCAGTAGGGGTGGGGCGATAGTGTCCTTGGGTAAAGTGCTCCACTGTATCTGCAATGGCTCGACGGTAGGAACCACTGACATCGCGGACAACACCGTCGATATCAAAAATAGCAAAGGCAATGGGTGTGGACATATCTAAAGTAGAGAGACGAATTTTGATGTGCTGAATGTATCTAATGCGCTAAAATTATAGACCGTATAGTTTTACAAGCTAGACCGTGTAGTTTTGAAGCCAAGAGGCGCACAGCGGAGGTTTGCATTGTCTCGATTTATCTTAAAGGTTCTCTGGCTCGACAAAGATGTGGCTCTCGCAGTGGATCAAGTAGTGGGCAAGGGATCGAGTCCGCTGACCTCCTACTTTTTCTGGCCTCGCAATGATGCGTGGGATCAGATGAAGACAGAACTTGAATCCAAGACGTGGATTGTCGAAGAAGAACGTATTGAACTCCTAAACCAGGCCACTGAAATTATTAACTATTGGCAAGAAGGGGGAAAGACTCAGTCTATGCAAAAGGCAGCTGAGAAATTTCCCAGTGTTGCTTTTACCGGTAGTTCATGATTTGAGTTTGTTTTAGCTGATTCAAAAGCCCATCTGCTTTTAAGCAGATGGGCTTTTGCTTAGACGTCAGATCAGCATGTCTCGGTATCCTGTTTGCTGACGGGATGTGTACATAATTGTTTGAATAAGTCAAAAGCCTCTGTTAATCATGATTAACAGAGGCTTTTGACTTATTGGAATTTGAGGGATATTTATTGGAGCTAGATGCTACCACCAGCTGCCTGAACACGAGCACGGGCTCTTTTAAGAGACTTATTAGCCTTGATTACAGCTTGCTTGTCATCTGATGACACCTTCTCAGCATCCGATTTTGCAGATGTGTACTCCTTTTGGGCCGTTTCAATGTCAATGCTATCGCCCCGTTCAGCCCCATTGACCAAAACGGTGACTTCATTGTCTTCTACTTCTGCAAACCCGCCCATAAGCGCGATCGCAACCCAGCTTTTATCAGCCCGGACCCGCAAAACACCGATATCCAGTGCCGTAAGCAGGGGCGCATGACCACTCAAAATACCTAATTGACCAGTAGTACTTGGAAGTACCACCTCTTCCGCTTCAGCATCCCAAACCGTCTTGTCGGGAGCCACTACGCGCACTGCTAATGCCATAAGACTCTACAAAATTAAAGGTGAATAGTGAATAGTGAGTGGTGAGTAGTCGCAAGACCTAAAAACACGGTGCAACATGGGTGAACTGGCTATGCTCTTAATCACTTACCACTCACTCAACTGTCAGTAATCGTTCGTCAACGGGAGGTGTTTTAGCCTAACCCTTAAGCTTTTCAGCAGCAGCAATTACTTCAGACATGTCACCCTTAAGGTAGAAGGCCTGCTCGGGAATCTCATCTAGTTCACCAGAGAGAATCATATTGAATCCCTTAATCGTATCTTCAAGAGAAACGTACTTACCAGGCATACCGGTAAAGATTTCAGCTACGAAGAAAGGCTGAGAAAGGAATTTCTCAATCTTACGAGCACGGGCAACCGCCAAACGGTCGTCCTCAGAAAGTTCATCCAGACCCAAAATCGCAATAATATCCTGAAGCTCTTTATATCGCTGCAAGATGGACTGAACCGCACGAGCAGTTGTATAGTGCTCACCACCAACCACATCGGGCTGAAGCATAGTGGATGTTGAATCCAGAGGATCTACCGCAGGATAGATACCCTTGGACGCCAATGCACGGGACAGTACAGTAGTCGCGTCCAAGTGAGCAAATGTGGTTGCAGGCGCGGGGTCAGTCAAGTCGTCCGCAGGTACGTATACCGCTTGAATAGACGTAATAGAACCTTCTAGAGTCGAGGTAATACGCTCTTGCAGGTCACCCATGTCAGTACCCAAAGTAGGCTGGTAACCTACCGCAGATGGCATACGACCGAGGAGCGCGGACACCTCAGAACCGGCTTGTACAAAGCGGAAGATGTTGTCAACAAACAACAATACGTCCTGCTTATTCACATCGCGGAAATACTCAGCCATTGTCAAAGCAGACAGTGCAACACGCATACGTGCACCGGGGGGCTCATTCATCTGACCATACACCAGGGCTACTTTAGATTGACCCAGATCATCGGCGTTGATTACGCCAGATTCAATAAATTCGTTGTAAAGGTCATTACCTTCACGGGTACGCTCACCAACACCTGCAAATACAGAAACACCACCGTGCTGCAGGGCAATGTTGTTAATCAGTTCCTGAATAAGAACTGTTTTACCCACACCAGCACCGCCAAACAGACCGGTTTTACCCCCTTTACGATAGGGAGCTAGCAGGTCAATAACTTTAATACCTGTTTCAAATACGGAGGGCTTAGTCTCCAGTTCGGTCAACTTGGGAGCAGGCCGATGGATGGGAGACGTGGTGGACATATCCACATCACCTTTCTCATCAACGGGCTCACCAAGTACGTTAAAAATGCGACCCAGGGTAGGAGCACCCACAGGAACACTAATAGGTGCACCCAAATCAACTACGTTCATGCCCCGAACCAATCCGTCCGTAGAAAGCATTGCTACGGCTCTTACCTGGCTGTCTCCTAAAAGTTGCTGTACTTCACAGGTAACAGAAACAGCCTGTCCAGCTGGGTTAGTGCCTTCGATTTTGAGGGCGTTATAAATGCTGGGCAGCTCGCCAGCGGGAAACTTAACGTCTACAACAGGGCCAATAATCTGAGTGATATAGCCAGTATTTGTTTTCTCTGCAGTGGTGACCATGCTTGCGCCTTATCCTAAGGGTATTAGCTACTGCGGCGACTTTTAATTTTATTTTTACTTTCAAAGTGCCATGTTACAGATTATCACTAGATGTATCATCCATGGCACTTCTATTTGCTATGGTCAAAGGCTGTTTTGTATTGCTTACCTAAAGGTAACGGGCTTTGATCTATGGCTTTGTTAAGTGGGCTTTCTGGTTTCTTCGACCCCATTTGCCAAAGACAATTGCCAGAATTCCCAGGGACAGAGTGGATGGTTCTGGAATTGATTGGGCATTCTGCTGACGCTTTTCTGGGAGTTTAGCCATTGGTGGAGTGCTAGGGACAGGAGGTTGATTAATGCTAGGAATAGGAGCTGCTGGTTGTGGCGGTTGAAGCGTTGGTTCGGTCGGTTTTTGTTGGAGTCGCTGGATTGTCTCGGTGGGAACAGTGTTGGTGCGAAAGTCAGGCCGCTGACGGATAAAAAACTGCTGGTTGGGAATGGTGTCGGTAATGTAATAGTTAAACCGCACTGTCTCCCCAGGGTTAACACCACTGCCACGATAGAAATTGATAAAATCGCGTACATCCGTCACCTCATCAGCTTGGCCATAACCACTAGAGGTGTAAGGACGAATGGGGCCAATGCCTTGAGCAAATGAAAGCCCATCATTCTCACTACTGGCTAGACCGGCGACTTCTTGTAGTTCATGGTCGTAAAATCGCCAGAATGCTCCGGTAAGGTTACGGGACACAACGCTTAAGGCAAAACCTGGACGATTAAAAATAGAGTGTTGTTTTGCGTTAGGCAAACCGCTAACAGCCAGTGAGATATCTAGCCCCCGGACATCTTGATAAACGATAAATGGGTCTGTCTGAGTACCGGTACCAGTGACATCTGTAATGTTGAAGCTACCGGATGCTGCGCTAAACACTAAGCCATTTTGACTACAGCTACCTGACAAACAGGCCGCTTCTGCTGGTGCAGCTAGGAATACTGCACTGCAAATGCTGGCTACACCAACAAGTTGGTGAGCTGGGGAGGGAAATATTCGCATAAGTAAATTCTCGGAATCTAAGCAATGTCGAGATCAGGACGTGTATCAAAAAGAACTGATGTGTTGATGCACTACTAATGTCCTGAAATAAATAGAATTCAGACAAAAACCTTTTTATAGAAGGGCTTTGTCTGTTTCTATAGAGTGGCATCTTTCCTTTGAGATACTCTTGAAATTACTTAGGCTTTATTGAAAATAAACATCAAACTTAATTGAATCAGGGTGAAATTACTTAGATTCGAGCTGAGTGATAAAGCGTGAGCACAGTCAATGACTAAGTGTATTCAGCCAATCACCATAAACCCCAGGGAGAGCTACTCCCTGGGGTTTATGGTGATTTTAGTGAGTGGGTGTTCTAAAGTAGAGGCTGCAGCTACTGACGAATGTCGATTACTTGACCAGCTTCAATTTTGATGGTGCCACTATCGTTAGGGTCTTTGCCGTCGGCGGCGGCTGAGCCATAAAACTGAACGGTGTCATCGGCCCATATGTTGACTGATCCGCCAAAACCTTGGGGAGCATTGACTGCGATTTCAGCTCCGCGCCCGATGACAACAAAAGCTGCTCGAAAATCATCCACCATAGGCATGCCACCAATGGATACAGTCCCGCCCTGTTCACTGCCATTGGCATTGATAGCGCCACCGATCATGTTGATTTGCCTGCCGAAGACATTCACCTGCCCCGGAGACTGGCTCTGGTTGGTGGTAGAAACATCAATGGTGCCTCTGAGTAATACCGTGCCTGATGCTGGGGTGAATGACGACGCCCCTGCCAGGGTTTGTGATCCATCAGGATTCACAACGATTTGTGTGGCACTTTCTTCGTTATTAGCCGTCAACAACTCAGCCAGTGATGTAAAGGGAAGTCCGGCTGTCGGCGAGAGCATGGCAATAGCGTCTGCTGGAATGACGTCTAAAGCTAGTATGTTGCCCGGCTGTTGCAGTCGTAGCAGGCTATCTCCAGGGTGAGCAATCAGGTTGACTTCGCCACCGGGAGCTACTAAGTTACCTTCGTTTTGAATATATTGACTAATAAAGGTAATGGCTGATTGAGAAGTGACTTCCAAGGTGCCCTGATTTTCAATATTGCCAGGGAGAGCAACTGTGCCTAATTGATTTGATGCGTTAGGCGACTCTGACAATAAAAAATAACCTGTGGGGTCGCCCGTTAAATTGTCGATGGTGGGTAATAGGGTAGATGGCTTCTTATCATCGTTTTCAGGTAAGGCGATTGTGTTCACTGTGCCATCAATAGACAATAAGTATGTTTCATCAAACAGCAGAGCTGAGGATGTTGTTGCAGTTAGATCACCTGGCAGATTGAGGATGACATTTTCGCCAAAAATGATACCTGCAGGATTGACCAAAAACAGATTGGCATTGCTGCCCAGGGCAGAATTTTCGCTGGTGAGCTTGAGCAAGCCATCTATGGTTGAGGGATTCGAGCTATCGATCAAACTGATGACATTGGCAATGTTGGGGCTGACCACAAAATTTGCAATATCGGGGTCAGTCAGGTCAAAGTTCTGGAACTGGTGCACGACATTTGGATTGGTGCCACCAGATACCTGTCCACCAGTGATCGTAAACTCATTGGCTTGCTGAACAACGCTTGTAGCGGGTGTTGCTGGCTGAATATTAGTGGATGGGGTTGTTGCTGTAGCTGTTGGCGGTGTGATGGGCAGATCGACGTTGGTTAAAGCCTGGGCAATAGCTGCTCTATGAAAACCTGGTATCCACAATGGTGCAGCTACCACAAATAAATAGAAAAGTTTCCAAGTCATGGGATTAGCAATTGCCAGACAGCGTGTCAGCATATGCACTATCTAAAGATGTATCAAGAACTACAAATGTCACCCATCTTATAAATGATACGGGGAATTTTTAATCCAACCTGAAGGAACAGTAAAGATCAATGTGTTGAAACCATGAAGTTTGGTTTATGGTTCAGCCCACACCTGAGTTCGGGAACCCGTACCCCTATATGTGTTGCGATCGCTTCTCTCCAGACGATAAATTAGCACTCGGCAATAGAGAGTGCTAAACCATCTTTAGGTTGCAGTGTCTTCCTCTATCAAACCCTTTCAGTTGATTAAGGGGACTGCTTAGGCGGCCTGAAACCGCTTTAGCGAAATTGCCGAGTGATTGATCTATCAGAGTTCGGAGAAAACTATGGCAGCCATTTCTTTGAGTGTTTCAAGCGTCACTCCCCTGGGTGATCGCGTTCTTATCAAAGTCAGCGCATCTGAAGAAAAGACCGCTGGCGGCATTTTGCTACCTGATACCGCTAAGGAAAAGCCCCAGGTTGGCGAAGTTACCGCCGTTGGCCCTGGTAAGCGTGGTGATGATGGTAGCCGTCAAGCCCCCGATGTAGAAGTGGGCAACAAGGTTCTCTACTCCAAGTATGCGGGTACTGATATCAAGCTTGGTGGTGACGAATACGTGTTGCTTTCTGAGAAGGACATTCTTGCCGTTGTTGGCTAGCACAACGCGAAATTTTGAGTTTTAAGGATTGAATTTTGGGTTGTGGGCTGTTCATTAAGGTCATGAAAACCTGACCTTTTGCCTTCGATAAGGTCTGAATGTCTTAACTCAAAGTTAAAAATTAATAATTCAAGAAGCAGGCTTCTTGTTTCCACCCCAACCCCTTTAAACGTTCTGAAACATAGGTTGATTCATGGCTAAGCGCATCATATATAACGAGAATGCTCGTCGTGCCCTTGAGAAGGGTATGGATACTTTGGCGGAGGCTGTTGCCGTTACTCTTGGTCCCAAGGGTCGTAACGTAGTCCTTGAAAAGAAATTTGGTTCTCCTCAAATCGTTAACGATGGTGTCACTATCGCTAAGGAGATTGAGCTAGAAGACAATATTGAAAACACTGGTGTGGCGTTGATTCGTCAGGCTGCTTCTAAGACTAATGATGCAGCGGGTGACGGTACGACCACTGCAACTGTGCTGGCACACGCCATTGTTAAGGAAGGTCTGCGTAATGTCGCTGCTGGTGCAAATGCGATCGCGCTGAAGCGCGGCGTTGAAAAAGCTACTGCTTATCTAGTAGATCGCATTGCTGAGAAAGCCCAGCCCGTGGGTGACTCCACCTCCATCGCCCAGGTGGGTACTATCTCCGCCGGTAACGATGAAGAAGTCGGCAAAATGATTGCCGAAGCCATGGAGAAAGTCGGCCGTGAAGGCGTTATCTCCCTGGAAGAAGGCAAGTCTATGACGACTGAGCTGGAGATCACTGAAGGTATGCGCTTTGATAAGGGCTATATCTCCCCTTATTTCGCCACCGACACCGAGCGTATGGAAGCGGTTCTAGATGATCCATACTTACTGCTGACTGATAAGAAAATTGCCCTGGTGCAGGACTTGGTCCCCGTATTAGAGCAGGTGGCTCGCTCTGGCAAGCCGTTAATTATCATTGCTGAGGACATCGAGAAAGAGGCCCTGGCTACTCTTGTCGTTAACCGTCTACGCGGTGTGCTTAACGTAGCTGCCGTTAAGGCTCCTGGTTTTGGCGATCGTCGTAAAGCCATGCTGGAAGACATCGCCGTACTAACTGGTGGTCAGGTAATCACTGAAGACGCAGGTCTAAAGCTCGATAACGTCAGCATCGAAATGTTGGGTACCTCCCGCCGCGTTACCATCACCAAGGACACCACCACCCTGGTAGCTGAGGGTAACGAAGCTGATGTAAAAGCCCGTTGTGAGCAGATTCGTCGCCAAATCGAAGAGTCTGACTCTAGCTACGACAAGGAAAAGCTTCAAGAGCGTCTGGCTAAGCTTTCTGGTGGTGTAGCCGTCATCAAGGTCGGTGCTGCCACTGAGACTGAGATGAAGGACCGCAAACTACGCCTGGAAGATGCCATCAACGCAACTAAGGCTGCCGTTGAAGAAGGTATCGTTCCTGGTGGTGGTACCACCCTGGCTCATCTGGCTCCTGGCCTTGAAGAGTGGTCTAACGCTAACCTGTCTGGCGAAGAGCTAACTGGTGCGATGATCGTAACCCGTGCTTTAACGGCTCCTCTCAAGCGGATTGCTGAGAACGCTGGTCAGAATGGTGCAGTTGTGGCTGAGCATGTGAAGGAAAAAGACTTTAATCAGGGCTATAACGCCGCTAGCAACGAGTATGTGGACATGCTTGCCGCTGGTATCGTTGACCCTGCTAAGGTCACTCGTTCTGCCACTCAAAATGCCGCATCCATCGCTGCCATGGTATTGACCACCGAGTGTATCGTTGTGGA
>JBCCJR010000203.1:0-9031 GCA_039045805.1 Cyanobacteria bacterium P01_C01_bin.118
CAATCGAACCAAATAGAACAGCCAATGTTTTAAGTTTCATAATCTTCTGGAAATCAAGATTTCCTTGAGGCTACGTTTCTCACTCTAATCAATGGTTTGGAGGGATCTAGGGAATAATTCGGGTAGAAATCGGTTAGGGCGCAATTAGGGTATCAACCTAAAGCGAGAAGATTTCTCCAGGAAGTTAGAGTTCGGAGTACTCTGCGAGAAGGGCAAAGTCCTACGGAATGCTCTTCCCTTGCCGCATTTCTTTGTTCAAAACTTTGCGTGAGCTGTTATTAATGCAGAGTTACTCTTTTGAGGAGTAAAGGATAGCGCTCAAAGCTTTATTCCTACAGGGTAGTTAAAGTTGTTTTAGGCGATAGCCTACGCCATGGACTGTCTCAATAAAATCTGATGGGGCTCCTGCCTTTCGAAGCTTTTGACGTAAGCCTTTAAGATGGGACTTGACCGTTTCCTCATCGGGGAGTGATTGTGCTGGCCAGCACTGATCAATTAATACTGAACGGCTAAGAACTCGACGACCGCTGCGCATAAATAATTCGAGTAGGGTAAATTCTTTGGGGGTTAACTGTAGCGGCATGCCACTGTAAAACACTTCGTGGGTGGCTGCATCAAGTTGGGCCTGTTCCCAGGTCAATATTTTGCCTGATTCCCCTAGGGTGCTACGTCGGAGCAGTGCCCTCAGGCGAGCCAATAGCTCCAGCAGGTCAAAGGGCTTAACGACATAGTCATCTGCCCCAGCATCCAGACCCTCAACTTTATCAGTATTGGTATCCCGAGCTGTTAGCATCAAGATTGGCAACCGTCTGCCTGTTTCCCGCAGACGTCGACAAAGATGGATTCCATTGATTTTGGGCAACATCACATCCAGAACCATCAGATCATAGGTAAGCTCTGTTGCTTGTGCCCATCCCATTTCACCATCTGTTACCCAGTCCACTACATGACCTTCGTCGGTCAAGGCTTCTGTCAATCCTTCCCCGAGCTGCAGGTCATCTTCGACTAAGAGAATACGCATGGGCAATGCTTTGAACTGATTACTTTGACTATACCGACGGTTAAATCGAGCTGTCTAGACTATGGTGGATCTTGCAAAGTGCTACTTCATTTAATCGGTATTCGACACCTGGCTTTGAGATGAATCGTTCTCGTGCTCAACAATGGTTAACTTTGGGATTTGGAGTTGCGATCGCCACACTCTTAGGGACGGCTCTAATTGCTCGTAATGCCATTGTGGATCGGATTGAACCTTCTGAGGAGGTAGAACTGGAGGGGGAGGAATATGCGTATCTAAATGGATTATTGGTTGCGATCGCAGAAGCCGAAGTCAGTCACCAGGACCACTTAAATACAGGGGATACAGACGCTTTAGAACGCTACAATACTAAGCTGGAAATCGTGAGAGGCTACCTGGCAGAACTCAACGAAGCCGATGCTTTGATGGAACAGGAGGCAGCTTTTGAAGAAGCTTTAGTCTATAGAGAAATTTTAGAACGTTTAAGGGTGGCTACCGAAACCCATGTGGAAATTTTAGAAGACGCTGTTGAGCAATACAAAGATGGTCAACTTGATGTACAAACACGCCAGGATATTTCTCAGCAAAGTAGTGAAGCCCGTGTTGATGCTCATTTAGCCTTACAAGCATTGTTGGATGAGAGCAGCGTCGATCGCCAGTGGGAGATGGCTGATACCACCGTTAGTATTAATAATGAGCTTTGGCTAACGGGGATAATTGCTGGCTTGGGTAGTATCGTTCTAGCTGTTTTGTATGGATGGTTATGGCAAACTTTGAAGCAGTATCAACGGGCAGAACTACGAAAGCAACGTGAGACAGTTACTCTGACGAAAAAATTGCAGGCAACTACAGAAGAACTAGGGAGCACCCAAGAAATTTTAACTACCGAGTTTAATCGCCGTCAGGAGATTGAGACGACCTATAAAGAGATTGAACAGGCTAAAGAACTGACCGATCTAAAGCTCAACTTTTTCTCCCTAGCTTCCCATGAACTGCGAACACCCCTGAGTGCTATTTTAGTGTCGGCTCAACTGTTGGATAATCCTAATGTTGCCTGGTCTGAGGGCAAACGCTCTCGTAACTTAAGGCGTATTCAATCAGCGGCGAAAACGATGGCTCAATTGCTGTCTGATATCTTGCTGTTGACTCGTGCAGAGGCAGGTAAGCTAGAGTTTAACCCCCAAACGATTCCACTACAGTCATTTTGTCAGGGGTTAGTGGAAGAAGTGAAATTTAATACGCAGTCACAACATCATATTTTAGTGGAGCAGCAGGGACATTGTGACGAAGCCTATTTAGATGAGCGACTGTTGCGGGCCATGCTGATGAGTTTGCTGACCAATGCGATTAAGTACTCGCCGCAGGAAAGTGAAATTCAACTAATTATTGTAGGAGAGCAAGGCTCCACAAACTTTCGCGTTACCGATCAGGGCATAGGAGTGCCTGCAGCAGATCAGCAGCATCTGTTTGAATCATTTCACCGAGGTCAAAATGTAAAATCTTTTTCAGGAACAGGATTAGGGCTGGCAGTGGTTAAAAAATGTCTGGAGCTTCATGGTGGAAAGATTGATGTAGAAAGCCAAATTGGTATTGGGACCACATTCTCTATCGATATTCCTTGGGTTGAGCATGATGGTAGCCTTAACCCATGATATGTAAATGACAGGCAGCCATCGGATAGGATAAAACAGTCGTAAGCTCATAATGGTTGCGGATAGAACCGCTATGGTGAGAGAGCGGTGGTTGGTTTACGGAAGAGTTTGCGCCACAGTTGTCTAAACCTGGATGGGTATGACTTTATGGGGGGATTAAAAGTAGGCTTTGGCAAGAGCCAGCTATGTTGAAGATTAATGCGCACAAATTCTAAGTTTGGGCTAAAACGATCTGCTGGAGTAGGCCAGATATCTACAGGAGGAGCCGCATTAAAGAACTGCTGATAGCTTGCTAACGTGCGACCATACCAGTCATTAAACTTGTTATCCTCAGTTTCCCCTCCCTGGGTGGGTTCATGGTGTAAAGGAGTTTGTAGAATTTGGAGACAAAATGTCTCCCAGTAGGAGCGCGTATAGGTTAGATGCAGGTGCCAGGCCTGGTCTACCTGATCCGAAGGAGTGACCGGATGTCCAGCCACGACTGCTAGAAAGGCAAACTTTTTATATTCTTCAATCACTCTCCTGGTGTATGCAACGGACCAACAATTTTCCCTGGCTAGCCGTTGGCTCAAGGTAAACTGGGTTCCTGATTGATCGAGAGAATAGGTTTGCAGTCTCTGTAATAGCTGTGTTTGTGACGGATTCATGGTTTTGAGTGGTGTTAGGAGGTTGGAGCTCTAAGCTAGGACGTCAGACTTATCTAACCGCCGCCGCCACAGCCGCCACCCCCGCCGCCACAGCCGCCGCCGCCGCCGCTACAGCCGCCGCCACTGCTGCTGCCACCATCGTAGTAACCACCAAAAGCACCTGCGGAAGAGCTGGATGTTGATGATTTACGGGAGATCTTTTGGTTAAAGGTGCGGTCATAGTTACAGCGTTGGCAGGAATGGTTGACTTCCCTGGTGCCATTGCTGTATCGGGTCGCTTGTTTAACCACACGATTTGACCGTTTTAGTGCTAACTTGCCACAGTTAGGACAACGTTTGCGCACAGTGACCACTGTACCGAGAATTGTCAGCAGAATACCGCTGGGGAATAGCCACGGCAAGAGTGGATCGATGGGGGAGGGACCTTTGGTCCAAGTGGCGGTTTGTCCTTGGGGCAGTGGTAGAAGATTGCTGGGAAAACTAATGCGAATATTTAAGGCTTGCTGTGGTTCTAATGCTCCACTGGCAACAAATTCAAAGGTGGTGGGATTAAGTTTGCGATTTTGAGTATCGACTCCTTCACCCCGAAACTGGGTTACTTTACCAGCCAAAGCATCTGGCACATGTACTGTAACCTTACCTCGGTTGATGGCAGCACTGCGTTCTGGGAACAGAGCATTCCAGTAAATCTGGCTACGATTCCCGTTCACCTGCACTGCGCCCACCGCACGATACTGTAGCTTAAACGTGTGGGATTCTGGCGGTGTCAGAGGATGTTGCCACCGGATCCAATAGTTGTTGTTGCGAATACCGGTTTCTACCGGTAAGGGCTCATTGTTTTCAGTCACAGAAACATCGGTGATACTGTTCACAGCATCCAGGGGAATATAGCGATAACGCTGGTTGCTGTGGTTTTGGGTGAACACATATTTTTGTGTTTCGGTCACCAATAAATCACCATTGGTTTCTAAATTGATGTCCACATCGATAGCGTCCCAAAAGAAAGGCGATGCCGCTTGGGCTAAACCGATGGAAAGACAGAGCAGGCAGGTAAAGACTGCGATACAAAATCGCCAGACCCCTGGGAGTTTAAAGTGAGTCATGCTTCTTACTTGTGTTTGGTGAGTCCAGCATAAGAAGAGTTCAAGTTGGTCTGGTCATGCCTCTGGTTATGAAGTGGGTTATGAATGACATGCCTGCCGAAAGCAGTTGATGGTAATCGGTTAAAATTGCTCGTAACCTGAGAACCTGACTCTATGGCTACTGACCAGCTATTTGAACAAGCGGCTGCCCAATGGAATTTGGTACAGCTATATGAGGATTTGGCTAAGGCTAAAGCTGAGCTGATGCCGCACAAACAATATGGGCTGACGGATGCCGAAAAAACTCGGCTGCGGGGGCTGCTTCTAGGGTTTAGCCCAGCGGAAATTGCCAAGCAGCAAGTGATTGCGGTGCGAACAGTGGAGGTGGCCCTGAGTCAAGGTCTGTATCGCTATGTGGAGTATTTGGTAGGACGCGATCGCAACTCCCTAGAAAGCTGGCGTGATGTGTCCACCTGGCTAGAAGCCGCTGGCTATCGCTCCACGCAAGTAGCCATCAACTGGGAGCAAATGCCAGATGTTCCTGCCCTGTACGGTCGCCATGTGGAGCTAGATCAGCTGCAACAATGGATGCTGGGGGCGACCTCTACTTGCCGCATTGTTTCCATTATTGGCCCAGGGGGGATGGGAAAAACATCCCTGGCCATCACCCTCGCCAACGCCGTATACGGTCAATTTGACGGCGTGATTTGGCAGTCCCTACGGCATCGGCCAGCTCTGGGGAATGTTTTAGGCAAGTGGCTGACGCAGCTACCCGATGTCGCCCCCCACTCTGATGAATGGTACGACCAACTCAGTGCTCTGATGGCCTATTTGCAAGAACATCGCTGTCTAGTGGTATTGGATAACTTAGAAAGTATTTTCAAGATTGGCAGTCTGATGAGTGAATATGAGCCAGAGTATGCCAACTATCGTGAATTTTTAAAGCAGTTGGGAGAACAACCCCACCAGAGCTGTATTGTGGTCACCAGTCGCGAGCGGAATCGCGAAATTTCGGGCTCTAAATCTGCCAATAGCGCTGTTCGTTATTTGGAGTTAAAAGGGCTAAAAGCTAGCGATGCGACTGAGTTCTTGGCGGCAGAACGACTGCCAGACTCAGGCAGATCCTATTGGAAATCTCTTATCCAACAGTATAGGGGTAACCCATTGATGCTACGGATTGTTGCCATGACCATCCATGAGCTGTTTGACGGAGATGTTGAGCGTTTCTTGAAGTATGACAGAACGATGGTGGGAGAAATTGAATATCTCATCGATAAGCAATATGGACGGTTGTCTGAGGTGGAGCAGGAGATTCTAGGTCAACTGGCTGCCAAGGCGGAGCCCATGTCCATTGAAGAGATTCAACACCCTGACTGTCTGGCTGCTATCAGGGCTCTGCTCAATAAATCCTTGATTGAAAAAAGCCCTGCGGGGTTTACCCTGATCCCTGTGGTGATGGAATATGTGCGTGACTATTTGCCCTGAGACCTGCCGGATGCCGTGACTGTTAATTTGCCATGAGCTATTGCATTAACCCTCGGTGTGGTCATCGCCAGAATCCTGATGATCTATCCCACTGCAAGTCTTGTCATACACCGTTGCTGATAGAGGGGCGGTATCGTTTGCTGCGCCCATTGCGAGAGATAGATGAGTGGGAACCCTCTGAAGTCTTTGAAATTGACGATCAGGGACAAACTAAGGTGCTGAAGGTGCTAAAAAAGAAACTGCTTCAGCCCCTATTTGAGCGGGAGGCATCCACGTTACAGTTGCTAGATCATCCTGGTATTCCCCAAGTAGAGCCCGACGGCTATTTCTCTCTAGAGGTTGATGGGAGAGAGCTTTACTGTTTAGTGATGGAGAATATTCAGGGAACTAATCTGGATACCTGGTTACAGCAGAAAGGACCCATCGATCAAATTAGAGCGATAGACTGGATGAAACAACTCGTCGATCTGTTGGCTCAGCTCCATAAAGAAGAACTCTTTCATCGAGATATTAAGCTCTCGAATATTATGCTGCGGCCCACGGGACAGTTGGCTCTGGTGGATTTTGGTACTGTCCGCCCTATGACCAGCACTTACTTTGCTAAAGTCGCTGGTCAGCGAGACATTACCAGCGTGGTGTCGCCGGGATATACCCCCTTGGAACAAATTAATGGTAGAGCGGTTCCCCAGTCTGACTTCTACGCCCTGGGACGCTCATTTGTCTATTTGCTGACGGGGACTCATCCTATTGACCTACCCGAGGATGATACGACGGGACGGTTGACCTGGCACGATCGCACAGCTCACCCTGTCGATACCTGGTTTGCCCAGCTGCTGGATGACATGATGGCCCCCTTCCCTGGCCAGCGACCCCTCAATGGTGAGGCCCTATTGGAGCGTCTAACCAACCCCCAGCTTGTAGCCACCAAAAATCAATCGTCTACTGTGGCCACAGGAGTTTTGGTTGCTGCCAATATAGGACTGTTGCTATTACAACTATTTATTGGATGGCGGTGGTGGTCTGCTCGTCAGCTGCTTCGAGAACAGACCTTTAACCACCCTGAGCAGAAGGCTTTAGTAGTTCTTCTGTCTCAGTCTGGGCCTGCTGCATGGCCGCCGCCGCAGACTGCTGACCGCTGAGCACTTCCCCCAGGGCAGTTTGCAAGATTTCTGATGCGGTGCCGTATTCCTCTATCCAGGGACGAAAGACGGAACTATCTTTTAGATATGCCAACATTTTGGGCATTAGGGGGTATTTGGCCACAATGTCTGTGTCCTCAAATAAGTCGGTGCGGCTGGGTAAATAGCCAGATGCTAGGACAAACTGCTTTTGGGCGGCTGGACTGGTGAAGTATTTGATCGCTTCCCAAGCTTCATCAGGATGGGAGGAATTTTTGGGAATGCCAAAGCCCCAGCCGCCGCGACAGCCGCTGCCAGGATTGGTGCCAAAGGAAAATGGGGGAGCGATTGCAACTTTTCCCTTTAAAGTCGATGCTTCTAACGTCGCCCAAAAGTAAGGCCATCCCCGTAAGAAGACCGTTTCTCCCTCTAAAAACCGTTGGAGAGAATCTCTTTCGGTGTAGGTAATCACTTCATCAGGGGAGATCTCTTGTTGTAAGAGCTGTTGCAATAACGTAGTCGCCTGAATTGCTGCGGGCGTGTCTAATCCTACTTCCCCCGTTGTCGGGTCAATCCAGGTGCCGCCTACCCCCTCCAGCACTTCGACAAAATTAGCCACCAACCCTTCGTAGCGAGCTCCCTGCCAGAGATAGCCGACCGATGGTTGTAGTCCCCTGACTATCTGAGAGAGGTCAGCCAGATTCTTGGGTAAATTAGCGCCTGCCAGCAAGTCTTCACGATAAAACAAAAGGCCTACATCGGCCCGCATTGGTAACCGATAGAGGCGATCATCTAGTTCACCTGCCGAGATTTCGCTGGGTAAAAAGTCGGAAAGATCCAGGGCGTCATTGTCCACATAGGGGGTTAAATCGCGCAGGCTGTTGGCAAACTGCAGGGGCCAAACGATATCCATATAGACCAGATCGTATTGGGCTATATTAGCCTGGAAATCGGCTGTATAGATGGCTTTGCGCTGGTCGGTGGTGTAATCTATACCTTGATTTGTAACTAGATTAATGTGGATATGGGGGTGACTTTTCTCAAAGCTAGTAACAACCACTTCCCAGGGTCGCACTTCATCCTGAGGAATAATAAATGACAGCTCAACGGGGGGTGTCTCCGGCCAGGTCATCCCCCATAGCAATAGGCACAGCCCCTGGGCTGCCAGTAGCAGTAGTAAAAAGGATTTGAGTTTAGTCAACCGCCAGTTTCTAAAGCGCACTGTAAGCTTCTGAGTCAGCGGTCCCATCATAGCGATATCGGGTGACCTGCAGACAGAGTAGTTAGTATTGTCTGTCTCGATTCATAACCTTGGTTATGACGTGCATAAGCTAATTGAGGATGATCATAGAGTCAGTGAGCATCTACTCAATCTCGTCTCCGATAGGGGATATCGTACCCTGGTCGCCCTTTCACTACCATTGAGCAAGTGACATTGATCAAGTGAGGCTGGTCGTCTGACAATGTGCAGGCATTGGGTAATTTAAACAGCGACTCCTAGCATAATTCACTAGGGGTCGCTGTTTTGTCTTTCTGTTTTGTTTTTAAGCCTGTCCCTATCTAAGTCATAACTCTCATTATGGACTCCCTGACCGGGAGTTTTCTTACGATGTAGTTGTCATTTGAGGAGAGTTTGATGCGCTGGAAAGTTACCTTGGGTAGAGTATTGGTTTGGTTTATGGCAGAGCTTATTTTGTCGATGCTTGGGATGGATGATTTGGCAGACTATAGTGAGTTTCTGTTGGAGAGAAGCTCTGTCCAGGTGGTTGAGGAGATTGTGATGAAATAGAGGTCCTCTGTTGGCATTTGATTATTCGAGTTTGAGGGTGTTGAGATCGCGACCTGGCACATTTTCTAAACAGGATTCCACTGCCCGTGCGGCTGCCAAAATATCCCGTTCTGCCCCACCCAGATACAGACGGCCAAAGCTACCAATAGATGAAATCTGCAAAATATTAATCTGGGCTGCTTTTTCCGCTTCGTTTGCTGCCAATGAAGCATAGGCGGCAGGCTCTACTTCCATTACATA
>JBCCJR010000204.1:0-8939 GCA_039045805.1 Cyanobacteria bacterium P01_C01_bin.118
AGGGAGTGACCCATGCTGTCAGCAGGAGAGGAGACAGCAACGGTCAGGAAGTTAGCGCCTTCCAGATAGGAAGAGGCGAGTCCGTGGGTGTACCAGGACGTAACAAAGGTGGTACCAGTGAGCCAGCCGCCGAGTGCCATAAAGGCACAGGGGAACAGTAGCAAACCGGACCAGCCGACGAAAACAAATCTATCGCGCTTGAGCCAGTCATCGACGACGTCAAAGACGCCCCGATCAGCTCCAGCACGGCCCATTGCAATGGTCATCTCAAATCCTCTTAATATGGCATCAAGTCCTATGGCTAAAGGGTTGAAGGATACATAAGCAACCCTTTATGGACATGGGGATGTCACAAGCACCCACCTGTAGGGTGGCCATAACCACCATCAGGTAGGATTTTGGCCTGTACTTTATGATAAATAGACTTTCGTTTTTTTACAATCTGTCACGTACTTCGCAGTTAGCAAAAAATCCCTCTATACATCTGTCTGACTGCTATTGAAGCATCAAGACGAAAAAGAATTGTAAAACTTTGTGTCTAATTTTGTGGGTGTTTACCCTCATTTTCTTGGAAAGGGTTAAGAATTCGACCCTGTTGAAAAACAAAAGACATTCCAAAGACATCCATAAATGCATCGCACTTTATAGTTTTTAGCCGGGTATCTTGGTTAGGTTAGAGGACGGATCACAAAACGAATCTGACCTTGCTTATGTATCGATGGCCACTGTCTAGTCAGCTCCCTCTTATATCAAATCGCTTCGCTCAGAATGATACGCTGGATAAATGAGTAATTTCAGAACAGGGGATTAAACCACTTTCTGAAGGGTTAGGAGATACTAAAAGTTCAGCGCATGTACAATTCGAGCGTCATTGGCGGTAGTCTCAGTATTTCTGGTAACCGTCTTTTTATATATGAGGTCAAAGGCCTAGGCTCAACGACAGCGGGTTCAGCGCCTGTGCGTCAGAGTGGTAGTACTTTCGTTACAGTCCCCTATGAGCGTATGGCTGAGGAAACTCGCCGAATTACGCGTATGGGCGGTGAGATTGTCAGTATTCGTGCAGCAAATGGCGATTTGCCAGCTGTTTCTGTGACTCCAGTAGCACCTGCAGCAAAGAAACCTATGGCCGAAACGAAAGCTAAAGCTAAGAAACCCGGTGCTGGCGTGCCGGTTAATACCTACAAGCCCAAGAATCCCTACATAGGAAAATGTTTGTCGAATGAACCTTTGGTTGGCGAAGGTGGTGTAGGGATCGTTCAACACATTAAGTTCGATTTGTCTGAAGGCGACCTTAAATATGTTGAGGGACAGAGTATCGGCATTATTCCTGAGGGAACTGACAACAAAGGTAAACCTCACAAACTAAGACTTTATTCGATTGCATCCACTGCTCATGGTGATGATGTTGACGATAAGACAGTTTCGTTATGTGTGCGTCAGCTTACCTATCAGCACCCTGAAAGTGGTGAGACAATTAATGGCGTTTGTTCTACTTATCTCTGTAATTTGGATCCTGGAGCTAAGGTGCAAATTACAGGACCTGTAGGCAAGGATATGCTCCTTCCTGAGGATACCGATGCCAAGATTGTTATGATGGGTACAGGAACTGGTATTGCTCCCTTCCGTGCTTTTCTATGGCGGATGTTCAAAGATAATGAGCGGGCGGCGAATCCTGACTATCAGTTCAATGGATTGGCTTGGCTGTTCTTTGGTGTGCCTAAGACTCCCAACATTCTCTATAAAGAGGAGTTGGAAGAAATGCAGGATAAGTATCCTGACAATTTCCGCCTAACTTACGCCATTAGTCGTGAGCAGCAAAACTCTGAGGGCGGTCGCATGTATATTCAGCATCGGATTGCTGAGTATGCTGATGAGCTCTGGGGTTTGATCCAAGATGAGAAGACTCATGTCTACATCTGTGGTCTGCGCGGCATGGAGGGCGGTATTGATGAAGCTCTAACAGCGGCGGCGGCTAAGACTGGTACAGACTGGACTGAGTATCGCAAGGCGATGAAAAAAGCTCATCGTTGGCATGTTGAGACTTACTAGGTTCTACTGACCTGGTTGGTTTTATTGTCAAATAAATAATATGTAGAAGCCAGGTGAATCTAAGGGTTCCCTGGCTTCTACAATGGTGTGATAAATCGAACGGGATAGCACATTGGTTTTTAAGGTTGGATTATTAGGGCTGGGTACGGTAGGCACGGGTACAGCCAAAATTTTGTTAGACGCCGCCCAGCGTCATCCGTTGCTGCAAACCTTAGAAATTCACAAGGTAGGTGTGCGCTCTTTGGATAAGCCCCGCGCAGTGGATTTACCAGAGACTTGTTTGACTACTGACCTGGAGGCGATTGTTACCGATCCTGATATCGATATCGTGGTGGAGGTAATCGGTGGGTTGGAGCCGGCGCGATCGCTAATCTTAGAAGCCATTGAAGATGGCAAACATGTGGTTACCGCCAATAAGGCCGTGATCTCTCGCTATGGCAATGAAATTGCTGAAGCTGCTAAAAAAGCCGGTGTTTATGTACTCTACGAAGCGGCTGTAGGGGGTGGTATTCCGGTGATTCAACCGCTACAGCAGGCCCTGGGGGTGAATCGGATTGATACAGTGACGGGCATTATCAACGGCACCACGAACTATATCTTGACCCGCATGGAGTCGGAGGGGGGAGATTTTAAACCGATTTTGGCAGATGCTCAGAAGCTAGGCTACGCCGAAGCAGACCCAACGGCAGATGTGGATGGTCTCGATGCTGCTGATAAAATTGCGATCCTGGCCTCGATTGCCTTTGGGGGCAAAATCCGCCGTGAGGATGTATTTACTGAAGGGATTCGCAATGTTAGTGCCGCCGATGTGGACTATGCCAAAAACCTGGGGTTTGTGATTAAGCTGTTAGCGATCGCAAAACGCAATGATGACTCAGAGACCATCCAGCTACGGGTCCACCCCACACTTGTCCCGCTTAAGCATCCCCTGGCCAACGTTAACGACGTCAACAATGCTGTTTTGGTAGAAGGTGATCCCATTGGCCAGGTGATGCTTTACGGACCCGGTGCTGGAGAAGGTCCCACCGCCAGTGCCATTGTGTCGGATGTGATGGCGATTGCAGCGACGCTCCATATGGAGTCTCCAGCCGAGGAAAAATTACCAAATCCCTTACTGAGCAATGCCCACAGCGACTATAAAACCATCAGTCCCATGGAGGAGCTGGAGAGTCGTTTTTATCTACGGCTGTTAGTGAAAGATCAGCCGGGTGTGATTGGCCATCTGGGGGAAATTTTTGGCAGACACCATCTCAGCCTTGAATCTATGGTGCAAATTGGTCTGCAGGATAATTTGGCACAGCTTGTAATCGTCACCCACGAGGTCAAAGAAGGCGAATTTCAAAACGCAATAGCAGTTCTACAAGAGTCCGCTGATGTGGATTCGATTGCCAGTGTGTTGCGAGTGTTGGGATAGATTGTGGACATTGGTAGGGTGGGCAATGCCCACAGTCCGGCAAATCCAGTATGGTGGGCACGGCCCACCATCCGGTGAATCTTGAGGAGCAAGGCAATCGTAGTATCTGGCGAAGAGCTATATCAATGGAGATTGCAGGCTCAGACCGATGCGAAAAAAAATACTGTGCCTGCCTACGAGGTGGACTGGTTTTTGCAGGGGGTGAGTCGTCTCACCCAGTCTGACCTGAGCTTTGGACTGTATCGAGATCGGGCAGCTGTACCCCTACATCATTCTCTGGATTGGTTAACTCAGCAGTGGCAGCGACGTTTAACAGAGCGGGTGCCGATACATTACCTAGTGGGGGAAACCCCATGGCGAGATTTAATGCTGACGGTAACGCCTGATGTGCTAATCCCTCGACCTGAAACAGAGCTGATGGTAGATATTGTCGAGGCTTGGGCCGATCAGCAGAGGAGAATGGCAGAGCCATTGGTTTGGGCTGATTTAGGGACGGGGAGTGGGGCAATTGCGATCGCAATCGCCAAACTCTTTCCTCAATCTCAAATTTTAGCCGTTGATATCAGTGCTGCTGCATTGGCCATTGCCCGACAGAATGCCCAGCGCAACCAGGTGACCAATATAGAGTTTTGTCAGAGCCGTTGGTTTGACTCTTTAGGAGACTGGCAGGGGCAGCTATTCGGTGTAATTACCAATCCGCCTTATATTCCCAGTGAGGTGGTACTTGGTCTGGAACCTGAAGTTACTAACCATGAACCCCATCAAGCTTTAGACGGTGGGGATGATGGTCTAAATGATATTCGTTTGCTGGCAGATCAGGCACCAAAGTTTCTTCAGCCCGGTGGTCTGTGGTTGACAGAACACATGCAGGGACAAGCCCTAAAAATCACTACCCTCTTAGAGTCTCAGAAAGATTACACAGATATTCAGATTCACCGAGACTTGAGTGGCATTGAACGATTCGTCTCAGCAGCTTTACACACTTAATTTTGATCTATGACTCATCTAGAGAGACCCGAGTCATCTCGCTGGAACAAGCGAAATGGCCATTTGTGCACAGAGTTTTAGCTGATGCTCTCAATTAAGTGGGCCAGTTTTGATTCCAGTCCGAGTGAACTCCGTATAAGTGGGTTACCCGTTAGAATGATTAAACTGCGTGTAGCCCAAGTGGCAACCGCTTGAGTGGTGTGAAGTCACGTCTGGGTTCTGTAAAAGCAATTACAGAAAACCCTTTCTCCGGACGTAGACAAAGTTAAAAAATGGTTTCCCTGGCGCGTAAAAATTTACTCAAAGACCTGCCTCGTTTTTTGGTAGCCCAGGCAGGGATTATGTTTGCCGTCAGTTTGGTAACCATTCAAACGGGCATTCTCAAAGGCTTTACCCGATCTACCACGCTGCTGATTGATAGCTCTGATGCCGATATCTGGGTAGCCTCCGAAAATATTGTCAACTTTGAGCTGACTGAACCCTTTCCCTACGTTCAGGTTCGTCAAGCGCAAGAGATTGAAGGTGTAGCGCTGGCCGAAGCATTGACCATTGGCTCTGGTCGGTGGTACTCAGACGGCAAGTTGACCACATTGCGAGTATTTGGGTTTGATCCCAATGGTGAGCTGTTTCGCCCCGGTCAAGTATCCGATGCGGTCGTTCAAGCGTTAAATGCCCCCTACTCAGCCTTGATTGATCGCACCAATATGCGGTCATTTCGCATCGATGGGGTGGGGGATACAGCTCGTATTCGTCAGCTGCCGGTGATGGTGGTGGGGCTGACTCGCGATACCCAGTCGCTGGTGTCCAGTAAGTTTGTGTTTACGTCGTTGGTTAATGCCAATGCCTACATTAGCTCTGGTTTTTCAGCAGGATTGACCTGTCAGCTGGGGGATGGAGATATCACCTGTGTCAATGCCTTTCAACGGGACCCAGATGCCGCTAATACTGAAGCGGATGCTCCGGAGCCTCTAAAGGCAGATGCACCGGTGACCTATATTTTGGTCAAGGCGGCTCCGGGGGAAAATTTACAAACCCTCAAACGGCGGATAGAAACCTCGCTATCGGGGACCAAGGCGTTTACCAAAACAGAGCTGATCAATACCACCCAATCCTATTGGCAAAATCGCACAGGCATAGGTTTTATCCTAGGGTTAGGGGCAATTGTTGGCGTGATTGTCGGCATGGTCGTAGTAGCCCAGATTTTGTACACCTCAGTTTCTGAGAATCTGCGCGAATTTGGTACTCTCAAAGCGATGGGGGCGTCAGATTGGGATATCTACAGTGTGATTCTTGAGCAATCACTGTGGATGGCCGTCTTAGGCTACGTGCCAGGACTCTTGTTGTGTTGGGGTATGGGTACTTGGACGGCAGCGACCCAGGGCATTGTGGTGCTGATTACCCCGCTGAGCGCTGTTGGGGTGTTTGGCATTACGGTGGTGATGTGTGTGGGGTCCGCCGTTTTTGCGATTCAAAAGGTGACTCGGGTGGATCCGGGCATTGTGTTTAAGGCTTAGGGTTCCAGTGGTAGGTGAGATTGTCTGTGCGGAGTGAGTTTAAGAATTAATGGTTGCGATCGCAGCACATAACATTCATATGTCCTTTAGATCGGGCACCACTCAGATCGAGGTGCTTAAGGGCATTGACCTGACTATCCCCTCTGGGCAAATCCGTCTAATGATGGGACCTTCGGGGTCAGGCAAGACGACGCTACTGTCGATTTTGGCAGGAATTTTGACTCCCACAGCTGGCCAAGTGGAGCTGCTGGGGCAAGAGATTACTGGGCTGTCTCGTAAAGAGCTGACGGCCTTTCGTCGCGACCACATCGGCTTTATTTTTCAGAGCTTTAACCTGTTTCCAGCTCTCACAGCTATTGAGAATGTAGAGCTAGCTCTACAGCTCAAGGGTAGAAAAGGACCAGGAAATAAAGAACAGGCATTTGACCTGCTGAAACAGGTTGGATTGGGCGATCGGGCCAATAATTTACCGGCGGATCTCTCCGGTGGTCAAAAGCAGCGAGTTGCGATCGCCCGTGCCTTGGCTGGTGAACCTGAGCTGATTATGGCGGATGAACCCACAGCGGCATTGGATTCAGCTACCGGTCACGATGTGATTGAGCTAATGCAGTATCTGGCCAAAAACAAAGGCTGTACGGTGCTGATCATTACCCATGATCCTAGAATTACCGACGCGGCTGACGAGATCACCTATTTAGAGGATGGCCTATTAGCTCAGGAATCAAGTCTGGTCACCGGGCTACACTAGCGGGTTTCTTTTAGACTAAAAGGGCTGCGGTTAGGACGCCCTTATGAAAATCAAAATTAAGCACGCCATCAATCTGCACAAAGGGTTAACTGCCTTTGTCATTCTGGGCATGATGGCCCTTTATCAGAACTTTCAGACCGGGCCGTGGATTTATCTTGCTCTACATGGCACCTATGGGTTTCTGTGGCTGCTAAAGGATCGCATTTATCCCGATAAACAGTGGGAAGAAGAGCTGCCTGTACCTGCAGGAATTTTTACATTTGTCGCGTTGGCCGCTTACTGGGTAGCTCCCTGGCTATTGATTTCCCGTGGAGTGGATGTGCCGCCTGCCCTAATGGCGTTGGCGGTTGCCTGTAATGTGACCGGCATCATGCTGCACTACAGTGCCGATGCTCAAAAGCATTTCACCTTGAAATATCGCCGTGGCTTAATCACCGAAGGCTTTTTTGCCCGCTGTCGCAATACAAACTATTTGGGTGAAATTTTGATTTACTTGGGCTTTGCCATTTTGCCCATGCATCCAGTTCCATTTTTGATTTTGGCCGGATTTATTTTAGGTATTTTTGTGCCCAATATGCGCAAAAAAGACCAGTCGTTGTCTCGCTATCCTGAGTTTGCTGACTATCAAGCTCAGTCAGGTCTAATCTGGCCTCAGCTATGGTCGGCGTCTACAAAGACGGTCCTCGATGGTGAATAAAATATTATTGCGATTATTGAGTTAGTTCTTTTGCAATACCCGTCAGAAGTTCAGGCACTGAGCGAGGCTGCCAGCCCAGATCCCGCATAGCTTTTTCTCCACTGATGCGTACACAGCGATCATAGATATAGTGGACCAGCTCGTTATTTAGTGGGGCATTCCAGGAAAAGGCCTTGCCGATGGGGTCTAGAATGCCGCCAATGGCCCTGACCAATGACTTAGGGGCATCCGCTGGGGCTTTCACTCCAACTGCATCCCCTAGAATCTTGAACATTTCGCCGATGGATAATTCCCCAGCGGTGATGATGAAATGTTCGCCAGAGGGGGCTTTTTCTGCCGCTAGCACCATCGCCTGCACCAGGTCGTCTACGTGGACGATGCCGGTGATGCGATCGCACCCTGGCCAAATCGGCAACCGCCCCTTCAAAAACAGCTTAATCACCGGCCCAAAGTGAGGGTCATCCGCTCCAAAGATGCCCCCCGGCATCAAGCTCACTGCTGAGAAACCATCCGCCACATGCTGATTTACCAGCTGCTGTGCCTTGTACTTTGTCTCATCATAGGCAGACGAAAACCCTGTCTGGGTGCGCTGATACGTCTCATCAATCACCTGACCTGCCGTATCGCCATAGATACCAATGGTGCTGCAATACACCAGTTTTGGCGGATTCTCTTGAGCTTGGATTGCCTCTAAGACGGTACATGTCCCTTCCACATTCACCCGTTGCATCCGGGCTGCATCCACAATACCCAAATCCACACAGGCCGCAATGTGAAACACCACATCCACATTTTCCATAGCCTGATGAAGCACGACTCCATCAGTAATGTCACCATAGGCCAGCTCAATATCCAGGTCTGTCAACCGTGACAGATCGCTAGTGCGGCGCACTAAGCCAATGACGGTTTGCCCTTGGGCGCTGAGCAACTTAACCAAGTGGGAACCAGTGAAGCCATTAGCTCCTGTAACCAGTGCTTTCATGCGTTTAATCTGATGCCTTTTAGTAAACCTGATGAACCCGAGTAACACCAATGACTCTGGGCCTAGGCTGTTATCGTAACGGAAATCAAGTCATTTTTATGGGTAATACAACTGACCGCAGTTGTATCAAGAAAGCAGCTAAGATAAAACAGCTAACAAACTATTTAGTTAGTAACTCAACCATCATCACTGAGCTCATTTATTCAAAAAAGTATTTGCTGTGGTTATCTAAAACCAACTAAGTACTGAATAAAGAATTTATTTTTTTAGAACATACTTACCTAAAAATGGATGCTTTTAAGAGTGTCCTCTTGAATGAAAAAAATAATTAAAAAGTCTGATTTTGTTCTGACTCCCTATGTGCAGAGCAATGATTGGCGCGCCACTTATCAGGTCTTAAATACGCTAATTCCATATAGTTTTCTATGGATTCTAGCCGTAAAGACAGCCAAAGTTTCTGGTTGGTTTCTACCTCCAATCATCATTCTTTTAGTACTTTTTTCATTACGCTGTTTTTCTTTAATGCATGATTGTGGCCATTACTCACT
>JBCCJR010000205.1:0-8911 GCA_039045805.1 Cyanobacteria bacterium P01_C01_bin.118
GAGGGTAAACGCTTTATGCGCTGGGGGGATGGCGATCTAAAGTTTCCTCGTCCGGTGCGCTGGCTAGTGACTCTGATGGATAGCGAGCTGCTGCCTATCACGTTTACCAACGGGTCTGAGGTCTGCACTAGCGATCGCACCTCCCAGGGGCACCGCGTTTTGCACCCCAAACCCATTACCCTAAAAACCGCCAGCGGCTATGTGGAAGCAATGCGGTCCATCTATGTAGATGTAGACCCCGAAGAACGTCGTAAAAAGATTATTGCCCAAGTAGAAACAGCGGCAACATCGATCAATGGAGAAGCTATTGTCAATCCAGAGCTGTTGGATGAAGTAATCAATTTGGTGGAATGGCCCACAGCGGTGGTGGGTAAGTACGACGACGAGTTTTTGGAACTGCCTTCGGAGGTGGCGATTACAGAAATGGAAAGCCACCAGCGTTACTTTCCCCTTAAATCTGGTGATAGCTTGCTACCCAGCTTTATTACTATTTCCAATGGCGACCCGGCTAAGTCCGACATTATCGCCGAGGGCAACGCTCGGGTGATCCGAGCCCGTCTGTCGGACGGGATGTTCTTCTTTAATGCAGACCGTACCCAGACATTGGCGGACTACCTGCCCAAGCTGGAAATGGTTACCTTTGAGGAACGATTGGGGTCTGTGCGACAAAAAGTGGACCGGATTGTGGCGGTGGCAGGTGCGATCTCATCCCAGCTTGGTCTAGACTCTAGCCAAACTAGTCTGATTAACCGTGCGGCCCT
The DNA here is from genome assembly GCA_039045805.1 of Cyanobacteria bacterium P01_C01_bin.118. Taxonomy (GTDB): domain Bacteria; phylum Cyanobacteriota; class Cyanobacteriia; order Phormidesmidales; family Phormidesmidaceae; genus Leptothoe. The sequence continues at coordinate 762 of JBCCJR010000205.1, forward strand.
GCTTTGCAAAGCCGATCTGGTCACCCAGATGGTGGGCGAGTTTCCAGAACTCCAGGGCATCATGGGAGAAAAATACGCCCGCAGCAGCCAGGAACCGGTGGCGGTGGCGACGGCTATTTCTGAACATTATTTACCTAAAGGGGCGGGAGGTAGCCTACCCCAAACCCTGACTGGACAGGTGGTTGGTCTGGCGGATCGGATCGACACCCTGGTGAGCATTTTTAGCCTGGGGATGAAGCCCACCGGCTCCTCTGACCCCTTTGCCCTGCGTCGTGCCGCCAATGCCGTTGTTAGTATCATCTGGGCAGGGAGTCTCGATCTCAACCTGGCGGCACTGCTAAAGGACATCACCACCACATTTGCTACTCAACGCGAAGGGGTAAATGCCGCCGAGCTACAGCAGGAACTGGAAGCATTCTTTGAACAACGGGTACGCACCTTGCTGCAGGATGATGAAGCCATTGATTATGACTTGATCAATGCCGTCGTGGGTGAAGAAGATGCCGACTATCGCGCCCGCGTTTTGAGTAACTTGCTGGATGCTCGCGATCGCGCCCGATTTCTCCAGGAGATTCGCAACAATGGCACCCTGGCCATCGTGTATGAAACTGTCAATCGTGCCTCTAAGCTAGCCACTAAAGGAGATTTGGACACCGCCAGTCTGGAGCCTGCAGGTATTGTTGATACGGCCCTATTCCAGTCCCCCGCTGAAACAGCATTTCATAAAAGCCTGCAACAGCTGGTGCCCCAAACCCAGGTGGCCCAGGCTGAGCGTGACTATCAAAAGCTGATCAACGGGCTTAAAAAAGCGGCCCCCGTCGTAGCTGAATTTTTTGATGGGGGAAATAGCGTCATGGTGATGGACGACGATGCGGCAATTCGTCAGAACCGGCTAAATCTGCTGGGGTTATTGCGAAATCATGCCAGGGTGCTGGCGGATTTTGGGGCAATTGTGAAAGGTTGAATTTCCCCTTGCCTGGTGGGCCATGTCCACCTTCCTGTCCATTCCCCGGTGGGCCGTGCACGCCTTACTGGGACAATGCATGCAATGCCCCTATCCACCGCCCATTCCCTCCATTAATCTGCTACAGTTACTGACTTGAGATAGCAGGGAGTCAACCATGGAATCAGCCAGTCAGCCAGAGTCACATCCCACTGCCTATGTGATTGGTCTGGGGTTGTCTGGGGTGGCCGCCGCTCGGCTTTTAAAGAAGCAGGGCTGGGATGTGATAGTTAGCGATCGCAACAATGGTGAACGCCAACTTGCCCAGCAACAGTCTTTGTCGGTTGAAGGCATTGCGGTAAAACTGGGTCATACCTTTGCCGCTGAAGCCCCCATGGATTTGGTAGTGGCTAGCCCCGGTGTTCCCTGGAATTCCCCCGGATTGGTAAACGCCCGAGAAAAGGGCATCAGCACCATTGGTGAAATGGAGCTGGCCTGGCGTGCACTCAGCCATCTGCCCTGGTTGGGCATCACTGGTACCAATGGTAAAACCACCACCACTGAGCTAGTGGCCGCCATCTTTAAAGCTGCTAAGCTCAATGCTCCGGCCTGTGGCAACATCGGCTATGCTGCCTGCCAGGTGGCCCTGGATCCTGAACCCGACTGGGTAATTGCCGAACTCAGCAGCTACCAGATCGAAGCCTCCATTGGCCCCAAACCCAAAATCGGCATTTGGACCACCTTTACCCCCGACCACCTCAGCCGTCACAAAACCATTGAAAATTACTACGCCATTAAAGCCTCGTTGTTAGAACGTAGCGAAAAGCGGGTGCTTAATGGTGACGATCCCTATCTCCGAGAAACCCTCGCTAATGGTTGGGAAAATAGCTACTGGACCAGCGTTGATGGTCCCAACGCCATTATGCCGCTGATTCCCAGCACCTATATTGATCAAGCTGGGTGGGTGGTACATCAGGGTGAGCAGGTGTTAGCTGCCAAAAGCCTCAAGATGGTAGGCCGTCACAATTTGCAAAATCTGCTGATGGCGGTGACGGCGGCTAAGCTGGCGGGGATTTCTAATGATGCGATCTCGACAGCCATCAAGAACTTTACTGGGGTCGCTCACCGGCTAGAACATATCACCACCTGGGAAGGGGTGGACTTTATCAACGACAGCAAAGCCACCAACTACGATGCCGCAGAGGTGGGTCTCAGTTCTGTGGAGGGTCCCGTTATTTTGATTGCCGGTGGTGCAGATAAAGAAGGCGATGACAGAGCCTGGTTAGGCCGGATCCGAGAAAAAGCAGCCCAAGTGCTTCTGGTTGGAGATGCTGCCCCAAAATTTAGCCAGCGCTTGATCGATGTCGGCTATGGTCGGTTTGAAGATGTCGGCACCCTGGCGAATGCTATCAAACGGAGTAAAGAGATTGCCCTAGGTCTAAAAGCAAAGGTTGTTCTTCTCTCCCCCGCCTGCGCCAGTTTTGACCAATATGCTAATTTCGAGGCCCGTGGTGACGACTTTAGAAACCAGTGCGAGAGAGTTCTCAAATAAGTTATTCAATAATCGCACATATTACTCTGAGTACAATAAGGAATGCTTGCTGAAGAAACTATGCCGATAAAAAAGTCATCTGCTCTCATGCATGAAACACAGATGACTGGATAATGAGCCTTCGCATAATCACGGCTGCATGAGGGCTCCAAGTTGTCTGATCGTAAATTAAGAAATGTTCAGAAATGCCTTAAAGAAACAGTAATAAAAGAAAAGGCAAAATAATAGCCAGTGGCCAGGGGAGACACCCCCACTCTTCTGAAACATTTCGTTGCCAGTTACAGCGCAGACAGATGTAATGATTTCCATTTTGCACAACAACACTGTGATGCCCACAGCGAGGACATTCAAGATGATGAGGGTGCAAAGGGTGTGAAACGTCTTGGCTCGTCATAGTAGGCATTCTCCTTGAGAAAGCACAAGCAACATCGTTGACTCATGGCACAACAATGCGAGTCTTTACAGGGCTGTAGGTCTACGTCAAAGAGTCCTTAAACTAGTTCGTTGAACTAGCTGTTGTCTGATATTATTCAGGATGCATTTGGATTTTCCTCCTTATGTGAACGTGCTCAAGGAAGTCTTCGTTTGATCCCGGTGACTTCCTTGTAATTATTCTGCAGCAGCTTACAAATCTGCGAAAGCTGCTGAATGGCTCAGTCAAACTCACAAAAACACCAAGATTGTGGAAACTTTCTTCCACAATCTTGGTGTTTTTTAATACAAAAATTATCCTCAGTAGGCCCGATTGTAGTCTAAAAGACTAGAAAGGAGGCAAATACTGGAATTTTAGTGGCGAAAAAATTTCAGATAAATATCTTAAGAATTCCAGTTTTTTGCAAAAACTTATCTTCTCGGATAATTCATGGCAGACTCAGACAGTTGGCGTATCTATCACCTGTACTACTACCTGTGTGGCTCCCTGGCGATGAGTCGCAGAGCCAATAATCAACCCAATGCACAAAAAATTGAGCGGCGATTAGGAAAAACTGGATTTCGTAAAATCGTTAGTGCATTGTTTGGCAAAAGTAGAGCCTGGCAGAGCTCAACAGATAATTATGGGACTGTGACGACGGGCAGTGTTGTCAATATGCTCAGTGAGCTACGTAACAGCCTAAACATTGCCTATCAAAACCATGAAGAAGATTACAATCGTGTCCTCACCACAGAGGATATTTTAATTGCTCTACACAAGCTCATTGAGCTAACTCCCAACGAACGCAGACAATTGGGATTGCCCACTGGCGATGGGCTTACCCTGCTTCAACAAATGCTACTTACGCTACAAACAGCAGGAGGCGTTGAAAATTACGAAGTCATATTTCGTGCGTATAAAGAAGCCGTTGGTATTAATTTCTCAAATGCAGAATCTGGTTTACAAAACCTGGATCAGGTGGACAGATTAATTGCCAAAACCGTCACGAACATTCTTGACTATCTTCCAGATCGCCCACCCAAATATTTTCCTGGTCAGCCCACCTCTCCTGGTAAAAGTGATACTTGTGGTGAGTTAACCCTAAAAGCGCAACGGGAAATTAGACGCTTGTTAGCACGGAGTGGTAATACCCAGGCGTTTTTACCCAGTAATGAAGAAGAGAATTCCTATATCCGGCACTATTTACAACCTGACTTTGTAAAAAAATTAGCAGAAACGGTAATTACGAATGAGCGTTTAACGGATAGTTTTCCTGTCTATCTAAAGCGAGTCACCATGGAAGCCTGTGGGCCCCTGCCATTTGCTGATAAAGGGTTAGGTGTGGAATTTGATAATGCCTATCCTGCCCTTCTAAACTCAGAACTGCAACGTCTAGATAATCAAACTACTTTTGAGACCGTCAATAATTTACCGGGTCCCAGTGATTATGAGTTAGCGTCCCAAGAGGCGACAAAGATTACGGTTGAGTTTTACATCAAAGTTCCTACAGCCTATGAAGGTGTGGTCAAAGATATATTCAATACATTAATTAGCAATGAGACTTACAAAAATAAGCAATACCGGCGCATAGATTTTGCCCTCAGTAGTACAGGTATTGGAGGAACGTTATCCCATGCCATCAAAGTAATCAATATTGCTTTATTAGAGGATATTCCTTGCCTTTCCACATTTTTTCCCATAGCCCATGATGTAACCTCTACTCAGACAATCATTCGAGATAATGTTGCTTCTCCAGTATGGGCTCATAGCTTAGTTAAACTGTGTCACAAGCAAACCGTTGGTAAAGCCCTGCAGGAGCCTCAAAACAGCGGTCTATCCTATGACAAACATGCATTTGGTGATCCCATTGGTCACGGCAACTATTGCGGATTTGACTTTCTGTTATCCCAGGTCCAGGCGTCACTACAGTCGCGTCTGCAGGCCGTTCGCAATACCGGAGTCAGTCCTGAAACCTATATCCTTGAACTTTGTCAACGCACAGAGCGGATGCTGGCGCTTAGGGAAGCATGGTCCCATGTAAAAGGTTATCCGTTCTCTTCTATGGCAATGATTGGCACTATTCACCGCTCGGTTATCAAGCCAATTTTTGGAGAACGGCAACTTAGAAAAGATGATCCTAATATCTACTTTGATGCGTATCTATCCATTGCTGAAGTATTACTAGACGAGGGTGCCTACAAAGCCAGTTACCTATATATCAAAGAGTTGCACATCTTAGAGACCTACGTGCAACAGGGGTTGAACCTTTCCCAAGAGAACACAGGTGTCCATAGTGGGGACTTTGAAATTTTCTCGGGCACCCTGGTAATCCGCTACCTAATTTGTCTAGCCACTTATTATTATCTTTACGACACGCAAAACACAGACACCAGCTACCTACCCCCTGGTTGTTCAGCTGACATTAATCGTCAGGTATTGATTCAGAAAGCCTGGGAAACCCTTAAACAGGCTCAACAACATACTGAAGTACGGTTAAAAAAGTACATTGTTACCAGTGAAATCTCCCAGGGGACGTTCCATCCCCATTACACCTTGCTAGGTCGTATCTATTTCATTAGGGCCAAGTTACTAACTTATTTCCCACAATTTGTGCCCAGAGATGAGCAGTCTTTACCCACCGAGAGTTTTGTAGGACAGCGGCGAACAGCAGCATCTATCCACTGGGGAAAGCTATACCTCTTAGAAAAAGCGCGCCTGTACGCCGCCGCCGATGGCAATAGCGAAGTTTATGCCTACTATGCTGCAATGCAGGGCTGCAGCTATATTTTTGCAGCATTTGAAGACGAAGGGAATCTTTCACTGTCCTCTTCTCAGAGCGGCAATAAGCACTTGAGTCGTTGGAACTGCCTCGACTGGGCGAAGAAATTAAGAGATCATGCGCTATTGGCCTACTCTGAAAAGGGTCTGCAGTGCTACTACGAAATCAAGGAAAAGAGTGGTCTACCTGACGAACATGACAACTACGGCCATTATCGCATTGATAAACTGCCTGCTATTTATGAAGCAAGAAGTCTAGAACAGACTACGTTTAGTAATAGCAATAGCCGCTTGTTAACTCTTGATCTATCCCTGCTTGGTGTAGACGTTAAGTACGTCCCAAAATTAACACCTAATCACCCTACTCAGAACATCTACTTGTTTGGAACTAATGCTTGCTACTTATTTTTTATTCGAGGTTTATATTTACTCTGTAATGACTCAACCTATGAATTTAACGAGCATCAAACCGGTTTAGACATTGACTGGAGAATCAAACTTGAGAGGGCATTGCGTCTCCTGGATTTAGCATGGGCTACTGCCGAAGCAGGATGTACGATGACCAAAGTAAAGGAAAATGGAGAGAGTATTCGCAGCATCAAACGCTCCTTTGCTAAGGAAAGCCATCATAATCAGTACACCTCCAAAGAGATTGAGTCAGTTCAAGACCTTTATCCTAGACGTGTGGGTGAAATTGCAGCTTTAGGCAAATTATTCTCGGCAGCCTGTATGGTGATGCTACTTCATACAGTTTCTGCAAAAAAGCGACCGGCTATCGCTAGAAATATTGAGAATATTCTGGCGATGCTTCACCATAGCGATCTTCTAATTAACAAGCTTTTAAGGGCGCACTTAGCAAGACAAAAAACCTATGATGGCAATCTAAGGGACTATTTCTCTGCCAGTGCTCAAGTTATTAGAAATAATGCAGCAGAAGCTGATAATCTTCCAGATGCAATAAATCTGAAGGATTATCGAAACAAATTTATGAAAGAGTTGTTTGCAGTACTAATTAATTAGTCTTATTATTAGGCCCACTATGGCAGCACTGAATACCCCAGAGGCTTCTACAGGAAAGACCATTTACACTGGTGACCTGATCCAGGGTGTGTCTGTCATCAGCCAGTTAAGCGTTAATGATCTGGCATTTGGCACCAAGCACCGCTTCTTCTTTCAGGGCGTACAGATGGGCACTGGCCAACATTGGTATGTCCCCATCGTTGTGGCAAAGGGTGTACAGCCAGGCAAGTGCATTGCCCTGGTGGCTGGAGTGCATGGGGATGAGTTGAGTTCTATGAATGCGGTGCAGCGGGTCATGGCCACCCTCGAACCTGACAGAATGTCAGGCACTGTCATTGCTGTGCTGGGACTTTCCCGTGCTGCCATTGAGTTTACTCAAGCTAAATGGCCCATGGCCTATGGTGGCGGGTCTTCAGTAAATATCAATCGCGTCTGGCCCGGTGATGAACAGGGTGAAAATCCTCCTACTCGTCACGCCGGTTTACTTTGGCAACGACTGTTCCAACCCAATCTTGATCTAGCCATTGATTTTCATACAGTCTCTACCGGCAGTGATTTCACCCTGTTTATTTATGCCGACTTGAGCAAACCGCAGATTAAACAAATGGCACAATTATTTCCAGTGGAACAGATTAAGGATGACCCAGGCGAAAAAGGCTCTCTGGAGACTACCTTTGTAGAGGCAGAAATTCCAGCCATCACAGTGGAGCTGGGCAGTCCTCGAATTTTTGACGCTCAAAAAATCACTCTGGCAGTTGAAGGCACTCTCAATGTGCTTAAGCATCACCAAATTATTCAAGGCTCTATTGGTCGGACGGCCCAAGACGTTGGTACATTTTTTGGCAACAAGTTTTCGACAATCCGTTCAACTACAGGCGGGTTTCTTGAATTGCTAGTGGATGTTGGGGAAAAGGTTACCCCTGGCCAAAAGGTAGCCCTGCAGCGGAATGCTTTTGGTGACATCGTCGCTGAGTACACGGCAGATGTCACAGGAGAAGTCTCTACCATTGCTCGCGATGCCCTTAGCGAACCGGGTTCGCGAGTAATGCAAATTTTGTTCAAGCATGCCGAATCGACATAAGTCATCAGGGCCGTAGGGGCATTGCATGCAATGCCCCTACGGATCAATCATCTGGATCGTTCACCCGCATCAAAACAACCATTGCGCCCTGGGGATCCATAATTGTCGTAAATCGCCCTGGTTCAATATCCATGGGATCCATTAGTACGCTGCCACCCAGGCGATTGACCACCTCTAGAGACTTGTCTAAATCCGCCACATTAAAGTACACAACCCAACGGGCGGGCACATTATCAGGCATGGGAGCTTTGGCCATATCGAACATGCCACAGTTCATTTTCCCCTTTACACTAGCGCTGATGTAATTTGGGGGTCTCTCATCCACTTCCAGCTCCCAATCAAAGACAGTCTTATAAAACTCAGC
>JBCCJR010000206.1:0-8886 GCA_039045805.1 Cyanobacteria bacterium P01_C01_bin.118
CTTCTAGCAGATGTATTGTAGCGTCTACGTTGATGGCCTTTAGCTGTTTCCAATGGTCACCATAGTCAAAGGATTCTCGAAAATAGGAGGCTGTATGAAATACCACATCACAGTCCTTTAAGTGAGAGGCGAAGGATTCTACTGCCTCCATATCCCCCTGCACTAGCTTTAGACTGGGGTGCTCTCCTAATATTTTATTGGCCTTAGTCAGCTCACGAGTTAATGCAATTACCTCAAACCCCTGATTTAGTAATAATTGGGTCAAGTTGCTACCGAGCAGACCGGTACTGCCAGTCACAAACGCCTTCATAAAAACTCCTATACCTGCATAAACTGGCTGGCTGTTGATAATAATCCTACAGAGCAAGATGTAACGATTGTAGGTGCCGGGCAGACATTAGTGTAAGTCACTTCTATGGCCTAATAGAGTACCTTAAAAGACATTCCTTACACCGCGTACGCCAGCATCATATACAAAGCTCAATTCCAGTAATCCTGACTCTATGTAAATTAAATGATTAATTTCAGCAAAAATGCCAATGATCCCTAGTACATCATTACAGATGATTACCCCGATGAGCGAGTTCCTTTTACCTTGACGGTTTAATCTGACAACACATCTTGTAATAGCGGGGCTAGCTCATCCTTAAGTTGCCCGGCTCGAATAAATTCTGCATAGGTATCGGATTCGATGGCCAGGAGTTCTTCCTTGACTTGCTCGGCGGCAAATGAGTTTATTTCAGGGTTGCTAGCCTGCATTTTTTGCATTTCTTCCTGTAGCTTTTCCACCTGCCCTTCTACCAGGGCCAGCTGATAGCGGCCAAATTCTGTATCGACTTCCTGGCGCTCGATCAGTTCTTTGACCCGGCTAATGACGCGGTTGAGGGCCACCCGCCGGGCAATACTTTGCATATATTGTTGCCGCAGGGGCTGATCCCCTAGCAGGTCAAGTTTTTCGAGGAGGGGCTTGGTGGTTAAGCCCTGAACCAATAGGGTAAATAGCATGACGCCAAAGACGGTGGCGATGATTTCTTCGCGCTCGGCTAGGGCTGCTGGAACGCTCAGGGCCAGGGCGACGGAAACGGACCCTCGCAGACCACCCCACCAGAGTACGGTTTGTCCCTGCCAGCTGATGTCTTCGTTGTCGGGGGTGATCATATTGCTAAAGAAGCTGAGGCCAAAAACGCTGATCAGTCGGGCTAACAGCATGGTTGCGATCGCAAGTGCAATCGAGTCCACATAATTGCTCAAACTGCTGAACTGCACCTGATCGCCAATCAGCAAAAATACAATGGAATTAACAAAAAACGCCAAAAACTCCCAAAATTCAGACACTACCAATCGGGTACGAGGGTTCATCCCAATCCGCGACCCAAAATTCCCCAAAATCAATGCCGTCGTCACCACTGCGATCACGCCAGAGCCCCCCAGCTCCTCCGCCACAATGTAGGTGCCATAGGCCGACACCAGCGTCAGGGACTGCTCCACCAGAGGTAGGTCAAACCGCTGGGTCAAAAATGAAATACCAAACCCAATCAGGGCCCCAACGCTGACGCCGATCCCGGTAAATACTAAAAACTGCGCAATGGTAACCGACAGGTCAAACTGATCCACCCCCAGGGCGATCCCCAACAACAGATTAAAGGCAACAACCGCGACGCCATCATTAAATAGACTTTCTCCCTCCATCAGGGTGGTCAATCGCTTATTTACCCCCAGCTCTCGAAACAGGGCTACCACTGACACCGGGTCGGTGGCCGATAGGCTAGCCCCCACCAGCAAGGCCGTTGCCAGAGATGCTCCCGCCACATTGGCTAAGCCCCAAAACAGACAGCCGATACAAATAACGACGCCAATAACGGCATAAAGAACGATAGGCACCCAATCTCGCTTGAGGTTTTTCCACTTAATATTCCAGGCTGCCTCAAACAGCAGCGGCGGCAAGAAAATAAACAGAATTAACTCAGGGGATAAATTGACCAGCCGCACATTGAGCACTGCCAACCCCAGACCTACCAGCAAAAGCAACAGGGTATAGGGGATATTGCGTAGCCAGCTCACCACCCGCGACAGGGTGGCTACCCCCAAAGAGACCGACAGCACTAACAAAAACTGACGCAGATTTTCCTCAATCGCTTCATTCTCAATGACTACATCTGCCGTGGATGCCGCAGCCGCCAGCAAATTTTGGACATGAAGCAGATTGGTATTTACTGCCGCGGCCAGCACATCCTGAAAGTGAAGCAAACTGCTATCTAAAAGCATGGTAAACAGAGTCCCAGGGGTCAGGCTACATCATAGGGATGGATAAGCCCCCCGACAACCTATCTAAATTAAAAACTTAGGAAGAATGTCTAATCAGGCCCGCTGGTTTTGATTGTGGGTATTGTTGTTCTTTTAGTCTCTTAGCAAGCAAAATCAATTAAATTCCACTTTTAGATGTATAGGTCTTCCATGGAGCGTCTCTTCAGCTTAAATATGCTTGGAATGTATCAATCGCTTGCTCCTTAACCGATAGTTGTTATCACGGTTATTGTTGCCATCATGCCATAACAATCAACACCCCTGGCAGCCAGTAATCTCTCGGATTGATAGAGTCCCAACTAGTCCCATAGGGTTCACTTTATGGTTTACGTAAAGGCACGTAAACCTTTGGTGTGATTTGCCTGACGCCCAATTCCAGATGCTGATGGTTTATCCCAGGCATTGGACATATTGACTCAGGCAACTGTCCCCGCGCCCGCGCAAACGACCCATTGCGACCAGTTTATAAATACTCCTATGACATCCTCTATGTACATGTCCGGCTCCCGTCAGCCGCTGGACCCGGAAACCCATATCGATGAAACTGCCTTAGCCATATTTGACAGTCGGGTGAATGATTTACCCATGTTGTTGGCAGGCTTGCGACCGGGGATAACGGCCCATGTACTTGACCCAGACCGCAATGGCATTGAGCAAATTAATGAGCTGATCCAACATCGCCCGACGGCAGCGATGACCTTAGTGGCCCATGGAGCCCCTGGGGAGTTGCAGCTGGGGTCCGGTAAGCTAGAGCTCAGCAACCTGGCTCACTACGCTCCCCAACTGCGTAACTGGTTTAGCTCCACTGATGGCTCACAGCTGATCCTGTTGGCCTGTCATGTAGCCGCCGGAGATGCCGGTCTGGAGTTTGTTGAACGGCTAGCGGATCTGACTAAAACATCAGTGACAGCATCGGCGATGGCCATCGGCAATGGCCACTGGCCACCTGTTGCTGAGCAAACGTTTCAACAAACTGTGCTGGAGCAGTACTCATCCACCCTGGTACTCACCTTTCAAGATGACATTAAAGACGGCACCTTTGACGGAGGCAATGAAGACAGCAATCGTCTGTTTGGTGCTGCCGGTGTGGCCATTAGCCCCGATGGTAATCAAATCTATGTCACCAGCGCAGTCGAATCAGCGGTAACCGTTTTTAACCGCGATACCTTTGGCAATATCTCCTTTAGTCAGGTGATTCGTGATGGCTCAAATATAAGAGAGATTTTAGGGTCAGAACTGTTGGCAGGAGCCTTTGGGGTGGCCGTTAGCCCTGACGGTAGCCAGGTATTTGTCGCTAGCGTTGGCGACGATGGGTTAACGGTCTTTGATCGTGATAGTGCTGGCAATTTAACCGAAAACCAGCGTCTTAGGGACGGTCGCCGTGACCCCAATGACAATGACATTACCACCCTGGCAGGAGCGATTGATGTCACGGTGAGTCCCGATGGTGCTCAAGTTTTTGTGGTTAGCCTGAATGATGGGGCAATCACAATATTTGACCGCGATGCATCCGGCACATTGACCCTACGACAGTCCATTATTGATGGACAGGGCGGAGCCGACCAACTGTTTGGCGCTTCCGGTGTTGCCATTAGTCCCACCGGGGATCAGGTTTTTGTCACCAGCCATGTGGACGCTGCTATTACTGTCTTTAACCGTGATGGATCGGGTAATCTCACGTTTCGCCAAACCATCAAAGATGGAGATGGGGCAGTCCAAAATCTCTTTGGTGCATCCAGCGTTGCCGTCAGCCCCGATGGTAACCAGGTGTATGTGGCCAGCGCCACCGATGCCGCTTTAACCGTATTTGACCGCAATGCCGATGGTACCCTGAGCTTTGCCCAGGTGATTCAAGACAACGAGAGCGGGGCCCAACTGTTTGGTGGAAACACCGATATCTTTGCTGGCACTGGTGTGACCGGATTTCCGGAGATTAAAGGATTTAGCAGTGTCACCGTCAGTCCCGATGGCAAACAGGTCATAGTGGCCAGTTTTGAAGAGAATGGTCTGACTGTATTTGATCGCGATGCCGCCGGACGTCTCACCTTTAATCAATTTATTCAAGACCAGGATGGCAATGGTGCCGATCAGCTAACAGGTGCCCTGGGTGTAGTGGTTAGCCCCGACGATGAACAGGTGTTTGTTACCGGTTTTGAAGATGGTGCCATCACCGCCTTTAATCGGGATGTGGCCCCCAGTTTGTTGAGTATCACCCGACAGATACCTGCCACAGAGAATACTGGTGCCGACAGTTTAGTTTTCCGAGCCACCTTTGACGAAGGCATCCTTAATATTGATGCCGCCGACTTTAGCGTTACAGGGGGGACAACGGCCACGGTAACCAATGTCTCAGCCATTAGTGCCACGGTTTATGACATCACCGTGTCTGGAGGAGATCTGGCCAGCTTTAACGGCACCGTCGGTCTGGACCTGGCCCTTGGACAAAATATTACCGACCCCGTAGGCAATCAGTTACCTACGGTAGAACCCGACATCGATGAGACCTACACCCTCTCTAACGATGGGTCTACAGACGCCAAACTCACTCCACTGTCCGGTCTAGAAGTCACCGGTCTGGGAGATGCCAACACCGTGCGTTTAACCGTAGACCAGGTCAACATTACTGACCTCGGTGAGATTTTTATCTTTAGCGTCGATGCTACTAGCCGTACTCAAATCGCCAGTTTCTCCATCCTGGAAGCAGGGCAGCTACCTGATACCTATGCCCCCACTTTTAGTATCGATAACGGCCAGGTTACCGAAGGACAGTTTTTAGAATTTGAACTGGTGGTTAATGGCACTGTTCATCGAGCCACCCCCACCGCCATTAGCGAGACACAAATCTCCCTTAATTTTGGTGACGGTACCCAGCTAATCGCAGAAGTCTTTACCCAAACTCCCACCACTAACCTTTTAGTGGGAGATGCCACCGCCATTGACCTGACAGGCCAGAGCGGGTTGGTCAACGTCGAATTTAACGTTTATCGTGAAGCGGCTCTAGCCAATACCGTTGGGTTTTACACCACCGACTTTGCCGATGGCGGTATTCGAGATGCCCTATCAGGCAATATTTTAAGCCCCGGCGATGCTGGCTATAAAGAAGCCGCCCTGGCAAATCAACTCAACGTGCAACTGTCTGGAGAAAATGGTCAAGAAAGTACATTCTCCGCTGCCCTCACCGGAGGTAGCTTTGTCAGCTTCTTCTTAGTGGCCGATGGTGGCGACCCAGCTACAGGCGACCTGTTCTTTAGCCATGCGGGTGCCAACAGTGGCAGTAACGATCATGCCAAATTATTGGGTGATAATACTTTTGGCTTTGAAGACCTGGTGGGATTAGGGGACCAGGACTTTAACGATACGGTAGTTCAGTTTTCTATCGTGTAAGCCTGCCCGCCTGAGACCCAGTAGGCACTTTCCAGTAGGTTGCCGACCAAGCTCCAGATAAGTTCTGTGAATATGGGTGTGATCACCCAATTTGACTTAGATAAAATCCGGGAGTATTCATTCTGAGTCAGCAGATCTACTGGCTCATCGGTCGCCTACTGTTTGCAGTAGCTGCAAACGAACTTAAATGGAAAACCCTGAAACGCTCAAGCTGAATCCTGTCAATGCTGTCCATCTACAGCCCCAGGCTAAGTATGGCGCTAAAAAGCCCATCATTATCGAAACAGATAGCGATATCAGCCTGGTGGGGTCCACCCTGACCCAGAACTACATCGTGGGGGGGCATCTTGATCGCGATCCGATGAATACTTCGTTTACGCCCGCGAGCGAGCACATCAATGTGTCCCTGTCTGGGGGCCAGATTAGTTCATCCACATTTATTGGTCACTATCCAGGCATAAACGGCGATGCCCTGGATGACGACCATCCAACGGTAATTAACAATAGTCGGTTTGTGCTGGTAGAGGGACGGGGCTACAAGTTTCAGATCGTTGTCCCCATTAACCAACCCGTTACCGAGTATCAGCCCAACGCCGTGGGCAAGGGGGCTAATCTTAGTCGCGCCAGTTTCAAGCAGGCCGATTTGACCGGCACAGACTTTACCGGCTGTAATTTAGAAAGCGCTGACTTTACCGCTGCCAACTTAAATGGCTGTAACTTTACTGGGGCTAACTTGGCCAAATCCAGTTTTAACGGGGCTGACCTTTCAAACGCCCTGCTGACCGGGGCCAATTTGGCTGGAGCTGACTTGAGTTCAACCATCACCTCTGAAGCCACAGACTTTGGTCATGCTTATTTGGTCGGGGCTCGATTTTATTGTTTGGGTGGGGAAAAGTTTGCCTATCTTGGCTGTTTTCACGGTGCAATATTTGCAGCCGGTGAGCGCAGAATAGAAGTCGCTAACGCTGACTTTAGTAGAGCGGCTAACCTGGTTGATGGTCAGTTTGCCTGTTATTTTAAGGCCAATGTTGTTTTGCCTAAGGGCGTAGACTGTATCTCGACAAATCGTTTTGTAGAAGCGAGAGAGGCAACAGCTAACCAACCAAAGGTTTCAGCAAATGTAGGCTGGGATGACGGGTACACAGATTAGGAGCTATTTAGATTTAGGGTCTACAGAGTGGGGATAGCGTCCTTAAGGAGGCGTACAGCAATAAACCAGTTTTTGGCTGTACATGGGTAGATGGGTGCATGGGAAAGGCACATCCACTCATCCACCCATCCACCCGAATCATGGCGCTAGAGGATGTTATTTTTGAACGCCCCCTAACTCCTATACCTGCAGAATGAAACCATCTGTTCCGTCCAATACGCCCCATCGTCTTAATCCTTGGCTGGCGGTTAACTATTCACTGGTATTTCCAGGTTTAGGGCAACTGTACAGCGCTTTTTGGGTAAAGGGCCTCAGCCTGGTCCTGATCGCCATTGCCATGGTGGGCTATGCCACCTGGTCCATTTTTGGGGCCAATGGCCAGACCATGCAGGGATTTTGGACCATTGGATGCTTGCTGATTGTGTATAGCTTTAGCATTTTGGATGCCTATCGCGGTACCCAGCCGGAATACACCACCCGGATTTCGGTACCTAAGGGAAAATCCGATCCGTGGTATGCCGTTTTTTTATCACAGCTGCTGCCGGGATTGGGGCACCTGTATCGTCAGCAGGCGTTGGCGGGTGGGGCATTTCTGATTGCGGGCATTCTGACGGCCTGGCTGGCGAATTCTATGCCTCAGCTGGTGCCTGTACCACCGCTGATTTGGGCGCTGAGCTGCTATCACGTCTATGGTAGTTTTCCCCATCGGACTCGTCGTAGGGGTGCGATCGCGCTTTTGGTAATCGGTCTCCTGGGAGTGCGTCTGTCCTTGGGGGCTATACCGAGCTGGGTGCAGCAGGCAGTTGAGCAGTGTATTGTACCCAGTGATTCGATGACCCCCACGTTGCAAATCGACGACCGTCTTTTTGTCCGACGTGATCAAACCTATCGTCCTGCGACCGGCGATATTGTTGTCTTTACCCCCCCTGAGAGTGCCCTGGAAGATTTTCCAGAGCAGGAGAACACTGACGAACTGCTCTATGTAAAGCGTGTGATTGGCCTGCCGGGGCAGCAGATAGCCGTTAGGGAAGGGCAGGTATACATCGGCGAGCGTCCGCTAACCGAAGCGTATATTCAAGCCGCCCCCATCTATAAGTGGGGACCTGAAACAGTGCCTGACAACAGTTATTTTGTCTTGGGGGATAACCGCAACAACAGCCATGATTCCCATATTTGGGGATATGTTTCTGCCGACAACATTTTAGGGGTCGCCTACAAAATTTACTGGCCACCGGAGCGGGTGCAGCCCCTGGGACAGTAGTTCCTTAAACTCAACTCGGCTGTTACTGGGAGTTACTAACTTAAACCAACGCCATCTTCAATCCAAATAGTAACAGAGCCCCCATCGGCAAGGAACTCAGCCCATCCATTTTGATCAGTCACTAAGCCTTCTGATTTGCTTCCGAAAACATCGTATCTAGTTCTGGCAACGACAAATTCATCATCAATCAGTTTAATAGTTGTCAAGTGATAAAACCGCTTATTAAAACGCCCAGTATTCATCCGGATAGCTTTAACCGCATGATAGGAGTTACTCATCGTCACAGCCATGGCCCCCTTTGCACCAGGGACGCCACCCATCCTAACCCAACCAGCAATATCGTTGTGAGTGGAATAACGCTCCTCACCCAAAGCAAATTGCTTTCTGAGTTTTATCAGTAGCTCGATGTATTCTTTACCGTTAGGTTGATCTTCATGTTTAAATCGAGCTTGAGAACTATAATAATCGGGAAAGAAAACGCAAGGATATCCCTGCGCTCTTAGCAAGATATAGGCATAAGCCAAGGGTTTAAACCATGAGTCCACATAGCTATCTCTACCAGATTGGTAATCATGGTTGGCAACAAATGTTACTGCCTTAGCAGGCTGCTCAGCCATCAAGGTATTTTGGTTGAGATCTTGTAAATTAAATCTGGTTCCAACTCATTTTGTGTGAGGGGATTTAATCAAGGAGCTCCGGCCATTGAGAGAAGAGGCAATTAACAAATTGCGCATCCAATCGTCATGATATCGGAAGCCATTGAGTTGCTCAAACGGACATAGACAGC
>JBCCJR010000207.1:0-8862 GCA_039045805.1 Cyanobacteria bacterium P01_C01_bin.118
CGGAATGCGATCGCCATTAGCATCAAAGAAACTATTGGTAACATCGTAGGATAGGGATGCTCGCAAGTCGGTGCGCTCGTCTGAACCAGCGGCACCAAATTGCACACCATAGGCAAAGCTATCATCTTCAATTGACGTCAGGCCAACAGATGTGGTCGCCCCCAACTCGTAGGTGATAGATTCATCAGTAGCTGCACGGGTGATGATGTTGATAATGCCACCCGTTGCTCCATCACCGTAAATTGCGCTGGGTCCGCGAACAATCTCAATTCGTTCAATAACGTCAGGGTCGATGGTATTTAGCTCAGTAGCAAAGCCACTGTTAGGGTTTTGCGGTACGCCATCGATCAAAATCAGGGCAGTACGTCCTCGTAACGATAGATTACGGGTTCTATTTTGGAGGGTCGGCGGCCCTAAGCCGGGAACCAACTGACCTAAGATATCGGGTAAGTTATTGGTCAACTGTCGCTGCAGCTGTATATCTTCTCGGTCAATCACCGTGACTGAACGAGGCACATCTAAGATAGGTTCTTCTGTACGCGTTGCAGTGACAACAATGCGGAGTGTATCCTCTTCAGTTTCGTTAACATTCTCTTCCGTTGCTTCGTCTAACTCATCCATTGTTTCGGAGTCAGGAACTTGTACTAATGAGCTATCCGCCGCAGAATCGCTTATTAAAGTTATATTGTCAGCCCGTAAACTGTTGGCTAAACCCGGCTGAATAATGACTGCCAAAATCAGGCTAGCCAGCAGATTGTGGCTAACCAGCTTATTTAAAATTGTCATGATACCTCACACCTACTGTGCGTTCAAAACTAAACCTTGTCCACGTCCAGAACTGGATTTTTTCCGCTGGGGAAATCTCCAGGTTTCAACTTGGACGTGGTTTAAACCCGTCAAACCATACTGGCGAGAATTTTGCAGAAGAGTTTTACCGGTTGCAAACGTTACTTAAGGCCATAATGCAACAGACTATCTGCGAAGCTACTCTGGGGATGAATGAAGGTTTACGATACATTGATTTAGATCATAAGATTTTAGCGGACCAGTTTCTAGCCCATAGCGTCTCCGAGAGCTAGCATTTTGTTCTTCAGTTGATCGCTGCCAGATTAAATATCACTAAAGCCATATTTTAATTTTTCAGAAAAAAACTGGGAGCCACATTAAACTTCTTCTTAAATGCTGTAAAAAAAGCACTACGGCTGGTGTATCCAACGCTGCGGGCTAGCTCTTGAATATTAAGGCTGCCTGTCTGGAGCAGCTGACAGGCTTTTTCCATGCGGTAGTCATGCAGGTAATTAAAGACGGTGGTGTCAAAAACCTGCCGAAACCCGCGGGTTAGCTTGATCTTAGTCAGCCCTACTTGTTCAGCCAGCTCCGTCAGGGAAGGGGGGGCTGCCACATTCTGAATCAGAATATCTCTAGCGGCATAGATGCGGTCGACATCCCTTTCTTTGACTGCCATAGCGGACGAATCGCTAAGTACCTGATTCAGATGTAGCGCCACCAATTCTAGTGCTTTGCTCTCAAGATAGAGGTGACGGGCCAACCCCTGGTAAGGCCATTCTAAAATCTGCTGTAAAACCTGTCTTTGGGCCGATGTAATCCGGCTGGGATGGTACAAGATTGTACTGTCAGGATGTTCCAGGGTGTTTCTAAGGGCAGTGGGAAACTCATCGATGCGATCGCAGAATCCGTAAATCAGCTCCGGTGAGACCTGACTACTAAGACAGCTATGGATTCCTGCCGGGTGCTCTTCAACCTCTCCAGTGTTTGGCAGACGATAGAGATAGCTTTGTCCAGCGAACTCTTCCACCTCACCAGACAAACCATCATTATCCACCCGACTGCCACCGGACAGATAATAGCGAAATGTTAGCGGCATAGAAGCTGAATGTTGTCGGATTTTATAAACATGGGTGTGATGATGTCTGATATTGTGGGCACGAAGCGCCAGACCCGGCCGTAACTGAATTGTCCGTTTCCAACCCTGACCCAATGCAGTCGGAATACGAGCAAAATATTCCGCCCCTTCCCTATATTCTGAAAGTTGACCATTAGAACGACACTCCTGCGTAAGCGTCTTTATCTCACGGTCTGTCAGAATTTTAGCCATTGGAAAACTGCCATCACATTTCAGTTAGTATGACATTATTAGCAATGATTCTCAATATCAGGATTTTCTTTTTATTTCAAACACTCCTCAACATCTACCAAAATCTGTTGCGCGGCTAAAATACTTCGCCCTGCAGCCCAGATTTCCCCAGCAACTTCACAGACATGATCTTGATTAACAGCTTCTAACTGAGACCAAATAGGATCGGTAATAAAGTCTTTTTTTGTGTTACCCCCGAGATATATAGCGTTTTCAGATCGAGTAAGGTACGCAACTATTTTAGCTAGCAATGGCTTTGAGGTCGTACGTCGTACCTCGTTAGGCTCGAAACCGCTGTAAGACGAGTAAATCAGAAAAATATAATCGCCATCTAACTGGTCTAAAGATTCACGAGACAATGGCAAGCCATAGCGCCAGGTAGCCGCTTGGAAGGAATTACGAGCAAATCCAATATCGTTTAGTATCACGCCAGAGAAACTGCCCGCTGTGTAGGTGCCAATCCTTTCGTTGGCTATGGCTATTACAGAGATTGTAAGATCTTGGGGGTTCTCTAATGTTTGCTGTAGCTGTTGTACCTGGTCTTGGTAGTCCTGCAAAAGTTGTTCTGCTTGTTCAGACTTGCCTAGGGCATCTGCATAGAGTTGAAAATTCTCTGTCATTCTCCAGCACGACCGCTGCCTGCGGTGAGGACCGTTGGCGCAATTTGACTCAGCTGGCGATATATTTTTCCGACACTAATTTTGGTCCCTAAAATCAGATCCGGCTTAAGCTTTAGAACTGTTTCCAGGTTGGGCTCATTGTTATCGCCAACAATTTCAATGTTATTGACCTTATCTCCTAAATACTTAGGTAGGTCTCCATAGACCATGGTGCCTACTGGTTTAATACCCAGGGCAAGCGCCCCATCCAGCGGAGCTGTATCTAGAACGACTACCCGCTGGAGAGAGATGGGTATCTTAGACTTCCCCTTGGCGTGTGCAATGGTTCGGCTGGGGACAGTTGTCAGTGGCACGACCGCAGTCGACTGGCAGCTGACCAGCAGTGCACCCGTCACCAGACAGGTAGCTAGATTGCGCCAACGCAAATTAAACATTGATTAAACCCCTATGGAATACCCTGAGCAGCATCGAAAGCGCTTGCTAGCCTTTACTGGCTTCTCCGGCTTCTAAACATTGTTCCACATCGGCCAAAATCTGATTCGCTGCCAAGATGCTGCGTCCTGCAGCCCACACTTCTCCAGAAACTTCGCAGACACGATCTTGTTTGACAGCCTCCAGCTGAGACCAGATGGGGTCGGCAACAAATTTGGCGGCAGCTATATCTGAAAAATCAGGAGAATAAATATAAAAGAGATAGTCTCCGTCTAACTTATCTAGGGCTTCGCGGGAAAGCTCCACTGCATAGCGCCAGCTTGCATTTTGCGCAGAGTTACGAGCCAGGCCAATGTCTTCAAGCACGGAGCCTGAAAAGCTACCGGTGGTATACGCACCGATTCTGTCACTGTAGGTAGACAGCACAGAGATTTCTAACGACTGGGGCTCTCCGAGCTTTGCCTGGAGCTGTTGAACCCTATCTTGATACGCTTGCAAAAGCCGTTCTGCCTCCTGAGGTTTACCCAGGGCTTCGGCATAAAGCTGCAAATTCTCTGGCCAGTCGCCCGATCGACCACTGCCTTCTGTTAAGACAGTTGGGGCAATTTGAGATAGCTGATTATATAGTTTGCCAGTGCCAATTTTTGAGCTCAAAATCAAGTCTGGATTGAGCTTTAAAATTGTTTCTAAGTTGGGCTCATTACCGTTACCGACAATTTCAATCCCATCGACCTGATCTCCTAGATACTTAGGTAGCTCACCGTAAACGACAGTCCCTACCGGTTTACTATCCAGGGCTAGGGCCGCATCCAGGGGAGCTGTATCCAACACCACAACACGCTGGGGAGTGACGGGCACCTGAGATTTTCCTTTGGCATGTTGAATGGTGCGACTTGGGCCAACCGCTGGTGATACGGGTGCATCTGACTGACAGCTGGCTAGCAGCGTAACCGCTGCTAGCCAGCTAACCATATTTCGACAAAGCACATTAAACATCGGTTAAAACTCTATGGAATACCCTAGATTTAGGGTGATACCGGGTGCGGCAAAACGCCGATCTTCAGTGCCCGCCACACGTTCTTGAGAACTTACCGGTATATATTGATTGTTCAAAAGATTTTGCAATCCTACCGTGAGTCTTCCTTTGCCTAGCTGAATGCTGCTCAGCAAATCTAAAGTGATATAGCCGTCCACATCAAAGGCATCTACACCATCGTCAAAGGCGCGATCGCGACTGCCCACTCCCAGTAACTGCAGTCGATTAGTCCAACCAGGAGCCGTGTCATTCTCTAAATACACTCCCACCTTGTAGGGTTGTACCTGGATGCCACTGAGCGCTAAAAAGTCGCCATCATCATCATTATCACTCTCGCCATCATTCCAGCTAAGATATCCCCCTAAGCGCCACACATCGCTGGGTTGCCAGTCTACAGTAGCTTCTACACCATAGTTGCGCTGGGGAGCTCTCACGGTCTCGGTAAAGCCATTAGCATCTACCCGCAAATTAGTGCCCAAGTCGGATTCATTGTAGAACCCGGATAAGCTGGCCTGCACAGTGTCAAATTCAGCCCGGACGCCCAGTTCAAAATTATCCACCTGCTGAGGCTCTAACAATACATCTGTGCTTAGGTCAGCAGCCGATGGCACCACAAAGGCGGTGGTAATCCCAATATCAGGTATGGAAAATCCCTGGGAAAAGCTAGCAAATAGCCCAATTTCTGGAATTGGCTTGTAGATCAGCCCGGCGTTAAATGACACATCATCACTGCCGTTGCTACCGCCCTCACGATCTTGGGGGCTAAAGGCTAATGCAGTATCTTTAACATCGTAATTGAAATCGTCGTAGCGTAATCCACCGCTTAACTGCCACTGGTCGCTGATGTCCCACGTTGCCTGGGCAAACAGCCCCAGACTTTCCAAATCATAGCGGGGGGTTTGGTCAAGCACTTCCACAACATCTAATGTGTTGGTTGCATCAAAGGTGGCAATATCCGACACTAGCACCGGGCGCGCATTTTCTTCTTGGCCATAGTCTGCTCCCCACAACAGACCAAAGCTGTTGCTAACGTCGGTATCAAACTGTAGCCGTCCCCCCCACTCTGTGGAATCCAGAGAGGTTTGCCATAACAATGGGAAAAATGCCGGTAGGCTCCGTCCTCTAAGGTCGGCAAATCGCTGCCTTAGCTCAGTGTCGCGAAAGTAAAGCTGAGCGTCCAATTGCGAATTGAGCAGTTCGGCGTGACTGTAGGTGAGATTGACAACGTGATTGATCTGCTGCGGATCCTCCTCATAATCAACCGCACCAATTTCTATGGACCGCGCCTTTTGCAATCCTGGAATCTGAATGATGGATGGGTCGGAAATAAAATCCGTATTGTCTAAGTTTTCTCTATAAAAGCTATAGGTCAATCCAAGCCGTTGCTGATCGTCAAAGTTGTGGCCCAGCTTAGCCAAAAAGCCCAGCCGATCCGTATCAGCTACACCGTTGGGTGGAATGCGATCGCCATCCGCATCAAACAATGAATTGGTCACGTCATAGGATAGCGTGGCTCGTAAATCGGTGCGCTCATCTGAGCCTGCTGCACCAATTTGCACACCATAGCCAAAGCTATCCTCTTCGACTGACGTCAAACCAACGGAGGTACTTACCCCAAGTTCGTAGACAATTGGTTCATCCGTGGCCGAACGGGTAATGATATTAATAATGCCCCCCGTTGCCCCATCACCGTAGATAGCACTAGGTCCTCGAACAATCTCAATCCGTTCGATAATGTCAGGATCGATGGTGTTTAACTCAGTAAAAAAGCCACTATTGGGGTTCTGGGGTACGCCATCGATTAAGATTAAGGCTGTACGCCCCCGTAGTGACAGATTACGAGTACTGTTTTGCAGAGTCGGTGGTCCCAGCCCAGGAACCAATTTGCCTAGGATATCAGGCAAGTTGTTAGTCAACTGTCGCTGCAGCTGAATATCCTCCCGGTCAATCACAGTGACTGCACGAGGTATATCTAAAACAGATTCTTCCGTACGCGTAGCAGTAACAACAATGCGTAGGGTGTCTTCCTCAGTCTCACCCCCCTCAGTTTCATCTTCATCAGTATCCTCCGGATCAGGAGCTTGAGCCTGTTGCCAGCTGGTTGATTGATTTTGTGGGGCAGTAAGTACTTCAGCCAGGCTGGGCTGAGCAATCAAAACTGATAAAGCACTGGCTAGAAAACTATAGCCAAACAACGTGATTGACGGATTCATGACTCTTCACACCTAACTATCTGAAGAACCGTCTTAAACAAAGACAGTTTCTATCGTGGGGCTTCAATTAAGAATTATCACCAATATTAGGATGCCGTCTTCCTATTCTTAATGGGGATATGTCTTCTAACCGGACTTTATGTGTCTTCTAGCCGGACTTTTGAAAATGGCTAGGAGGCACCTGAAACTTTTTCTTAAAGGCGGCGACAAATGAGCTGCGGCTAGCATACCCTACACGACAGGCAGTTTGCTGAATGTTGAGCTGACCTGTTTGTAAAAGCTGTTGGGCCTGCTCCATACGGTAGTTGTGTAAGTAACCAAAGACAGTAGTGTTAAACACCTGACGAAACCCCTGCTTGAGCTTACGCTCGTTGAGTTGCACCTGGCGAGCTAACTCTGCTAAAGAAGGTGGGTTGGTTACATTGTGAATAAGAATGTCTCGCGCATGATAAATACGGTCAATATCATCAGTGGGTAGTTTGTTGGTTTGTAATGAACCACTGAGTTGCTCAAGCTGTAATGCCAACAGCTCTAACACTTTGGCTTCTAAATAAATCTGTTGGGTTAACCCCTGAAACGGACATTGAAAAATTTGTTGGAGAATTTGTTGCTGCATCGGGGTAATACTGTTTGAGCAGTGCAGCATAACTTTCCCTGGTTGTTCAATCGCCTGTCTGATATTGGTGGGTAGCTCATGTGAGCAGCCCCCAAAAGCTTGTATTAGCTCAGGAAAGATCTGAAAACTTACTCTCCGAATCCGTTGCCTCGCTGGATAACATTCAACCTCAGCCGTGTTGGGGAGGCAATATAGATAACTCTTACCCGCAATCTCCTCAACAGAACCATTGAGACCCTCGTTATCAACGATACTCCCGCCTGCCATGTAAAAGCTAAGCGTTAGGGGCATTGCTTGGGGATGCTGCTGAATTTTGTGAACATGGGTTTGACGTTTTTCTAAGTCTTCAACTGTTAGTTGTAATGTAGGGCGTAGCTGAAAACGTCGCCAGTAGCCTTGACCCAGTTGAGGTGGCAGCTCAAAAAATTGCTCAGATCCATTTACATAGTCGGAAACAGTACCGTTTTCACGACACTCCTCCAAAATTTCAAACACCTCGCTACCGGTTAAAACCTTGACCATTTAGGTACAGCACCATGACTCCTTAAACTCAAGTAT
Source organism: Cyanobacteria bacterium P01_C01_bin.118 (assembly GCA_039045805.1). Taxonomy (GTDB): domain Bacteria; phylum Cyanobacteriota; class Cyanobacteriia; order Phormidesmidales; family Phormidesmidaceae; genus Leptothoe. The sequence continues at coordinate 7,631 of JBCCJR010000207.1, forward strand.
CGCACTATTAGTAATAATTCTCAATACTAAAAAATGCGTTTCGCGTCCAAAATGACTGGCCAGGTGTGGTCGCATTGCCCTAGTCTAACGAGATTGATTCTTTATAGTCGTTTTTGACTGCGCCTGGCCTATGGCCAATCAAAATTCCGAGACTGTGTGGAGGGCGAGTAGGATGGCATTTAAGCGCCGCTTTTTTATGATGGGTGTCAGCGCATTTATTGCATCAGCTTGCACCAGGCCATCTGTTAACATTCCATCGACGGCTACCAAGCGGTGAACCATGCGTTGGGTGAAACAGACGTTCCAGTTAATCCGGCCCGCATTGTCGCTGCAGGATATTTCACGGTAGAGGCGATGATGGCTCTGGGGATACAGCCCATTGCAGCGCCTGCCATTCTGATTGATAACCTGTTACATCTGCCAACCGAGGAGGGTGCGATCGCAGATATCGGTACACCTGGAAGCACCAACCTTGAGAAAATTGCGGCCCTGGGAGTCCCCTTTAGGAAAGGATAAGAAAAATAGACCAGAGATATCCTCTGGAGACCGATAAAGCATTCTTAGAGAATCGCCTCTATCCTTAGTCACCAAGGGAATGAACAATGGGTATGGTTAGCCTTAGATGTTGACATTCGTGACATCGTGAGGGCCCATATCGGTGACCGTAGTGGTGAGTCCGCTCAGGCCATCTGGATGTCCCTACCCGCCAGGTAGAGATTTTGCTGAGCAATTTTGAAAATCCTCCGTCGCTGATTGAATTGGCGCAACAGGTGAGATTAAATGATTACAAGTTAAAGCGAGGCTTTCGTGAGGTATTTGGCACAACTGCATTCGGCTGTTTGTACCACTGATATTATAAGCTTCGCCCTTGAGTCAATAGTGCTCCGTTTGCAATAGAAAAAAATCCGTTTCAAAGAGGACATGACCAATCTTCATCTCCTACTATCATTGCTGAAGCAATTCGCAATGCGCCTACTCCTGGTGTTGAGAATACTTGCAATAAACGATTTTTAGCAAGACGGTATGTGATAGTCTCTCGCTTTTCTGTTTAATCTGTCTGAGTTAAGGCTCCAAATTATTAGTCTGCCACTGCACAACTCCACGTCAGACCATCAAATTATGCATCGCTCTAATGTGCTTCAGTTACAACCATCGCAGATTGAAAAGGCAAGTAAAATTGCAGCGAATGCATTGATAACTGATCCAGTATTTAGCTATTTAACACCGGATGA
>JBCCJR010000208.1:0-8834 GCA_039045805.1 Cyanobacteria bacterium P01_C01_bin.118
ACAACATCCATTCTTGGGAATTCAAATGATTACCCTGAGTGCGGATGTTAAGGAAGACATTAACACCAACCCCAACAGCGGTCTGACCGTTGATGAAGACACAGGTGTCTTGATTGCTCGTGTGCTGTCAGATTCCCCAGCGGCTAAAGGTGGTCTAAGAGCGGGAGATGTGATTACAGCGGTTGATGGTACTGCTGTTACCGAATCGATTGAAGTACAGCGTATCGTTAGTGATGGCAAAGTGGGCCAAGAACTCACCGTTGAAGTACAGCGAAATGGTGAGGTTAAATCAATCGAGGTAAGGCCTGAAAATCTTCGCCAGTAGTGGAGTCTCCGTAAGGCACCCTACAGAGATGCCTTACGAGTTAATTGTTGCCTGGTCATCAGGTAAGCGTTAGTATTACGTGGGCAAAATATACATTCTGTAAGAAATCACCCTTGAAGGTACTGCCAATTCCTTTGCGATCTTCCACATTGGGGGAAAGGGCGTGGAGGTGTAGTATGCTATCGAAGATTTCTGAGCAGCGGATGCATGCTGTTCGATGGGTTTTAGTGATTGGTTGGGGCGTTTTGATTCTGTCCCTGTTTTTTGATCCGATTTCTTATGTGCTTACGGATCCTGCCAATACTTGGAGTCCGTTGGCGGATCAGACACTGGATAAATGTATTGAGGTGCAGGGTAACTGCGTATCCTTTGAACCCTATGCCATTGGGGCGCGTATTTTTTGGGGAATGGTGGTGCCTGCTGGCATCTTTATTGTGTTTGTATTTGGCCATGAGACCTGGCGACGTATTTGTCCTCTATACTTCTTTTCTCAAATTCCACGGGCGTTGGGATTGCCTCCGCGAGCTTCGATTAAGTCGTTTCCCTGGCTGGAGAAAAACCACTTTTATGTGCAGTTTGGACTATTCTTTTTAGGATTAAATGGTCGCATTCTGTTTGTGAATTCTAGCCGTCCGATCTTAGGTAGTTTCTTGATTTTGACGTTGCTGAGTTCTGCTGGTGTGGTGTGGTTTCTGGGGGGACGCAGCTGGTGCCACTATATTTGTCCGTTTGGCATGGTACAAACAGTGTTTACGGGGCCACGTGGTCTGCTAGACAGTCAAGCTCATACCTCTGGTCCGAAAGGATTAACCCAGTCTATGTGCCGTACGGTAGATGCGACTAAGGAGAAAAGTGCGTGCATTTCTTGTAAATCTCTTTGTATGGACATTGATAGTGAGAAGTCCTACTGGGAGCATTTGCAGAAGCCGGGTAGACGGCTGGTGCAATATGGCTATCTGGGTTTGGTGATTGGCTACTTTTTGTTTTACTGGCTCTATGCAGGAAATTTCGATTATTACTTTTCTGGGGTGTGGAGTCATGAGGCGACAGCGCTAGATAAGCTGTGGCAGCCTGGTTTCTATTGGTTTGGGAATGCGATACCGATTCCTAAGCTGGTGGCGGCTCCGATGACGTTGGGGGCGTTTGCGATCGCAACCCACCACATCTGCACCCGCCTAGAAAAACACTATCGCGGTTACCTAAAAAGCGAATTTCCTCATCTTAGTTCAGAGCAGGGGCAGCACCGATTATTTTCCTTCTGCACCTTTCTCGCCTTCAATATCTTTTTTATCTATGGTGGCCGCCCCGAAATCAACGGCTGGCCCCTGGTACTACAACTTACTTTCCAAGCTATGATTGCCCTGGTTAGCGGCATCTGGCTTTATCGGACATGGGAACGCAACCCTGAGCAATATTTGCGGGAAAGTGTGGCTGACAAGCTCAAGCGCCAGCTGGCAAAGCTACCGTCAGAGCTATTAAAGCCGTTAATTAGTGGTTCTATTGAGCAGCTTACGGCCAATGAGATCTATGTCCTGGCAAAAACGCTGCCCCATACGGCCCAGTACGATCGGCGAAAGATCTATGAGGGCGTGCTACAGGAAACCTTGGAGGCGGAACAAGTGACCTCCGCCAATAGCCTGATCCGGCTGCACTATCTGCAGGAGCAGTTAGAAATCACCCCGCAGCAACACTATGACCTATTGGCAAAGCTGACGGCTGCTACGGGTATTCAGCAGGCAATCCATCCCATCGCACCGCCGCTGCCACGCACGGTGTTGCGCTCGGGTACTGGTCTCCAGCGCACCGTGATGCGTCACGATCGCACCCCGTAAATCCATCACGCTCCGACAACCACGACCAACGTCTAAATTGTCATACTCTCTGCGGAAAAAACATCAGCCAGGATGTGGTCAAGACTAGACGGATATTTGTTCCATTGTTCCTGTAGGCTCGCACCACCATGTTAAAAATCAAGGTCATCAACCAAGCCAATAATACATTTTACGAAAGCTGTCTGCAGCCACAACAAAATACGTCTCCTGAATGTTTGATTGGTCGCCATCCCAGCTGTGATCTGGTGCTGGACGGTCCCACCGTGAGTCGTGTACACGGTCGCATTTTGTTCCAGGGACAGCATTGTTATTTTTCTGATCTAGGCAGCACCGATGGCTCCCGTCTGAATAACGAAGCCGTTGCGGTCACCCAGCCCTATGCCCTAGCCACCGATGACGTTATTCGTTTAGGAGAGTTTGCTCTCCTGGTGGAGTCCATCAAGCAGGGGCAAGCAAAACAGGTGATAACTACACCATCAGCCAACAATATGAATGTGCGGTGTATTCAAATTATTACAGAGACGGCAGATGTCAAAACATTTCGGTTTCGGGCAGAGCCCGACCAGCTGTTTGACTATAAACCGGGACAGTTTATTACCCTCAAACTCAACATCGATGGTAAGCCTGTCAACCGGTCCTATTCTATTTCGTCTAGTCCGTCTCGACCCCATATTTTAGAAATCACCGTAAAGCGGGTGCCCCCTGCTCAAGATGGGATGCCCCCCGGAATGGTCTCTAACTGGCTCCATGATCACATGAGTGTGGACCAGACCATTGATATTCAAGGCCCCTTTGGTCACTTTAACTGTATCGATCATCCCGCTGACAACTATCTGTTTATCTCTGCAGGTAGCGGTATTACGCCCATGATGTCGATGGCGCAGTGGCTGTGTGACATTGGCTCCACATCTAAGATTGTGTTTATCCACAGTGCGCGTGCTCCAGAGGATATTATCTGTCGTCATCGCTTAGAGCTGATGGCCCGCCATAATCCGAATATGCAATTGGCCTGGACGCTGACTCGCCCTGCTGCTGGCTCATCATGGGCTGGCTATCGGGGACGATTGGGAGAAACCCTGTTAAAGGCGATTGTGCCTGACTATGAGCATTTCACCACTTTTGTCTGTGGTCCCGAGGGCTTTATGGGCAGTACTAAAGCTCTGTTCGAAGGTCTGGAGTTCCCGATGAAAAACTATTTTGCAGAGAGTTTTGGTGCGCCCAAGTCTGTCCGCAAGCCTGCACCTCAGGTAGAAACAGCAAAGGTCAGTGTGCCTGCTGTCAAGAGCACAGATAATCCGCTGGTAGTGTTTGCTACTTCGAATAAGGAGGTGAGTTGCGATCGCGAAGATAGCCTCCTGGATGTAGCCGAGCAAGCGGGTGTTGAACTTACCAGTGGTTGTCGTATGGGCAGCTGCGGTGTCTGTAAACATCAGCTGATAGACGGCGATGTGGAATATGACGATGAACCCGGAGGACTATCCGAGAGCGATCGCAAAAACAAACAGGTTCTCGTCTGTGTCGCCCGCCCTGTTGGGCGTGTGGTTCTCTCTGCATAAATCAATATAGGGGAATTACCTATCTACCAAAATATATTTGGGCTAGAGATGATTTACAGCATTGATCAATCATCTCGAACACCAGTATGATTCAATAAACACCAGTTCCTTGTGGTTGATAATGCCTGAGATTTCCCAAAAGCCTTCCAATGATAAGCTGCTCGAAGCAGCTTGGCAACGCCAGCAGTCCTATAGCCAAAATGCATCCCGCCATCAACAGCGTTTTGTTTTCCTAAGAAGCTTCTTGGCTGTCTTAAGCGTTTTGGTAGTGATTCTGGCGATAATTGAGGATTCTCAAACTCTTGAAAAATGGGGAAATGTCGAAAATATCATTGGATTTGCTTTGCTGGTTGTACCCATTTTGATTACCGGGTTACTCGCATTTTCGGTACGCTTTGATCGAGGACAGAACTGGATACTACTGAGAGGTAGTGCTGAATCTTTGAAGAGAGAAATCTACTATTATCGCACTCAGGTCTATCCCTACAATACGAACGAGCGGTATAAGCGTTTATCCCAACGTCTAAAACAAATCAGTGAAGCACTTAAAGGCAGTCCTGTGCATCATGGAGCCATGTTTCCCTATGAACATGAGATTTCTCGAGATGGAAAAAATCAGGCTAAGCAACAGGGAGGATTTCTACTTCGTCTTCTTCAAGGGATAACCCAAAGCTTGAACAAAATCTGTGAGAGTGTTGGCGATCTATTTTTTTCTTTAGAAAAGAGCCCCAATCCTAAAGATAATAAATATTCTGATCTGACTAAGCCAGAAGACTATATTCAATATCGTTTAGAGTTTCAGTTTGAATGGTATCGTCAACAAGCTAAGTACTTAGCTCAGAAACTACAGTTTTTTCAAGCTGGTATCTACGTATTTGGAGGAATCGGCACACTACTAGCAGCCTTTGGTCCCACTAGAAGCTGGGTTGCTGTCACCACCGCTCTGGTAGCCGCATGTACCAACTATCTAGAAGTCAGACGTATCGAGGCTAGTTTGGTGGGCTACAATCAAGCAGCCGATACTCTCTATGATATTCGTACCTGGTGGTACTCCCTGTCAAAAAAAGAAATCAGAAATACAGCAAAATTTCAATACTTGGTGGATAGTTGTGAAGGCACCATTCGCAGTGAGACTACTAGCTGGCTACAGGATATGCAAGATCGCCTGTCCGAACTCTATGGCCTTGCTGACGATGATGCTGATATGAATGGAGAAACTGATGACAAAACGGATGCTGTCCCAGCTGAATCTGATAGCACTAATGATGATGAGAAAGGTACTCCTGAGAAAACTGACAACAATAAAAATGAACCAAAATAGAGATCCAATTAATTAAATCTCTTGCCAAGTACCCAAATCATAAATGGGCTAGCCGTGGAGTGAAAGCTCCCATAATCATAGTCTCCGTATAGTTCTAAGACTTCAAACCCAACTTCTTTAATAAGAGTTTGGAATCGATCTTTTTCAACAATACTAAATTGAATATCCATAAAACGTTTGGTTTGGAGAATACCCTGTAGATTATAGGTTTCAATAAACTGCAAGCCGTGCACCAGTTTCTTGTTTGGATCATAGGTCTCCATCGTCCAAAGCATCAATGAACCTTGTGCATCTGGCAAAGCATGACGTGCTTTTAGCTTTAGGCGACCATCCACCGTTCTCAAGCGCACATGGGGGTTATGCAATGGGCAAATAAAGCGTCCACCAGGGGATAAATGCTGATAAATGCGAGTCAGTGCCTGGCGCTGGTCAACAGGAGATAACAGCTCGGCAAAACATTGAAATGGCAATAAAATCCGATCAAACTGTTGACTTAGATCAAGGTGGCAGATATCAATGGCGTGAATCGTAGCAGATAAATTATGTTTAGCCAGCTTTTGTTGCAACACCGCTAGCATTTCAGGAGACTTATCGACACAGGTTAGCTCACTACCTGCTTGAAGCAACGGTAGCGAAATGCGACCTGTTCCAGACATGAGTTCTAAAACCTCCGATGACACTCCCTTTACCTGATCGCGTAAAAAGGGAATGTCTAAGGTTGTTTGCACATAGCTGTCGTATACATCTGCGACGTTGGAATATTTGATGGGTTGAGTCATACGTCGGATACTCTTGGAATACTTAGGTGACGATTGCTAAGTCATAATAGTTGCCCGTGTCGAGAATAATTGAAAACTCAATAAATGTATGCTTCAGATTACAAGCAACCTCTCAGTGACGTCGGTGTTTAACGACTTGTAGGCACTAACGACTGGGTGGAAATACTGTGTAAACAGTAAATGAGATACCCCGATAAAATTGCAGCGAAAAAGCACCATACGGATACAAAGGCATAGTTATAAAACCAGTAGGTAGCCACTAGCGCGAGGGCCATAAAGCCACCGGCTATTTTCAGCTGGGGCAGTTCGGAAAGCCACAGTGGACCGAGGACAATGACCATATAAATCAATCGGGAGACTGCACGAGGAAAAAGCTGATCGTAGATCAGCCTGGTTTGGTAATCGATGGAGCCATGGTTAGTCGTCACAGCAAACATATCGGGGGATAACAGAAAAGACCCGTATAAAGACAGACCAAATAACGCCCCCAGCAGCGTAACAGTTAGCAATATTTTTTTTGCCCACAGTCGTTGCTCCAGGGCGAATACCGCCAGAGGGAGCCATATCAGCCAAAATCCATGGGAAAATGCTAGAAAACTCAGCGCTGCTAGGTGAGCTATGTCTGGTTGATGGTGTTTGAGCGCCAGCCATTCTACTCCCTCAAACCCTTGTTGAATTCCAAAAATGCAGGGAATCAGGGCCAGGGGAAGATATCTGAGATCGGTATCATTGGCCAGTTTGCATGCATATAAACCAGCGGGAATCAGTAAGGCAGTGGCGGTAAAGCTAGCAGCGGCAGAAAAACACATAGGGCTTGTTAAAAAACAAAATCATGGCTTTGTTCATTTAAATCATGGCTTAACAAGTCTTTCAGGCGTATCCCATGAAGTAGTTTCTTAACAACTCCATAGGCGCGAGCTTATCCCATAGGTTAGTCAGCTTTGCTTGTTAAGGGTTGGCACGGTGCTGATTGCTATTGAATTTAAGCAGGCTGTTCTCGTTTTGCCGTCCAATGGTTTCTTGAAAGAGAATCTTGAGAGAGTTTTAACATGACGGTTGGACAGAGAGGCAGGGACGATCAGCAAACGCTCAATTTACGTTTTCTGCTATCAGCCGGGCGGTCAACCTGGATGGTTGTTGTTGTTTATAACAGTTAAAATATAGATGTATTCTAGAGGCCATCTCAGTGGTGTCGGGGGGCAGCATTTCTATTGAGGAAACCTGTGATTGCCGCTTGGACATGGTTTATTTCCTCAGGCTGCGTCTTGGGATACTAAGTCTGAGTTCATATCTATCTAGAATGAACATGAACCCACAGGATACGCCCATGGTCAGACTTCAGCATAGCGTTAGATTGATTGCGGGTTTGGGGTTGGTTCTCTTGATGCCGAGCTGTGGCTTTTTTGCCCCCAGTGAGGCGCAACCGTCGCGGTCTGCTGATTCAGATCAGCCAATTGCTGTGGAAACGGCCCGTGCCCAGGTCGGTATGCTAACGGAAATCGTTGAGTATTCTGGCACGACTCGTCCGCAGCAACAGGTGGCACTGCGATCGCAAACTCCAGGACAGGTAGTCGCCGTAACCGTGGATGTGGGCGACCGGGTGCAGCCTGGTCAGCTGCTGGCTCAGATCGATGGGGGCTTGCTGACCGCCAGGGCGAATGAGGCGGAGGCGGAACTGTCGGTGCGGCGGTCGGAGGTGGCGGAGGATGAGGTTGCGATCGCAGATGCCCAAGCCGCCGCTATCCAAGCAAAAGCCACCCGCGACCAGGCCAAAATCGACGCAGACCGTCTGCGAAAACTAGCAGACCAGGGAGCCATCTCTCAGCAGGCTGCCGAGGCTGCCGAGCTGGCCTTAATCAATGCAGAACAGGCCGTCAAATCCACCCAGGCCCAGGTTCAGGCCAGACAGCAGGTGATTGCCGCTGCAGCCAGTCGTGTCAATGCCCAACAAGCTGTCGTTGAAGAAGCCCAGGAACAACTAGCCTGGGTAAATCTCAGAGCCCAGCTCCCCGCCACTGTACTCACCCGGTTAGTGGACCCCGGTGACTATGTCCAAACCGGGGCGTCTTTATTGGAACTGGGGGATCTAAGCACCCTCAAAGTGGCTGTACAGGTTTCCGAGCTTGACATTGGCCAGCTCACTGTAGGCCAACCTGCCCAAATCCGTCTCGACGCATTTCCCGATTTGGAGACTATCTCTGGTCGGATCACCCGCATCTCTCCCGTCGCCGATGCTACATCTCGGCTGATGACCGTAGAGGTGACTATGGATAATCCTAGCGATCGCGTCGGTAGCGGGCTACTAGCCCGTGTACGATTTACCTCCTCCCAGGCTGAACGCATCATTGTCCCCACCAGTTCGTTAGAAAACGGCACCGAAGACCGCACCATTTTTGTTGTCAAGCAAGACAGTGAACAAACGACCGTAGCCGCCCGGTCAGTCACCGTAGGAGAGTCGCGCAAAGGTCGTGTGGAAATTCTCTCCGGATTAGAGGCTAGTGAAACCTTTGTAGTCCAAAGCGATCGCCCCCTCGAAGATGGTCAACCAGTGAGACTAAGCATTTTATCTGAGGAGGCTGGAGAGTGAGAATTAGTCTTAGTACCCTTGCCATCCGTCGTCACATTGCCACACTAATGCTCTCTGTGGCCGTGGTGGTTTTAGGACTATTTTTCACTGCGCAATTACCCGTTGATTTACTGCCCTCCATCACCTATCCCCGGATCGGGGTGCGAGTAGACGCCCCGGGTGTCTCACCAGCTGTGGCGGTAGATGAAGTAACCCGTCCGCTAGAACAGGCAATGGCTGCTACAGAAGGCGTGGTGCAGGTAGTCTCCAAAACACGAGAAGGGCGGGTGAGTATAGATCTCTATTTTGAACCCGGTGGAGATATTGACCAGGCCCTGACCGACGCCACAGCAACGCTCAACCGGGCTCGAAATCGTCTTCCCGACAATATTGAACAGCCGCGACTGTTTAAGTTTGATCCGTCACAGCTGCCAGTGTACGAGATGGCCCTCACC
>JBCCJR010000209.1:0-8798 GCA_039045805.1 Cyanobacteria bacterium P01_C01_bin.118
GGCCTATCGGGTCTAATGGCCGCTCGTGATAGTGTCCCAGACCTAATTTTGCTCGACTGGATGATGCCCGGTCTGGCCGGTGTAGAAGTGTGCCGTCGATTGCGCAGCACCGGCGCGCAGATGCCGATTATTTTCCTCACTGCCAAGGACGACGTCGCCGACCGCGTGGCAGGTCTGGATGCCGGTGCCGACGACTATGTGGTCAAACCCTTTAGCATCGAAGAGCTGCTGGCCCGTGTGCGCGCCCATCTACGTCGCAACGACCCCCCAGAGGCCGAAGCCCTACAGTTTGAAACCCTTACCCTCAATCGCAAAACCCGCGAAGTCTTCCGGGGCGATCGCGGCATCGAACTCACCGCCAAAGAATTTGACCTGCTGGACTACCTTATCGCCCATCCCCGCCAGGTCCTCACCCGCGACCAGATTTTAGAAAAAGTCTGGGGCTACGACTTTATGGGTGACTCCAACATTATTGAAGTGTACATTCGCTATCTGCGGCTAAAGCTAGAATCCGAAGGCGAAAAGCGCTTGATCCAGACCGTACGTGGTGTGGGTTATGTAATGCGAGAGTAATTTTGAACTCCACCACCATCGAACTAGACCTGCTTCGCATCGCCTGGGCCCTGGGCCTGGCAGCCGTTACCATTGGACTGTCCCTATGGCAGCAGCTGGGTCTTGCCGGGACTCTGGCCCTCGCCACCCTACGCACAGTTGTTCAACTGTTTGCCGTCGGCATTTTTCTCTCCATTGTCTTTACCCTCCGCAGCCCCGGTCTAATTTTGCTGGTGCTGCTGGTGATGATCACCGTAGCCGCTCTCACCGCCCGCAACCGCATTGGTAAAGATATTCCCCGGTTAGCCCTGTGGCTATGGGGAGCTATTTTTACCAGTACGGCCCTGACTATCGCTTACACCATGACAGTGGTTGTCCGACCTGAGCTATGGTACGAACCCCGCTATCTGATTCCCCTCACTGGCATGGTCCTGGGCAATTCCCTCACCGCCGCGTCCTTAACCGGAGAGCGTCTGGTCAATGCCCTCCGCAACCACCGCACCGACATAGAAACCCACCTTAGCCTTGGAGCCACCCCCACCCAGGCCATTGCCGACTATCGTCGAGACGCCATCAAAGCCGGTCTAATTCCCACAGTAAATTCGATGATGGTAGTGGGCCTGGTCACTCTCCCCGGCATGATCACAGGCCAAATCCTGGGCGGAGCCGATCCGCTAAATGCGGCTCTTTACCAAATGTTGATCATGTTTATGCTGGCCTTTGCCACCCTGACAACATCGATTTTGGTCGCCTACAGCATCAAACAACAGTTTTTTAACCAGGCCATGCAGCTGGTGGATCCAAAGAAACGAAAATAATGTAGCGTTGTGAGAAAGGCATGCTGTATTCGAAGATGGACCGTGCCCACCCTCCGGAATATCCATATCCACCATTTAAAATTCCAATAGATACGGATTTTCCAAAAATGTCACGCTAAACAACAATGCGATAACCTGATTAATTGACCCCGCCGTAACCCCTACTTTAATGCAATTGAGGACAATCTAGTAGGCTGGGTACTAGGGCGGCCTCCCGGCCCTAGCCATGGGGGTTTGGGGAACTCGGAGGGACCCCAAGCAACCGGTTTTGGATCCTTCCGATCATAACTCGATTAAGTATGAATGAAGTCATATATCTTACAGATTTTCCCTGGTGAACACGAAACTATCCTGCCTTCGCAAGGGAAATCATCGTTATCATAGCCTCATATAACAATCTTTTAGGTGGGGGTATACTCTAGCCTTGACCAGGAAAGAATTCCTCTCTAAACCCCAACAAACATCCCCTCCCCTAACTCACCAATACTCACATTTCTCACCTCAGCCAATACATCCTCACCCAAGCTCAGCATTACCCCACTATCACCCTGTCCCAACGACAGCTCCTCAAAACTCAACCCATCAGCTAAGCCGATAAAGTCTATCCCAATTTCAAAATCCATAATCATATCCATCCCGACTCCAGCCGTCAGGACAAAGGTATCAGCACCACTGCCGCCGGACTCATCATCGCCAGTCAGCGTGTTATTACCCACCCCACCCCGCAAGAGATCATCACCGTCATCTCCCCACAGGGCATCATTACCCTCTCCACCAAGGAGAATATCATCGCCGCCTTTGCCGCCAATGCGGTCATCGCCAGCACCGCCGGAGATAAAGTCATTGCCACCGATGCTGCCGCCTGGGTCGCGGCTGTTGAGATCTCCCCGCAGGATATCATTACCTGCACTGCCAAGAATTTCATCATTACCCAGGTCACCGGCCAGTGGGCCAAAGTTTAGGGGGACGACAATAGTGTCATCGCCAGGTGTAATCAGCGGCTGTATTGGTGAGTCTTCGGGTGGTTGAGGTTGAGGAGATTCTCCTATAGGATCGGGAGTGGGTGCTGGGGCAGGTATAGGCTCGGGTGCTGGGGTGGGAGCAGGCTCAGGAGTGGGTGCTGGGGTGGGAACAGGCTCGGGTGTTGGTTCTGGCGTAGGTTCTGGTTCCGGTATGGGTGTAGGTTCTGGTTCTGGTGTGGGCTCGGGCTCAGGTATGGGAGCAGGTTCAGGTGTGGGCTCAGGTATAGGAGTAGGTTCGGGCTCAGGTGTGGGTTCAGGTACAGGAGTAGGTGTGGGCTCAGGTGTGGGTTCGGGTTCAGGGATAGGCGCGGGAACAGGAGCAGGCTCAGGAACAGGTTCTGGTGTGGGAGCAGGCTCAGGAGCAGGTTCGGGTTTGGGGATTGGTTCTGGTTCTGGTTCTGGTGTGGGAGCAGGAACAGGAACAGGCTCAGGAACAGGTTCGGGTGTTGGTGTGGGGACAGGTAACGGCTCAGGTTCCGGAGTGGGCGTAGGTATCGGTGCCGGCATGGGCTCTGGCTCTGGGGTAGGGACTGGCTCGGGTGTTGGTATTGGTGTTGGAGCGGGTTCTGGTGTTGGCGTAGGAACAACTACGGGGACTGTTCCTACAACTGGGTTACCTAAAAGGATGGTCCAATAATCAAAATAGTTGTTATTGCCAGTGTCATTTTCTAAATAAAAGTGGCCAACGCCAAGCTCCGTGACTTTAGGGTTTAGGATATTAGCGAGATGAAGGGGACTATTTTTCCAGTCGTTAAAGACTTCTTGTGGTGTGAAGTGACCGGCACCGACATTTTCAGCAGCGATTTCATAGGAATATCCAGAGTCTTGCACTCGACTTACAATGGTAGATCCGTCAGAGCCCTGGTGTGGATCTAATGGGTTGTACCAGTCGTTAAGTGCCATATCGTTGCTATGACGCTGAGCGGCACTGTCTAGCTGTGCGTTGAGGGTGACTGGTGGCAAACCATGGGTTGCCCGCTCAGTGTTAACAAGCGTAAGAAACTGTTGGTCGACTGTATCCATTTTTATAGGTATTTCGGATCGGTGCGTGCCGGACTGTTCTTTTTTATCCGCTGATACGCAGCCGAACCCATGGTGCTAACACCCAACTTCAAAGGATCTTTTTGAAGGAAATTTGAATTGTTGGTGATTGCACTGAGAGTGTTTTTACGGTTAGAGCAATGAAATAAAAGGTGATAAATGAAACCAAGAATAGATGATTGAATACGTATATTTTCGGTGCATTTACTAAACAAAGAGCGCCGATTCAAAATAAGATTGACCAAGTGCGCACTGATGGGGCTTATGACCGCACCTACTGCTATGACGCCATTGATGAGTGTGACGCAACGGCTGACTAGCATCAACCACTTCAGCCTTGAGTTATCGATTTGACATTTTAAGACGACCGGTCATATAATGTCTTCATGGCTAGACCAAAGCGCAACGAAAATATCCGCGAAAAGCTACTGGAACAAGGTCTGAAGCTGTTTATGGACCAGGGCTATCATGGCACTGGCATCAAGGAAGTGGTGGATTTAGTCAAGGTCCCCAAAGGATCTTTCTACAACTACTTTGAAAGCAAAGAACAGTTTGGGGCTGAAGTCATTCGTCACTATGCCATGTGGGTTGTCACCAACATGGCCACCTGGCTAAATGGTTCAGAAGATAATGCCATGACTGCTCTTGAACAGTTTTTTGAACAAGAAATGCAGCGACATCAGGAGGTAAAAGCAGGCTGCATCATCGGTAATTTAGGAGCAGAATTGGGGGCAAGCAGCGAGCTATGCCAACAGGCAATGCTTGAGGGGTTTGAAGGTATGCAACAACAGTTTCTTCGCACTCTACAACGAGGCCAAAGCCAAGGCACTATCCGGGACGATATTTCTGTCGAAGACCTTGCAGATTTTTTGATCAATGCCTATGAAGGCGCTTTATTACGAATGCAGGTCGAACAATCGGTAGAACCTATCCGGCAATTATGGCGGCTGCTGAACAGTTATTTGGTGGCTCCCTAAACCTCTTAACAATTGAGGCAAGAACGCACCTTAGTGCGTCCAAATTTAGGTAAATGGCGAATATCCTGCATTGGATGCACAGCTGTGCGTCCCTACATGGAGAAATTGTCACTATTTTAAGACGACTGGTCGTTTTTTAATCGCAGCAACAATCATGAAAAACACACTGCAATGGAAAATTTCAGGTCAAGAATTTGAAGATGGCAGTCTGGTCACTGACTGGAAAAAGATCGAGAGTAATCCCTGGCATCTCCAAATAGAGAGTCAGTATGAGATGACGTTTGATATCTATGAACATGACGGTCAGTTCTGGAAGCTGTATCAGGCCCGTTGGGTGATTGAGGGTACCACTGAATACCTCTATCGCTATGGTGGTCAAGCCTGTCGCATGACTCAGGTGCAATACAGACAAACAGTGAGATCGCCCCACTCTGGATTATTAAAACAGGCTGGAGATCTGGAGTGGGTTCGGGTCTACGAAGTGGATGAGCGAATTCATCAGGTGATGCAGACTGGGAAGATAGATTTGAAATATGACAACAGTGTTGTTGTTAAAAGATCAATCTAATTTATTAATCCAAAGGAGTTACATCATGAGTTCTACAGAACAAAACTTTGATGATTATATCTTCTCAAAACAGTCTAACTACCATGAACCGACGGTACGTCAGGAGTTTGCGAAGGCAGTGCCAAATCTGAGAACAATTGTGGTCTACTGCTATGACCCCAGGGTGATTGAAGTTCCGCTAGCCGTTGCAGAGGAGTTTGATGAGGTTTATCCAGGCACCGTTGTCACCGATGCTCAGGGAAACAAGGTTACATCGTCAGCCACTCTCTTTGAGGTTGTTGTTGCAGGGGGGCGAGCCGTGGATGCGCTACGTTCGATTACGGTGGCACAACACTTATTTGGTATTCAGAATATTGTCATCGTCCATCACACCTATTGTGGGGCCACCTCATTCACACCAGATGGGCTGATCGAGGCCTATAAACGCGAACATCATCAGGACATTGCGGCTCTTTATGAGCGGGCTAGTATCTCTATTGGTGACTTTGCCACATCACTGAAGTACGACACTCGCTTGGTCAGAGAATCGAAGGGCACCCCTAAACATGTCAACATTTATGGCTATGTCTATAACACCGACACCCATGAGCTAACAAAGCTGGTAGAAGATAAAGGATTGGTTACAGCCAACCCCTAAAACCATGACACAGACAGATCGAGAAGTTGTTGTTATTACTACTGGAGTACTCTATGCGTTACCGTTTTTACACCGTTGATGTTTTTACCAAACATATTTTTGGTGGTAATCCCCTGGCTGTTTTTCCAGAAGCAGACGGGTTAAAACCAGAGCAAATGCAGCAGATTGCTAGTGAGTTTAATCTATCTGAGACTGCATTTGTTCTACCGCCAGAGACCACTGAGGGAACTTATCGCCTGAGGATTTTCACCCCAGGCACTGAATTACCCTTTGCCGGACATCCCACCATTGGTACGGCCTATCTGCTGGCTGCCATAGGCAAGGTGCCTTTAATCAAAGATAAGACAACGATTATCTTTGAAGAGGGTGTGGGCGATATCCCAGTTGTCATTGATAGCACCAACAGTCAACCCACTTTTACACAATTCTCAGCGGCTCAGCTGCCAGAGTTTGGCCCAGAACCCCCACCTCTGGCTGAATTAGCTTCTATGCTGTCTCTTCAGCCGTCAGATTTACTCGCCGCCGACTGGAAGCCTCAGGCATTATCCTGTGGGGTGCCATTTTTGTTTATTCCGATTTGCGATCGCACCGCCCTTGCCAAAGCACAACTCAACCTCACCCAGTGGGAAGCAATGCTGGCATCCTATTGGGCTCCCCACATCTATTTGTTCACCCCTGAGCCAGAGTTAGAAGGTTCTGATTTTCGAGCCAGGATGTTTGCACCCGCCATGGGTATCCAAGAAGATCCGGCTACTGGAGCAGCTGCCACCGCTTTTGCAGGCTATCTGGGCCAAACTGCAAAACCTGGAAAATTACACTGGGTGATTGAACAGGGATTTGAAATGGGGCGACCTAGCTTTCTAGAAATTGAAGCAGACAAGGACAACAATAGGATATCTGCCATTCGCGTTGGTGGAAATTCAGTTCAAGTTAGCCAAGGAGAGATGACCATTCCATAAGGAGACAACCCATGACTCAGCCAATTTGTTTAATTACAGGGGTGGGAGAGGGCACAGGAGCCGCAATTGCCCGCCGATTTGCTAAAGGCGGCTATCGGTTAGCCATGATTGCCCGCAATCGCGAGCGGCTCCAGAAACTTGAGCAGGAAATCCCTCAGGCTAAAGCCTATGGCTGTGACGTGAGTAATTTGGAGGAATTACTCACAACCGTAGAACATATCCAAACAGAGATGGGGCTGCCTTCTGTTCTAATTCACAATGCTGTTAGCGCTACGTTTGGAACTTTTCTAAACGCTGATCCAGAAACTTTAGAACATAACTTTCGAGTCAATACTACCTCCCTGCTTTACCTGGTGCGTCAGCTTGTACCCGCTATGCTGCAAGCAGGCAGTGGCACCATTGTGGTGACGGGTAACACAGCCGCCCATAGAGGGATTCCCACCTATGCTCTCTTTGCCCCCACCA
Source organism: Cyanobacteria bacterium P01_C01_bin.118 (assembly GCA_039045805.1). Lineage (GTDB taxonomy): Bacteria > Cyanobacteriota > Cyanobacteriia > Phormidesmidales > Phormidesmidaceae > Leptothoe. Next base: position 7,040 of record JBCCJR010000209.1, read on the forward strand.
AAGCAGCACAGCGAATTTTGGCTCAGTCCCTGGCCCGCGAGTTAGGACCCCAGGGAATTCATGTGGCCTATTTGACGATTGATGCTGCGATCGCAACACCCTGGTCAACCGATCTACCTGTTCAAGGCCTCAACACTCAACCTTTGAACCAACAAGCAACCATTTCTAAAGAGTTCTTCTGCCAACCGATTGATATTGCCGAAGAGACATTTCACATCGCCCATCAACCCCGATCAGCCTGGTCCTTTGATGTAGAAATTCGTCCTTTTGCTGAAAAGTGGTGAGTAGAATTAAGTAGTGTATGCAGGAAACTACAGGCATGAAAATTTCTGTCATTGGCATCGGTAAAGTCGGTTCAACCATTAGCTTTGTTTTAGCAAAAGACGGTTTAGCATCCGAATTGGTCCTGTATAACCGCACCCGAGAAATTGCCCATGCTGAAGCTATCGATATTCAGCAGGCTATAGCTCTCACGCCTTATCGACTTGTGGTTCGAGATGGTGATTTGGAAGACACTGCTAACTCAGACATCATCGTCATGGCAGCTAGTGCCCCTATGCCTAAAAGCATGGTAAACCGCAATGAGCTATGTTTGCAGAACACTCAGATCATGCAGACGCTGATCCCACCTCTAGTTCAATACAGTCCGAACGCTATTTTTGTTAATGTCAGCAATCCCGTTGATGCGTTAACTTACCAAATCTTACAAATTGCTCGTCAACAGTCTGAGGGAATCACCTGGCAACGAGTGATTGGCACTGGCACCCTCATTGACTCAGCTCGGTTCCGTGACCTGTTATCAACTCAACTGGGCATCCATCCTGCTGATATCAACGCCTATATTTTAGGAGAGCACGGCGAAAGTCAATTTGCAGCTCTCAGTTCGGCTACGAGCGGTGGTGCATTAATTGATGCTAGTCCTTTACGCCAACAGATGGTGGAGGATGCGAAACAATCGGCATGGACTATTTTCAGAGCTAAGGGATATACCAATTACACGGTGTCTCTGGCTATGGAGATGATTGTGCGCAGTATAGTGGAGGATTCGCGGTATACGCTGCCGGTGACGGTGTTAATTGATGGTTACTGTAATGTGTTTAACTGCTGTCTTAGTGTGCCTTGTGTTGTTGGTCGCCAGGGTATTCATTATCGTTTGGAAACTCGGCTGAATGAGGCAGAGGTGTCGGCTTTCCAGAACTGTGCTCGGGTGGTTCAACAACAAATTCAGTGTGGGAAATTATAAACGAGTAAAGATATCAGTTGAAGGTCAGTGAGTGGAAACCACGATATTGTGGATAGTAGTAGTTGCTAATGGGGAAATGACGGGACTCAAAGTCGCAAGGCTAATTGGATCAAAACCGCTCAAGCGGTTAGGCGTTTGCATCCAAATAAGACACCACCCTTTTTTACGACCAACAGGCCGCCCAGTGGTGGAGCGAAACGGCGACTATCTTTCCGCTGAGGTAACCGTCCCAGGAAGGTTAAAGAAAATTTAGGGCGTCAGTGCATCAATCTTCGCTAAGTTGTGAATATGAGCGAAGACATCGAAATTGCAGGCATTAAGGTTCCAAAAGCGGACTGGGAGGCAACGCCACCCAGCATCCAAGCGTTAGTCAGGGTGTTGGAGGAGCGCTTAGCTCAACAGAATGAGCGCTTAATTGAACAGAGTGACCAGTTGGCTAAGCTGAATGAGCGACTTACCGATCTAGAAGAACGTCTGAATCAGACCTCGAAAAATTCATCGAAACCACCCTCAACA
>JBCCJR010000210.1:0-8776 GCA_039045805.1 Cyanobacteria bacterium P01_C01_bin.118
GTTCCCCTGGGGCTGATGATAATGCTACGGGGGTAGCAGTGCTGCTTGAACTGGCTCGACTATTTGCTGCTCAGAGGCCAAGGCGTCCAGTGCACTTGGTGGCATTTGATTTAGAGGAATATGGCTTGGTGGGTAGCCGTACCTACGTCAATGCCTTACAGGGGAAGCCTATATATTTAATGCTGTCCTTAGAGATGTTGGGATATTGTGCGTCTGACCTACCGCAGACTTATCCAGTGGCTGGTATGGAGTATATCTATCCCAAAACGGCCGATTTTATTGCCTTAGTCGGAAATTGGCAGACAATTCCTGTGATGATGCGGTTAAGTCGTGGATTGTCAAAGACAGGAGTCAACTGTGCTTGGCTCCCTATGGTCAATCGAGGCCTGCCGTTGCCCACCACCCGCCGTAGTGACCATGCTCCTTTTTGGGATGCTGGTTATGATGCCCTGATGGTGACCGATACGGCAGATTTGCGTAATCCTCACTATCACAGCCAGGCCGATACTCTAGATACCCTGGATGTGGATTTTCTAACTGGTGTGTGTACAGGGCTGTACCAGACGATTGCCAGACTGTAATCGTCTTTGACCGTTTACAGGAGTCTGAGTTGCTGATTGTCTACTTCGTCAGCTACGGAAATATCTTCTTGGTCAGGGGGGATTTTATCTTCGCTGAGTAAGGCCTGGGCGGCTAATAGCATATCTGCGCTGAGCTCTGCTAAATCATCACGGTGGGCTAAATAAGTTTCTAAGGCCTTGATCGGATCGCGACTGTCAGAGGTTAACTCAGGCAGTCGTGGGCGAGTGAGCTGACTAATTAGTTCTGCATGGATAGTGTAGCTATGGGCTGGAGCCAGAGCTTGATGTAGGGCTGCATGGTCAATATGTTCAAGTTGAGCCGGACTGAGTTTATAGATTAGCCGCACGACAGCATCAGCAATGTTGGCTTGAGTCAGGGTTTGTTCTAGTTTGATTTGAGGGGAATTGCTGCTGGAGAGATCGACCTCAATAGTTTTGAAATCTCTTACGGGTAAAGGGCAAAATTCCACAGCTGCTTGCCCAGGTTGAACTTCGGCTAAGACAAATCCTTTGTCTTCTTTTTCTTCGCTAAAGTCCACCCGTTCAATACTGCCTGGGTAGACAACAGGGGGTGTGTGACAGAGGATTTGATGTTTGTGAACATGGCCTAAGGCGACATAGTCGAAACAGGAGCGAGCCAAAAAAGCCATGGGGACTGTAAACCCTTTACCAACTGCTAGAAATTTTTCAGCACCATAGCGGGCGGTGTCAGTCATCAGATGGGCTAGTAAGACTGTCGGAATGTCGGATGCTAGCTGGCGAATTTCTCCTTCGAGGGCAGTGCGTACACGGTCTAACATCAGTTCATTGACGGCTCCCAGAGAAAGACCTTCAGTTTCAGGACGCGTGAGTAATGTGGAGTGATTAAGCCAGGGCAGTGTAATCACTTGAATAGGACCGGCTTGCGTGTCAATACGGTGGGTGGTGAGACTGTCCCCTACAATGATGCCCGGTACTCCTAGGGTACGGTAGATGCATAGGCTGGCTCCCCCCATGCCCTGGGCATGTTGGTCGTGGTTACCCACCAGCAGCACCGCTGGAATTTTTGCTGTGACTAATCGCTGAAACTGTTGAGCAAATGCCTGCTGGACTACGGGTGGTGGGGTGGCATCGGGAAATGCATCACCACCAAACAGAACCAGGTCCACTGGTTCGCTAAGGGCACGATCGATACAGCGAGTAAGCGTAGCGACAAAGTCTTCTAGACGGGTATTTAATCCTGTTTCTGGGTTGATATGTCCATGGCTAAAGCCACTACCCATGTGAATATCTGAGAGATGGAGTAGCTTGACCATGAATTTTGCGGGATTTCAAAATAACTGACCGGGTTGTCAATCAGTATCTTTGTCCTAGTTCAGAACGTCAAGGGCTATTTCCCATGGGTGATGTAATAGTGATCGATGGCGTCAAACAGCCGTTCGATTTGTTTTTTGGTGGTAAATGGATTGAGTAAAACAGCCTTAAGCCAGCGCTGGCTTCGATAGACCGGTAGCGATAAAAAACTATTGTGCTGGGTTAAAAGCCATTGTTGTAAACTATGGTTCCAGCTATCCCATTGTTCTGTGGGAATCTGAGCGGGTTTGGCGCGAAAACAAACCAGATTCATTTGGGGTTCGCTGGCTAGTGTTAGAAATGGTCTGGCTTTGACTGCCTGGGTAAATGTATGGGTAAGGGTATAGTTGTGCTCGATGATGGCACTATAGCCGTCTTTACCGATGTGCTGTGATGATAGCCATAGCTTGAGAATATCAGGATGGCGAGTGCCCTGTACCGTTAGCTCTCCGAGATTGGGCCAGTCGTCGTGATTGTGCATGTAGGGGGCCAGTACCCTAAAGTGATGCTGCAACAAATCAAACTGACGAAACATCAAAATGGCACAGGTTTTAGAAACATAGAGCCATTTTTGTGGGTTAAAGGTCACTGAGTTTGCCAGTTCAATCCCTGCTAGCTGATGGCGATGACGTTTGGAGAACATGACGGCTCCGCCATAGGCTGCATCCACATGGAACCAAAGCTGATGCTGCTTTGCAATTTCAGCCATGGGCACAATGGGGTCAATATTACCGGTTACCGTTGTACCAGCGGTAGCCACAAGTGCAAAGGGGGTTTGGCCATGGGTCTTTGCCTGGGCAAGTTTTGTTTTCAGGTTATCTATATCAACTTGAGAATTTTGATTGGTGGCGATGGGGATGGCTGCGTTGGTGCCTAATCCCATGATCATGGCTGCCTTTTGAAAGGACGTGTGGGCAACTTCCGAAACAAAGAAAACAGGTTTTTGATCGCTGATGCCGTTCTCTAATGTATTGAAGGCAATATTGCGGGCCACAATCAGCGCTTGGAGATTAGCAAGGCTACCGCCGCTAACGAGAACGCCGTTGGCTTGAGGTCCGAGGCCAAAGAGCTGAGTGATTTCTTGGAGAACAAGGGTTTCTAATCGGGAGAAGACCGGCGACATTTCGACGCTCAACATATTGTTGTTGAGGGCGGCGACTAATAAATCGCCAATGATCGAAAGAGTGGTGGGTATGGAGTCCATGTGACCGATGTAGCCTGGATGTGCGGCATTCATGGAATGCTTCATTTGGGTATGGGCTGCGGTCAAAATTTTTTCTATATCTTGAGATGTTTGGGGTAAAACACTCCAATCTTTCAGCACATTTAAGGCCAAAGGCTCAGGTAGTGGAGAACGGTCCGCTGCCTGAGCCATGGTGTCAATGAGTTGGTCCACTATGCGGTGTAGGAGAGATGCGATCGCATCTCGATTTTCACCATCAGGATGAATAAATGCCGTTGTCGGCAACGCCGAAAAATCCACCGTGTCTTGTGTTTGGGTGAGAGTGCTTTACCAGGGTACTCGTCTGAGGCTGTTTTGCGGTATTTCTAGACAAGCACCTTGGCAGTAAACATCAATAAACCCAACGCACCCGAGGTTTTCCAGGTCGCATACCCAAGTGGACAAATCCCCGCTTGGCACCATAGCCAATGCTGTGGGGGTAGTTTTGGTCGCACCAAGACTCCACCTCATAGACGCTCACGTTTTTGATATAGAAATCCACTGCCCCAGTATTGGGAGCATCATATAGATGTTCCGAGCGGCGAGCACCGCCAACCTTGGCATTGACTTCAGGAGGTCGGTAGCCAGATGTGAGCACTAGAGCATTACCGCCAAAATAGTCGCGGCATCGTTCTAGAAACACACAGATTTCGTAAGCTGTTTTGCACTGATAGTCAGAGCGAAAGCGCCGTGCTTCTCGATAGAGCGCAAATTCGCCATAGGTAATATGAGGCGTAATCAGTGTGTCAAATGACATATCGGGAGTAAGGCCAGCTCCTACAGGTTGTTTGCCCGCAACATCACGAACGATGTTATCAATCCGACCTTCAGGAGCGTGGTCACCAGCTTCTCCAGCCTCATCATGATCATCGTCCCAGTTAGGGGCGGCGGCTGTAGGTCGTTTACAAAACAGGTCTGCTTCTGCCAGCCGTCGCCGCCGTAGACCCTCCTCTACAGAGGTGCCGGGATTGCGATATTTTACAAATTGGGCCGCAATCCAGCGATGGTCATTCCAAAGGTCTGGAGAGTCACAGACTCGCGTGATTGACTCAAAGTTAAAACCGCGATAAAAACCTGAACCCAAGTTATAGGCAAAGCTATACAAAGCCCCTCGCTGGTTGCTATTCATCTGTTTCCAGGTGGGGATTTTCTCCATAGCCTTACGGCAGGATTCGTCCACATGGTCAATTAGATAGTCTTCCGCCTGACGCTGATTAATGATGTCCCCCTGTTTGACTTCGATGCCATTGGGATAACGAGTGGTGCCATAGCCAATGGTGGGCACCTCCCAACCTAATAGCGGATCGGCATAGGCTTTAGCCCGACCATCAGGTAAAGCTTTGGCATAGCCTTCAAATTCTTTAATCAGCTCGATTCCAGATTTTGGAATGGCTCCTAGCACTGGATCATTGGGGCGTTCTGGCTGGGGTTTTGCCGGTGGCTTCACAGCCTGAAGACTGGTCTGAACAGCGATCACCCCCAGCTGATCAATCCAGCGTCCACTTTGTCCATAAAATCCAATCACCTGGTGATTAAGGGGAACCTGGAGATCGATAATGTTACTGGACTGTTGACCAAAAAGAATGCTGCGACCTTGGCTAGTGATCAGTTCTATTGAGCCAATGTAGCGTTTACCCGTAAGACGCACATTGACAATATATTCATTGCTATCGAGCACGAATGATTCTAATCTGGACCCTTCGCCGCCGTGGGCAGGCAGTTCTCGATCTGTCCATCGCATTTGCACCTGGTCTACATAACGACCCACCCTCACCCGCACTTCAACGGGGTGGGCCTTTTGGGTAACGACCTGGGCACTGGCTGGTGGAGGCCAAGCAATATCTGAAAAGGTTTTGCCGCCGCCGCCGCCAGCGGATGCGCTACGCCAGAGTTTTCCTACCGAACTACTTGAGGATGCCATGAGTATGTGCCTGTTCTGAATAGATGTTAGCCCTGGTTTAAATCAATAATTTGGGCTGAATCATCTGTTGGTTATGGCGTTTACATCAATCCCAACGTTCAGAATTTCGGAATATACACAGATTTCATGATTTGTCTATAGTTAGCCGCTTTGCATACAGCTAACTATGAATGCCACATTCGGTTTTGATACTGCCACGCCAGCGCCCGGCCCGTTCGTCTTCGCCTGTTTGCACCTTGGTGGTGAGGGGCTGATCGCCAATGCTACTGTAGCCTTGATCATGGAGTGGATTGTAAAAGATCTGATTGGCAAAGGTGTAACGCCAAATATCTTTATGGGTCCAATTGGCTAAAGGGTTGATTTTGATACGGCTATTGTCCCGTTCCAAAATCGGCATGGTTTGCCGAGTAGTAGACTGATCTCGTCTTCGTCCCGTGATCCAGCCTTGAATATTGAGGTCTGTCAAAGCTTTTTCCATCGGTTTGACTTTGGTTAAGTCGTGAAAACGAACAACATCTGTTTCCCAAAGCCGGGCCCCATATTGAGCAGCAAAGTCTTTACGGGTGGGTGCTGCTCGATAGATGTGGAGATCGAGGTTGTAAAACTCCTTAGCTTTTTGAGCAGTGGCCAGGGTTTCTGGAAATAAATGTAGGGTGTCTAGAAAAATTACCGGTATGCTGGCCTGCAGTTCGTGATACAGCATGTGGGTCAATGCTCCCATACTAAAGGAGGTCATATGAGCCAGATTGGGAATGGTGGTGACGGCCCATGCCAAAATTCCTTGTGGTGGGGCGGATTCAAATCGACGATTGAGCTCTGTAAGATCTAGCTGCTCGGGGTTAAACGCAATAGTGTTGTTTGGAGTATAGGATTGCGCTTTTAAGCAAGAAACCATATCCGTGAGTAGGGTGTAGCCCATAAAAAAATCACTAGTAAGTATCTTATCGTGATAATCCCACATAACCCACCGGAGAAATGTAGATTTATCCGAACTGTTCGTAAGCGTTAACCGTAATAATCGAATTTGCCCATCTAGCGTAAGACAATGGCAAACATGAAAAAGCTCATATTTTACACAAAGCCTGGTTGTCATCTTTGCGAAGGGTTGGAGGAAAAATTGGCGGAATTAGGTCATTTGCCTATTGATGTAGAATTTCGCGATATTACTCAAAATCCTGTCTGGTTTGCAGAATATCAGTACGAGATTCCGGTACTCTGCCGCGTGATTAACTATCCTGAAACCCCTGAATTAGAAAAGGAGCAGCCTTTACCCAGGCTATCGCCCCGTGCGCCTGTGCGTCAGTTAGAGAAAATGCTCAACACATATTTAGGCCCCTTTGAGGCAGAATAGCGAGGATACAGGTTTTGAGAGGGCTGTATGACGCTGCGTGAGTTACTGGCAAAATTACCGTCTGGGCTGTTGTCACTGCTCGAACATCCAGTTTTGGATCAGGATGTGACTGGGCTATGTACTAATTCAACGCACTGTCAGCCGGGGGATCTGTTTATTGGGATGCCAGGAACTCGGGTGGATGGTGGAGAGTTTTGGCCTAATGCCATTGAGAATGGTGCGATCGCAGCCATCATCTCTCCTCAAGCCTTGAAAAATCAACCGGCCAAGGATGATGCGACCTTATTAATTTCAACGACAGATGTGATCACGGTCTGTGGTGAAATTGCAGCTATTTTCCATGATTATCCTGGTCAAACGCTACATCTAGTGGGTGTAACCGGTACAAATGGTAAAACCACCACTACCCATATTATTGAGCATCTGTTAAATGCAGCCGCTATGCCTACGGGATTGTTGGGCACCCTCTACACCCGCTGGCCAGGACATCAGGAAACAGCTGTGCACACCACTCCCTTTCCTGTAGATTTGCAGCGGGAATTGGCTAAGGTCGTTGGGGCTAACTGTCACCACGCCATCATGGAAGTCAGTTCCCATGCGTTAGCTCAAAAACGCGTGTGGGGATGTCCGTTTGATGTGGCGGTGTTTACTAATCTCACTCAGGATCATCTGGATTATCACAAGACTTTAGAAGAATACTTTGAGGCCAAGGCCTTACTGTTTAGTCCCGATTATCTAAAGGGGCGTGCCATTATCAATAGTAAAGATACCTATGGGCAGCGGTTAGTGGAGCGGCTAAACCCTGAGCAGGTTTGGACTTATCACATTACCAATACAGCAGCCGATCTCTATGCTGTTGACGTGAGCTACAGTGCGACAGGGATTACGGGTACGTTGGTGACACCGTTAGGGGCAGCTGCTTTTACGTCGCCTTTAGTGGGGCAGTTTAATTTAGAGAATCTATTAGCCGCAACCGGGGCTGTGCTGCATTTGGGCGTACCTTTATCGTCTGTGATTGTTGCTTTGGCTGCATTTGGCGGGGTTCCGGGGCGGATGGAGCGGGTGCAGACCAGTCCCAGCCAGGATATCAGTGTGATCGTAGACTACGCACACACACCGGATAGTTTAAAGAATGCGTTACGGGCAGCGCGCCCTTTTATCACTGGCCAAATGATCTGTGTGTTTGGCTGTGGTGGCGATCGAGATCGCACCAAACGTCCCCAAATGGGGCGTATTGCCTATGAGCTAGCCGATCGGATTGTGGTCACATCAGATAACCCCCGGACGGAGGACCCCCAGCAAATTTTGGCCGACGTGGTGGCAGGTATTGAGGCTGACTTAGGGGCGGATGAAGTGGTGTGTGATCGCGCTGCTGCGATTCACCAGGCTATCCTTTCTGCTAAGCCAGGGGATGGTGTCCTGATTGCTGGTAAAGGCCACGAAGACTATCAAATTTTAGGGACTCAAAAAAAATATTTTGATGACCGAGAACAATCGCGGTTAGCTCTTAAGTCGCGGTTGCAGGATGCTCTTTAATGACTGACTGTTTTTCAATCCGTTGATATAGCTCCTTATAAAGGACCTGTGGACGCTGGTTGAGAAAGTTAGGTGTAGCTACTTTTGACTCAAAGCAGTGGCGGAGCGGCAGATTATTTTCCGTGAAATGACTGGGATCTAGCTCCGTGCTAGCACGGAAAGTTAAGTAAAAATACTCAGTCATCACCCCTTAGGTTTAACTAACCTAGAGGCATTCGTACCTAAACACGCCCTAGGGGCATTTAGAATTAGCATGGATGCGTCTAAGGCTAGGTCATTAGCATTAATGTCATCGAACCAATCAGCCGGTTCGACCTTTCACTCTTCGAGTCTAGAGATTAATCCACAGTTTCTAACCACTGCAGCTCAGGAGTTGAACAATCCTATAACTACGATCAAGACGGCGCTCACTTTGCTTTCTTCGTCTAAGTTAAGTCCTAAGCAGCGAGACTGTTATTTGCAGATGATTGGCCAAGCTTGCGATCGCCAAAGCAATCTGATCAACGATGTGTTTGAATTATTGGAGCTGCAGCTGACCCCTCCCGAAAAAACGCTAGAAAAAGTTCAACTATGGGAGTTGTTGCCCGGTGTGGTGAGTACCTATCAACCCATTGCTGAGGAAAATAATATTGTTCTGACTTATACTGCGTCACCTCATTTGCCTCCTGTTTTGGCTATTGAGGCATATCTCAAACAGGCATTGATCAGCCTGCTCAGTGGCAGCATTGAACTCTCCAATCGGGAGGGCAAGATTTGGGTGACTGCCCATCATCGAGTGGATGGCAAGGTTGCGCTGGTGTTGCAGAATCATGGGCAGGCTATTTCGAGAGCAA
>JBCCJR010000211.1:0-8739 GCA_039045805.1 Cyanobacteria bacterium P01_C01_bin.118
CTTAGTGGTATATTCCATTGCCGGCACCGCGATCGCCGCCCTATTTTTTGGCCGCATGCTGGTGGGCATCAATTTTGAACAGCTGCGGCTCTAATAGAGCTGAATACTTTTCAAATCCTGGCATAATGTATACGGTCATGTCTAGCTTTCGAGGAGAGAACCCTGTTACAAACCAATCTCCTTCTCTACCACTTGCAAACTAGTCGAGGTAGATGCCAAACCCGATAATGCTATCTCCCCACATTTGGGGTTCTTTTTGGGTGATGCGCTGCATAATGGGCAGTAGCGTGAGACAGTCATGCCGACGCTGTTCATGGTCTATAGACTGAATAAACTGGTCAACGCTGGCATCGTTGGGTTGGGTTTTTAGGGTGGACATAGAATAGCCCCACAGACTCAGATTTTAGTTTCTACAATAGCGTAGGCAATTCCATCGCCAAATGACTCGGGCTATGGAGATAATCATTACCTGATACTGGACCTGTCACTGGTTTGATGGCTTTGATGTGAGGCGTTACGTGGCATAACAGTACTTTCCTTAACCATCTCTCTAGAACGATGGATCAGCATTTATTAATTTTTCTTAACTATTTAATCTTGCGTTAAACTTATCTTTACCACAGCAGTCAGTTATCTTTATTGACGAGCTGCGCTGAAGCGGTATAACTCATCGCCCCAGTCCTTTGGTTGTTGTTGATAGACGTCTAGATTGCGCGCTAGTTATGAAATTTGCCATGCCATGGAGTTCGTCAAAAGCGTGGCCGTTGTTAAGGGTGCTCCTGATTCTTAACGGGGTGGTGGTGGTGCTATCAGCATGGGCTGGCATTAAAGATGGGAATTTGCAGGCCTATTTTGATGAGGAGAGTGTTGTTACCTGGCTGTCAGGTCTGCAGCTAATTGCTGTTGCTGTCGTAGCCATGAGAATGTATCGGCTACGGTGTCAACGTCGCTGGAGTTGGAAGTCACCGGCATTTATTTGGTTGTTGATCGCCTTTGGTTTTGTCTTTTTGGCGGCGGATGAACTGCTGGAAATTCATGAACAACTTGATAAATGGCTGCATACCATAGGCAATATCCAGGAAACGGCATTAACTGATCGGCTGGATGATGCCATTGTGGGGGGATACGGCATGTTGGCCCTGGGGTTAGTGTATGGATACCGTCGCGAATTAAAACGCTACCGTTCTGTTTTTCCGCTGATGGTTGCTAGTTTTATTCCGCTGTTTGTCATGGTTGTTCTGGATTTGTTAACCAATCGTCCAGATATATTGCCATTCTTGTTGGGGGCTGATACTGCTTTTCCCGTTAAAAGTACCCTGGAGGTATTAGAGGAATTTTGTAAGTTGATGGTGAGTAGTTTTTTATTAGCCAGCATTTTTCAAGCGTTTAGTCTTGAAAAGCTGAGGAGGACTGCTGCTATGGAAAGTATAGCTACAGCTGCCGCTCCAGATACATCATCCGACGATAGGACAACCAGCCAGCAGTCACCATCAATAGGGCAAACAGACTAAGAAAGCGTATGTGCTCCCCTGCAGGTTCACTGGCCATTGTCAGGGTAAGGGCTTCGGTCATATGAAAAATGGGGTTAAACCGGGCCAGATTTAATAGGGACTCGGGAAAAATTGAGGTGGGCATAAAGGCACCGCCTAAGATCAGCAGCGGTACCCCAAAAGCGGCCACCAGGGCATTGACATCCTCAGTGCGGCGGGCAAACTGGGTGCCGAGGATAAAACCCACTCCCACATAGGCCAGGATACTTAGCAGGATAATCACTATGGCTAACGGCCAGGAACCAGGGAAGGTGGCTCCAAACAGGAGCGCGATCGCAAACACCAACAGTGCCTGTCCTACCCCAATAGCGCAGTGGGCAACGACAATGCCTAAAAAATAGGACACCCCCCGCAGCGGCGACAGAAATAACCGTTTGAGGGTTTTTTGCTCCCGTTCCGATACCACTGTTGCGACACTTCCCCCCAAACAGCTAAAAAACAACGCCGCTCCCACTAAGGTGGGTGGTGCAACAGCTTCTAAGGCATCGGCAAACTCCAGCTGGGTCCGTTCCGCCGTAATCGCCCCGTTAAGAAACAATAGTAATGTCGGGAAAATCGCCCAAAAAATCAGGCTACGCCGTCGTCTGATCAGCTCTAGCAAAATTCGCTGAGCCACAGCCATAATTTCCTGCCAGTATCGAGAAATTTGAGCTGTCAGATAGGCCATAAATGTTTCGTTGCTATCGTCCTTTATGGTTTAAGATTTGTACCAAAATTGATTGATATCAGCCTAAGATATTGAACCACTAAAGGTGCTTTTTAGAGTTTGCCAGACTTCCTTTATTGGCCAGTGTCCCCCTTAAATCTCCAGACACCGTATGCATCCGCTGCAAAGTTTTGAATTCCACGCCCCTTTTGTCTCCAGGCAGATCCGTTGACCAACCGACATTTGATCCCTGTAAGCCGATTAAATTTGGTTAAATGTCGGCTTTAGGCAATCCATTTAGCTTGAGGACTCTGTATAAATGTCGGCTTTAGGCAATCCATTTAGCTTGAGGACTCCGTATAGGTATCGGATATTCCTGCAAACTCGACCAATCAAGCCAGGGATTGTCCCATTTTGAAACGATAATCCTGCTTAAATCAGCCCCGACCGTTGCTCACGCTTATTTCCTTAATGAATCCATTCTCTGAATCCTGGCAATCCCCTGATATTTCCAGACGAAGTGCCCTCAAATTACTTGGAGCTGGAGCCGTTGGTGGCACCCTGGGCTATACCCGCTTTGCTAAACCCAAACCCACGCTTCACCAGGTTGATCAGCTTGATTTACCCAAACCCGTAGGGCGGCCCACCACCGCCGTGATAGTGGGCGGTGGGCTGGCGGGTCTAGCCGCTGCCTATGAACTGAGCAAGCGGGGGGTGACGGTGACCCTGGTGGAACGAGCGCCGCAGCTGGGGGGGAAAATTGCCAGCTGGCCGATCCGGGTGGGGGAGCACGAGCTGCGGATGGAACATGGATTTCATGGTTTTTTTCCTCAGTATTACAACCTGTTTAGTTTGGTGGATGAGCTCAAGACCCAGGCTAATTTTCAATCCTTAAATTTCTATGCCGTTCTCTATAAAGAGGGCTACAAACCCGAGGCGTTTTATCCTAGTAACGCCGCATTCCCCTGGAATATTGTGGATCTGGCGGTTTCTTCAGACAATCGATTGAGTTGGGGGATTAATCTTGCCAATCTGAAACATTTGGAAGTTTTTCGAGAGATTACGAGCTTTCGTATGCCTCAAACCTATGAGCGGTTAGATCATCTTTCGGTGGATGAATGGGGTCAGGGGCAGTTTCCGAGGGGGCTATTTGACCTTTATTTCTTGCCCTTTGCTAAGTCCAGTCTGAATGCGCCAGATGTGCTCAGTGCGGGGGAACTGATGCAGTTTTTCCATTTTTACTTTTTTGGTAATCCAGAAGGGCTGGCTTTTAATGGCACCTGCGAAGATATGGGACGCTGTTTGGTGGATCCCCTCAGCGAGGCGATTGAGGCCAATGGGGGGCGTATTCTGACTGGGGTAACCGTTAGCCAGGTGAACTGGGATCAGGGCAAAATTGCTAGCCTTGATTACCAAAAAGGGAACCTTGCCGTTAATCCGGTGCCGTTTTGGTGCGATCGCAATCCCCTCCTCAGTACCGGCACCACCGAATACTATGGCGCTGGCGACCGTCTGTATGTGGTCAGCGGCGATAGAGCCATCTCCCTCACCTGCACCCACCAGGGCTGTAGCGTTAACAAAGAGATAGCGGCCCAGGGGGAAGGATTTATCTGTCCCTGCCACGGGGCTGCCTACGATGCCCAGGGTCAGGTGGTCAGCGGTCCGGCCCAGGACAATTTAGCCCAGTTTAAGGTGCTCCAACGAGAACCCGAGCGGATTCAGTTAATTGCCGCTCACCCTGCCCAAAAAACAGAGGGATTAGCCGACAGCCTGGCAGCCGATTACTATATCTTTGCCGCCGACATCCCCGGCATCAAAAATCTCTTCTCCCTTTCCCAGGGAGAGCCCAACCCCACCATTATGGCCCAGGTAAATCAGCTCCAGGTGGCTGATCCATTCGCCGTGGGGCGGTTTTGGTTAGATCGCGACTTTGAATGGGAGCAAAGCTGGTTTACCTCTCTCTCCGGATACGATCTTACCGATAGCATCACCCTTTATCACAAGGTGCAAGGGGACTATGGCAAATGGGCCAAAGAGACTGGCGGCAGCGTAGTTGAGCTCCACGCCTATTGCTACAAAGAGAAACAGTTTCCCACTCAGCAGGTGCTGCTGGATACATTTAAGCGAGAACTGTGGGAAATTGTTCCCGCCCTGGAGGGGGCAACTATTTTGCATCAGGAACTGGTTAACCAAAAGAACTTTGCCGGTTTTCCCCCCGGTAGCTATCCCAATCGTCCTGAAAGTGCCACGGCTGTCCCTAATTTGATGTTTGCCGGAGACTGGGTAAAAATGCCCTTTCCCTGTGGTCTCATGGAACGTGCCGTCAGCAGCGGCTTATTAGCGGCCAATGAGATATTACACAGGGAGGGCAGTGCGCGTCGGCCCCTGATGTCAGTAAATCCAGAAGGGGTGTTTAAGGTTTAAGCAAGCGGCCCCATTTTTTTATTTTATGATTTCCCTGCTGATGGAGAGGAGCCCGGTCGGCATAAGTAATGAAAAAAGACTGTGATGCAGCGGGGGGTGCCCTATGATTAAAAATCTGATTGATAATCAGGACACTTTCTACAAAATCCTAAGTGCCGTCTACAGATAGTCCAATGGTTCAGCCCATTTCCGTAGCACCCTCTGGGACCAAATCCGCGTCAAAATCCGCAACATCAATTGAGACGGTCCGGCGTGCCCCCATTAATCCAAATCATTGGTATGTAGTGGCCCAGAGTAATGAGCTAACGAACCAGCCTCTGGGGGTAGTGCTATGGCAACAGCAAATCGTGCTGTATCGAGACAGTCAAGGCATTGTCCAGGCCCTTGAAGATCGCTGTCCCCATCGCCAGGTAAGGCTTAGCCATGGTCAGGTGCAGGGCAATCAGCTGGAATGTGTATACCATGGCTGGCAGTTTAATGGGGCTGGAGCCTGTGTCGATGTGCCCTACCTGAGCGCCAAGCAAAAACTGCCTAACTGTCGGTTGCGTGCTTATCCAGTGCAGGAACAGGATGGCTTTATCTGGTTATTTCCAGGAAACGCCGAACTAGCAGAAAATGTTCCCTTACTGGGGCTGCCAGAATGGGACCACATCAATTACATTGCGTCGTACACCACCATCGACACCCAGTCCCACTTCTCATTTTTAATTGAGAACCTGATGGACATGTACCATGGACGGCTGCACGATGACCTGCAGGCCTGGGCAAACCCCGTACTGCGGGACATCGAAACCAGTCCCCTCCGAGTCGATGCCCACTACGATGCCGAAAGCTATTACAAAATCGACAAAATCTACTCCGTAGGGCAGCTGTTTATCCCTGCCATGAGAAAGCTACGGCCCACCAACCTGGACGTTAGCTATGTCTATCCCCACTGGCGTTCAGTATTGGGTCAGGACTTTAAGATTTACTGTCTGTTTTGCCCTGTCAGCGAAACCCACACCCGAGCCTATCTCGTGCATTTTGTTTCCCTGGGGGCGTTTCATCGTTTACACAAACTGCCCATGGGGTTTCGGCGGTTTGTCAAAAACAGCTTATTTAATGCCGCCCGTGGGTTACTGGCAGGGCTGGTGGAGCAGGATGTACTGATGATGGAGGATGAGCAGAGAGCGTTTGAGGCCATGCCCCACCGCAAAGGTCCAGAATTTAATCCAACCATTGGCAAGGTACAGCACCTGATTGGTTACCAGGCTGGGCAATAGTATTTAGAAGATATCTGAGCTCCCCCAAGGAGATAGCCCAAGGGGCATTCAAGAAAATGGGCCTCGAAACTACTTACAAAAGCAAGCGGTTCTATAGGTGTATAAAACGCTCGATAGAATTTGTTGTGCCAATATTTAACACCGCTTGCTATGGTCATAGGGGTGTTAAACAGTAACAGAATTTACAAAAATATCTGGAGTTACCTGACGCACTATTTTCAATAGCGCGCTAGATCAAAGTCGTCTTGGTCAATCACAAGGGGAGTTGGAATTCGTGACCTATTGTTTAGGCATATTAGTCAATGCAGGGCTGGTCCTGGCCGCTGATTCCCGTACCAATGCCGGGGTGGATTATATTTCGTCCTATCAAAAGCTGTTTGATTTCTCCTTACCTGGAGAACGCGTCATTGTCGCTTGTGTGTCTGGCAATTTGTCGGTCACCCAGGCGGTGGTTCACCAGCTGGGTCAGGATATAAAAAACGGAGCCAAAGATTCACTGCACACGATTCCTACGATGTACGAAATCGCCCGCTATATCGGCTATGAAATTCGCAAGATCCAGGATGAGGATCGCAACTGGTTAGACCAGGACGGGATTAAGTTTCAGTGCAACTTCTTGGTTGGGGGACAGCTACCGGGGGAGGCTCCTGAGGTATACCTGGTGTACAGTCAGGGAAACTGTATTAAGGCCACTCCAGAGACTCCGTTTTTGCAAATTGGTGAAACCAAGTATGGCAAGCCTATTTTGGACCGGACGCTGACCCATGAGTCTTCGTTGGACGAGATTGCTAAATGTGCCCTGCTCTCCATCGACTCCACCATGCGGTCCAATATTTCTGTGGGTCCCCCCATTAATATGGTGCTTTACGAAGCCGATAGCTTTGAGATTCGTCACCGGGTGCAGCTGCAGTCCAGGGATCCTTATCTGGCAAAAATTCGTAAGTACTGGGAGGGGGCTTTGCGGGAAGCAACGCAAAATATGCCGACACCCGAGTGGAATCGGGTGTCCATCGATGCTGAGCCTGATTTTTCGATTGAGTAAAGCATTGAGTACTATTAAGGCTGATGCCAGTGCCGCAGCCCCATAAATGGCACCGAAATGGACCAATAAGCTATGGGCAAGCAGCAATACTGGCAACAGTGTCAAAACTACCAATACCTGGATTAAATATTACCGTTCCTGTATTCGCGCCATTCACACCATCTCGATTGACCACGGTGAAGTTGCTAGACGTTATAAGCAACAGGGGCAACGTTTCAAACAGCGTATAATCGCCATCGCTGGTATTGTTGTTAAGCGCCAAGCATAACCTGGTTTCAGGGGCACCATTGGTATCGGTTGATATCGCTTCCAAACCACCCAAGGCATTGTTAGTCAGGGTATTTCCCTCTACAGAAACTACGATGTTGCTGTTGTCTCCAAAGCTGCGTAAGAGTATCCCTTCTCCGTTCAAACTGTTGGTGACTTCATTATTCCGAATCACAGCATTTAGCACTTGCGCATTACTACTAGAAATATTAGGGTCGGGCACTATGACTGTCAATAATTGAGCCAGGCCTGCACTAATGTCAATACCGTCATCAAAGTTGCCAGTTAGTGTATTGTCTTCGATTAAAAGACTATTGATGACACTATCTTCTTCTACCGCTATCCTGATGCCATCTCCCCGTAAGGAAACGGCTACGCCATTGTTTTCAATTCTGTTATTGGTAATGGTAATATCAGCCGTAGCATCTCCAGGGCCAGTAGTGAATACATCAATCAGGGCGATACCAATGCCGTCGCCTTGATTGTTATTAACATCATTGTCATCGATCGTGAGAGCAATATCCCCTGTGGAGTTGCCAATCGTAATCCCCTGACCATCCAATTCATTGGTGCCAGTGGTGCCTGTAACCGTATTGCCACTGATATCAACTGTACCAACCACTTCCTGTAGGAAAATAGCCCCGACAATACCATCATTGGTGAGGTCAGTAGCAGTGCCCGTCACCTGGTTGTCTTGAATCGTGATAGTCTCACTGTCGATCACAAAAATACCACCGCTACCACTATCGCTAATGGTATTGCCTATTAATCTGGCATTGTTTGCAGATGTTAATTCGATGCCAGCCAGTACACTGTCAGTAATCTGATTATTTTGAACCAGGGTACCATCAGCAGTATCGATAAAAATACCGAACTCATCGCTGTTACTAATTGTGTTGCCTGTAACAGCTGCATTGTTTGAATCAGCTACTTCTATACCTGACAAGGCAATGTTGGCAATGGTATTATTCTGAATCACCGCATTATCAGATTCAACGGCCAATATACCAAAATCACCCCCATCGATTGAATTATCGTCTACCGTGGTATTGGCAGATGCAAATAATCCGATACCTGCTTCAACAGAATTAGTGATGATATTGTTTTGAATCACTGCATCAGAAGATTCTTCGAGGGCAATACCGATGCCGCCACTATCACTAATCGTATTGTTATTGATCATCAAGCCAGCTGAGTTGAGGATATCTATCCCATCAACAGTACTACCACTAATCGTGTTGTCACTAATGACTGCATTGGCTGAGTTTTCCAGGTCTATGGCATCATCACCACTGTTACTAAAGATATTATTGGTCAATGTCACATTGCTAGAATTAGTGACCTCAATCCCATCATCCAGAGCATCACGACTAAAATTGTTTTCTACTAATGCATTATTCGAGTTATCGATAAGAAGATTAGCATCGATAGCTCCAGTGATCTCAAACCCAGAGAGACGGTTGTTCCCGCCAGTAAGAGTAATGCCAACATTGCTACCCATAGCATCCACCAAGGGAAGAATCCCGGTCCCAGATCCGGGAAGGGCAA
>JBCCJR010000212.1:0-8706 GCA_039045805.1 Cyanobacteria bacterium P01_C01_bin.118
AGCCCAATGCTCAACAGCAGCCAGCCGGTCGCCGCAGACCATACCAATAGAATTAGTCGAGGGGTGTTGCCTAGAAGGCTGAGAATTTCTTGATAGTAACGACGGAAGCGAAGCAAAGGTGTTAGAGCGGTAGAGCGTACTTACCCTATCCTACGCTTGCACTAATCCAAGCTTGATGGCCTTGACAATGGCCTGGGTACGGCTGCGGACCTTAAGTTTTTCAAAAATGGCGGTTAGATGGGCCTTGACGGTGGCCACCGTAATAAACAACTGTTTGGAAATTACTTCATTAGAGGCTCCCTGTACCAGCCAGTGCAGTACCTCTTGTTCCCGCTCTGTTAGACGAATCTCTTCACATGCCTGCTGATGGCGGTCAGAAGTAGCATGAAACAATCGAAAAAAGGCGCTGGCCAGTTCTGGATCTAAATAGATTTCATCCTGCAACACAGTCTGGATGGCGTCGTACAGCTGCGTAGCCAGTTTATCCTTAGCAACATAGCCTTTGGCCCCAGCCTGCATCGCCTGAAAAATCCATTCGTCTTCTCGGTGAGCGGACAGGCTCAACACTCGGGTATCGGCCTTCATACTCCGAAGCCGCTGTAAAACATCTAAACCAGTTCCCTGGTCCAGTTCCATGTCCAATATGGTGATTTTTGGGTTATGGGTTTCCACCATTTCGATGGCTTGGGTTACAGAGGCAGCCTCGGCTACGACTTCAAACGTGGCGGGGCCATCGGTATAAAAGCTCAGAAGGGTGCGCAGACCTTGCCGAAAATCGGCATGATCATCAACCAAGAGAACAGAAATAGCATCAGTCATAGCGGATGCATCTAAATGTTGACATATAGAGGTATCTACGGTTCTCATAGCAAGTTTATGCAAATTAAAAGAAAAACCCTTTCAAAACAAAGGGTTACCCGACGGCTAATAAATCAAAAACTAGACTAGGGGCTTGTTAAAAATCAAAGTCATGGCCTTGCTCATTAAAATCATGGCTTAACAAGCCTTTCAGGCTTTCCCCATGAAGTATTTCCTTAACGACTCCTAGCGGGGTAAATAGACAGAAAATTTAGCGCCCCCCCGCGGCAGGGTCTCAGCATCGATGCGACCCTGATGGTCTAAAACGATCTTTTTTGCGATCGCAAGTCCCAAGCCAGTGCCGTTAGAACGCTTGGAGAAAAATGGCGTAAACACGTCGTCGCTATTGACATCCCCCAATCCCGGCCCCTGGTCGCTAATGCCGATCAATACCGCCTGCTGAGCAACCTGCCAATTAACGGTAATCGTTCCTCCCACAGGACTAAAGTGGATGGCATTATCCAATAAATTTTGTAAAACTTGTTCAATCTGCCAACCAGCCACCACTAGCCCCACAGATTTCTCAGGCTGAACAACATTCAATTGTTTTGCCTCCAGGGCCGGC
The DNA here is from genome assembly GCA_039045805.1 of Cyanobacteria bacterium P01_C01_bin.118. Lineage (GTDB taxonomy): Bacteria > Cyanobacteriota > Cyanobacteriia > Phormidesmidales > Phormidesmidaceae > Leptothoe. Next base: position 1,424 of record JBCCJR010000212.1, read on the forward strand.
GTCAGCAATGGAAGCACATTACGCAACAACGCCAACAGATCGTGATGATCACGACGCATCTTTGCCTGTTGACCAAAGTTAAGCAAATCTCCCAAATTTGAGGAAATTTGCTGAGCAGCTCGATTAATACACAGCGCCTGCTGCTTCTGAATCTCATTCTCAGCCCCTAAGCCAATATTTTTTGCATAAAGACTAATTAAAGATAAGGGGTTACGGAGCTGATGTTCCGCCTGCTGCAATGTCTGTTCCAGCAGCTGGATTTTAGCTCGCTGTCGTAAATTCTCCTGATAGAGAATGAGATACTTTTGTAAAAGCTGCGCGTACTTCTTAACTAAACCTTGTTGAAGATGAGAAAAATGCTGTTTTGTCCACAGCAACAGATAGTTCCAATGGGCATCCGCCTTACCCAAACCACAGACGTAGACCTGGGATTCATCTGAATTAAGGGACAGCGGCATCAATTCTAGAAACGGCAAATTCTCAGAAATCCAGCGCTCTGACTCCAAATAGGATTTAAATTGAAGATCTAATCCACGATTGCGCCGATAGGACAGCGTGTCACGCTTGTTTTCCAGATGATTCCAGCAAACTAGCCAAACGTCTAACACCGGCAGCTTTTTGCTCAGGCGATCAACCTGCAACTGGCACAGCTGACGAATGTCAGTGGATGATATCTCTGTCTGTTGAGTATTTCTGGAAGGAGGTGTTGTGTACATCCTAAAATCAACTCCCACCTGAATCCACTAAATGTAGTACTAACTCGGAGCACGCCCCACCTGTGTCTCTAACTAGAATCAACATTTTTTTGTCAGGATGCAAGGGTTTAAGGCAAATTTGGGTGTAAATACGCAGCCTTAGAAACTGCAATAAACACGCTCTGTTTTTTGATCAGAAAAGACGGTGATCGGGATTGATTCTTTTGCCCTAAAAACCCCTCACCCAGGGCTTTACAGCTGGATTATAGTGAGCCATTATAAACGCTACAGAGTGAGCATTAGACCTTTGACCAATTGGCCCCAACTCAAGCTAACTCTACGCTATTAGTAAGCGCATTTCGTTGACATGTTCGCTATCGTAGACTCGTATCCTTTGCGTGAGGGAACGAGTCTTTTTATTGGAATAACAACAATGGCGATCAGAAATTACATACGCCAAATGGCTTATGCCGTCTACGACAATAGTCGTAGATGCATCCCACTTAAGTGGAGTGTGTGTAAAAAGTGACCTGATTTGACTATGTACCGAGTTGTTGTTGTTTCAGCCATCACAACCTAAACTTTCACGGGTTGAAATACCGGTGATGGGGTTGACGCCCTCTGCTCGCTCACACAGATACTTAACTTGAAAACGGTCAATAATGGTGTAAGAGAAATCAGCACCTGTGATCTCGGCATCGGCAAAGGTACTGCTGGTCATCAGGGCATCGCTGATGATGGCATTGGTCAAATCAGAGCCGGTAAACTCGACGCGATCGGCAAAGGTTTCTGATAGGTTGGCTCCGGTTAGATCGGTCCGAATAAATTTGGCTTTGGTGAGGATAGTTCCACTGAGATCGGCATCACGAAAGTTGGCGTCGCGCACTTCTGCCGCTGCTAGGGAGGTACCGGCCAGGTTAGCCCCTTCAAAGTCACGTCCAGTGAGATCCGTTAGGGTGTAGTTGATCGTGGGGGTCTCGGCGAAGGCTCCGTATGGCCACATTGTCAGCGAGAGCGCAACAATAGCTAACGTCACTAGTTTGAGACTCCATTGCCGCCACCCTATCATCTGCCCCTTAGCCATCTGCGTCTGCTCCTGTATGCCGCAGCTCTTATCATAGGCGAATCTGGTAGCCTACCCCCGATGCTGGGATAGGAGACCCACTTCCCATGCTGGGAGACCTACTCCCATGGGTCGTCCAACGGCTGGCTAGCTTCCTCAGCAATAGCCTGGTCCAGGAGCTGGAGATCGGTCTCCACCTCAAGAATATTTTTAGTCTCTGAAACGACTACTCCCGGTATATCAGCATCTTCTGGCGACACCGCCAATACCGAAGAGTTATGATCCAGCGATAGGTCATTTTCCTGATGGGCAATAGTTTGGTCCAGGGACTGCATTTGCGTACTGTCCAAAACCAGATTGTCCTCTGCTGTGGTGATGGCCTGGTCCAGGGACTCTAAACTGTGGGCTGGTGACAAATCGGTTGCTTGAGCCTCCTCAGGAATAAGCTGTAGATTACCCCACAGCATGTTAGACACATTCCGAGCCTGGTAATTCAGACCGTTGGTAATGGCCTCAATTTCCGCCAAAATTTGATTGATGCTTTGGGCAGCCGTTACCATAGCCTGGGATTTAGCAACGGTAGCCTGACGGTCCTGGGCAATGTCGCTGGTTTGATGCTGTAGTTGCTCCAGTGCATATTGCTGCTGGCTGTAGGTCTTGAGATTAGTGACATCATTGTTCAGCTGGGATAGCAATGGCTGACCAGCATCGGCTTCAGCGTGTTCTAATACCTGGGTCAACCTCTGAATATGGTGATCTAATGAATCAAATACCTGGTTGGCCTCCGTCTCCGAAGGAATGGTTTCTAAAAATCCACTCAATGTTTGAGCCACGGAAAATAGAGCATCTAAACGACTATCCACCGCCTGATAAACGTCGGATTGCTCCGCCAGCTGTTCCTGCACCTTTTTGAGCAATGCCTTTTGCTCATGGGCCTCTTCATCAATCTGGGTTGTGAATGCCAAAAATTTCTCCGTCACCTGATCCGCATATAGGTTGCTCTGGGTGATGGTTTCTTCCTGACGCCGGATGGTCTCTTGATGGAGGTTAATCTGATTGAGCATGTTAAAGAACGACAGCGATAGCTGTTCAAGTTCATCATGCTGTGTGGATGATGCCATCAGGCTTTGATCTGTATTGGCAAACTGATTGGCCTGGAGCAAAATGGGCTTGATCCGCTGGTTGAGCTTACGAATTGCCAGATAGACTACCGCTGCCAGCAGCAGTCCCATCAATGCAGTGGTGATGGTGGCAATGCGGACAATCCGACCATAGATCGCTTTGTAGGGGACAAAGCCAAATAGCAGCCAATCTTGACCAGGTACAGGCGCATAGGCCCAAAATCCTTTATCACCCCTCAGAAACTTAGCGGTATCTCCATCAACAGATGCCCAAATGTCAGCTAGTCCAGCAATATTCTGATAGGTTTGGGCCTCGCTGGAGGGATTTTTGGGATTTGCAATTACCTCACCGGACCGGGTCACCAATAGAAAATTACCGGCCTTTTGAAACACCACATCATCCAGCAGATTGCTCAAGTAGGCGATATCAATATCCACCAGGGTGGACCCCAACCAGTCGCCGTCGCTATCTGTTAGCGGATAGTAATAGGTGAGCAACCGACTATCACCATCTTGATAGGGAGCTGTCCATACATTGGCCTGAGGTTCAAAGTACGTTTGATAACGGGGGCTGTCCGGGTAAAAGTCCCCCACATCATCGGCAAAGTCCTCATACCGGATAGCATCTGCATCGGCAGCATCGGCGTCTAAACCCGCCGACGCAGAATAGTAGGGAAACAGCCAGGGCTGATCCTCAATCAGACCGTATTCGCTTTGCCCCAGACCCAAGCCCACCACAAAGTCTGGACGCTCCTCAAACAATTGGAGCACTAACTCTCGATAGGTATCAGGAAACTGGGCCTGGCGCTCGTGTAGTGTCGTCGCGCTGACACCTAAACTATAGGCCAGGGTCTCCGCTGACTTGGTAACCGATGCGATCTCATTTACCTTACTATTAATGCTGCCTTGCACCTGGTCCTCTGCCTGGCGTTTGAGCATCTCACTAAAGAGAAATGCCATGCCCCCCATGCCCGCCAGGGCTCCGAGCATAATCATCCAAAACAGACGACCACCAAACGAATTTAATCCAAGCCATCGCTTGACGGTTTCACCCAGCCCGGGCTTTTGAAAACTTGCGTTATCAGTAAAATTTTGATTGTCGGAATACTGATAGGAATTAAGCGGATCGGAAGTCGTCATTTTTTAGAGCACACATACTGCGTGGAGCGCAATTATTCTTCTATATCAATAACCCCGGCACTTGCATAGCAGCTGCCCGAGTCCAATTATAAGCGTTATAGAAATGCAATTTAACTTGTCTGCACCTCAGAAATAATTTAGCTGGACATACTCCCTGATTCAAGTTGCAGGCACCATTCACTCGGGCACGGGCGACATATCGTTGGCCATATCCACAGCCGATGCCGCTGAAAGGGGCTAATGATAGACATGGGGATAACCGCACCTTAGCCAGGCTTCCTTGGCTAATCTGCCCGTCATTATCAATTTTCTTACTTTAAAGACTGATGACATCATGGGTACCTAACATTGTTCCATCATGCGAACGACCGAGCGTTACCCCACCTTTTGCCCAGACACTGACTGAGAACGTCGCACCAACATAATAGAAATTTGCTCAATTTCGGCCAGCATCTGCACAATAGACTCTACTGACTGATGAATAGTCTGAGCTTCCTCAGCCGCTGTTTGGCCAGATTGGGAGATCGCACGGGTCTGCTTTGATAGGTCATCAAGGGCGGGCCAGCGGCGATCGTGGGCCTTTAAGGTGACAACGTTTTGGGCGGCCTGATCTGCTAACGTCAACAGCGGCCCATGAGATTCTCCCGCTTCTAGAGATTTTTTAAGCGCGTTTAACTGCTCCTCTAGACTGGCCAGAGTTTCTGCCGAATGAGCCGGTAACCGTCTAAATTCTCTATCCAGGTCACGCCCCTTCGTTTTCAAAACTTCTAGCTGTACATCTACAGCTTCAAAGCTCATACTCATTTTAGCCAGCTGCTGCTGAGCCTCATGGGCCAATGATTGCTGATTGCCTGCGTGCTGTTTTAATAACTGCACAAGGTTGTCAAATTGTGTAGAAACCTGATCGGCATGGATCGTTTCTTGTTCAAGTTTTTGTTCGTTTCGACGAATAGTTTCGGCATCTAGATTTAACCGCTCTAGCATATTAAAAAAGGCTAGAGACAGCTGGGTGAGGTCATCCTGTTGGTCCCACTGGGCTAGCAGAGTGCGGTCGGTTTCTGCCAGCTGATTACACTGATTGAGCACTGGTCTTAGACGGCGGTTTAGACTGCGCACAGCCAGGATAATGGCCAGAGACAATAGGGCAATCATTAGGGAGATGGCCGCCAGGGTGATCAGAGCGATCCGATTAAACACGGCGGAATAGGGCACAAACCCCAAGACAAGCCAGTTTTGCCCAGGTACCGACGCATAGGCCCAGTAGCCGGTTTCTCCCTCTAAAAATCCAGTGCCTTGACGCTGATTAATACCGGGCCAGACAGCGGCTAAGTCAGCAATTTCTTCATAGGTGGCCAGATTGTTATCGGTGTTGGAGGGATCGACCACAATGTTGCCAGCGTGGGTCACCAGTAAAAAATGTCCCTGCTGGCGAAAAACGGGCACATCCAGCAGAGTATTTAAGTACTGGCTATCAATGTCAACTAGTGCCGTCCCGAGCCAGTCGCCATCATTGCCAAACAGGGGCAAATAATAGGTGAGTAATTGGCTGACATCTTTCTGATATGGCTCAGTCCATAGATCACGCTGGGGCAAAAAGTATTGTTCATACCGCTCGCTTTCGGGATAAAACTCTCCCTCATCATCGGCAAAGTTTTCATATATCACATCCTTACTTGCCGCATCAGCCGGCGGGGTCCAATAGTAAGGAAAGAGCCAGGGTTGGTCTTCGATTAACCCATTTTCGCTCTGGCCCACCCCCAGACCCACAACAAATTCTGGACGTCTTTCAAATAGCTGCAGTGTGAGTTCACGATAGGTATCGGGAAACTGAGCCTGACGTTCGTGGAGGGTGGTGGCACTCACCCCTAAACCAGAGGCTAGGGTTTCAGCAGCGGTACTAACGGATGCGATCGCATTTACCTTGCCATTCAGGGTACTGCGCACCTGGTCTTCGGCCTGGTATTTGACCATTTCACTAAACAGAAATGTCATGCCACCGATGCCGCTCAGAGCGCCGAGCATAATCATCCAAAATAGCTTGCCAGCAAAGGAATCAAGCCGTAGCAATTTCATGACCCCGTACTTTAGACGTTGCTGCTTAGACTGGGCTGGAGCGTTAGAGACAGACGAAGTTGGAGAGGTGGTCGATACAAACGATTTAGAAAATGGCATAGCAGCAACCAGAGCAAAAATTTATATAAATAGACCATGACACCCGATGAAATCGGAATTTAAAGGATCCAAGGCTACGTACTTTTGCGTATTAAACTTAGAACTCAAAACTCTCCTGCGCCATTGGGGGTGAGCCCTGGCCATAGGAATATTCATGGTAGTTATTTTTGCTGATATTCATTGCGTAGATCAGCGGACACGAACGCTTCTTAGCACCAAGTTCACCTGAGACCTATGAAAATTTCACACATTTATCAGGAACATCAGCAAAACTTCAACAGAAATGTCCTTAGTCCGTTAGACCGTAGTTGTAGAGAAAGAGCCAAATCAAGGCGTAATCGCGCAAAAAGCGATGGAACATCCCGACTGAGAGAATTGTCACTGAATCTGTGTAAAGCTGACGCTCGCAACTGCCTATGCATCGAGGATCAAATAAATTAGCGTCCTTATTACTCCACAAGTATGTAAAACAGCTTAGGTCCGTCAGCATCTTGGAAGTTATAAAATCCTCGATCCTATGAAACCTGCCCAGCCTTACCAACCGTTTCTGTTGCGACTGTTACATGGTTTAACGGGACTCTTTTTAATCCTGGCTATTTTGACTGCCTTTTGGACCTACAACACCTATGACGGTCGTTGGGGCACTGTGCCGTTGCCAAATTATCCAGAGATTGAGGGTATTCACGGCACCTTTGGTCTGTATACATTGCTGATCTTTCCAGCCTTTGTGTTTTATGCCTTTCAGCGGGGACAGCGGCGTCTGGCCCAGGCGGATACCCTGGCAAAATTGACCCATCAGCTAGGCCAGCCCGGCTGGTGGTATACCCTGAGCCGGATTACCAATACGGCGACCCTGCTGGCCCTCACCTTTGCCCTGTTTAGCGGCAAGATGATGGATGAAAAATGGCTACCCCAGGGAGAACTGGAGCATTTCTGGTACTACGGGCATTTAGTTTCCTGGGGAGTGATGGTAGCTGCGATCGCAATGCACCTACTGCTCAATGCCAAGGTGGGCGGTATTCCCTTTTTAAGGTCAATGCTAAGGGGTAAATTTCTGGCCCAGGACAGTCCCAAACTCTGGAAAAACCACAT
>JBCCJR010000213.1:0-8681 GCA_039045805.1 Cyanobacteria bacterium P01_C01_bin.118
CAATCCCACCCTAGAAAGCCTGACAGCATTGACTGAGAAGTTTGTGGCTGATTACATTCCCGAAGACGACAACTTTTTTATTGTTATCCTCGATGGTCAGATTCAGCGCACAAATCCCCCTACACTCCCAACCGCCATTGGCCCCGATTCTCTGGTGCTAGCAGACTGGCTGAAGATTCAAGACAATGTGTTGTTTAACAGTCGGCTCTCGGATGACCCTACGGTGGGCGACATTCTCTATGTAGTACAGCCCCTGCAAGTGGATGGTGAGCAGCGCGGTCAGTTTGTTATTGCTCACCTATCAGCGGGAGAGTATCGGGAGGCGACAACAGGAATCTACGTGTTTGGCAAGGTGAGCATTGGGTTGATGGCCCTAGCCCTTTGGCTGGCCTGGCTGGGCACAGGGCGACTGCTGCGTCCGGTCAAAGATCTGGCCGCCGCCACTCGCCGTATTTCTGAAACAGACCTAAATCAGCGCATTGAGATCCAGGGCACAGGGGAACTGGCGGACCTAGCATCCACCTTTAATGCCATGATGAACCGCCTACAGACAGCTTTTAATAGCCAGCGTAACTTTATCAGCGATGCGGGGCACGAACTGCGGACGCCGATTACCATCATCCAGGGACATCTGGAACTGATGGGGGATGACTCCAAAGAACAGGCTGAGACGTTAGACATTGTTATGAATGAGCTGGACCGCATGGGTCGCCTGGTGAATGATATGGTGCTGTTGATGAAGGCGGAACAGGCAGACTTTTTGCAGCCAGAGACTATTAATATACCGGCCTTTACCCAGGCAGTGTACGACAAGGCCCGCACCCTGGCTCAGCGCGACTGGCAATTGCAGATTCACGCAGAGGGGCAGCTGGTGGCAGACCATCAGCTGCTGACTGGGGCATTGCTCAATCTGCTCAACAATGCGATCCAGCATACTGGTGCCACCGATCAGATTGTTTTAGGCTGTCGTAACAGCGATGACTGGGTAGAGTTTTGGGTGCGGGATACGGGCGAGGGCATTCCCGAAGTAGAACAGTCTCGGATTTTTGAACGATTTGCGCGGGTGAAACACACTCACCGCTGTTCGGAGGGGTCAGGGCTGGGGCTAGCCATTGTGCGGGCCATTGTCGAGGCTCACCAAGGACACATCACCCTAAAGAGCCAGCTGGGCCAGGGGGCAACGTTTACCCTAGTACTACCGCACAAGACCCCAAAAGCTCGGCAGACCAAAGCACCTCTACGTAGAGTTCGGGAAACTGTTGGTATATGAGTCGCATTTTGATTGCCGAGGATGAAGTACGGGTGGCGGCCTTTGTACACAAAGGGCTTAAAGCCCATGGATTTAGGACTGCGATCGCACCCACTGGCCCCGACGCCATTGCTCTGGCCCTGGATGACGACACCTTTGACCTGATTTTGCTGGACCTGGGACTTCCTGGTAAAGATGGGTTAAGCGTCCTTGAAGAGCTGCGCGGCCAAGGCTGTAACACCCCCATCGTCATATTGACCGCCCGAGATGACTTGCAGGACAAGGTCACCGGCTTCGAGCTAGGGGCTGACGACTATGTCACCAAACCTTTTCGGTTTGAGGAACTGCTGGCCCGCATCCGCACTCGCATTCGCACTCACCGCCCGCCCCAGCCCGACATCCAGGACTGGGTACTGAACCATAGAAAGCTGAAGTTAGACCTGCGCACTCGTCAGGTGACATTCGACAACCGGCTCGTCGAACTCTCGGCCCGCGAGTTCACTCTGGTGGAGACCTTTATGCGCCACATTAACCAGGTGATGAGCCGCGAGCAGTTGTTGGACCATGTGTGGGGCTATGACTACGCTCCGGGTTCTAATGTGGTAGATGTCTACGTGGGCTACCTACGCAAAAAGCTGGGCAGCCAGCTGATCGAAACCGTGCGGGGGATGGGGTATCGAATGCCGAGGTAGTATTTAATGATTATTCAATCCAAATTGGTGAAAATATGGATGAGATAGCCAAACTCATTCAGTCTTTGAAGACAACAATTCAAACATTCCCTGAAGAGCAGCAAGCAGATATTGGTATTGAGATCGAAGATTTACAAACAGATTTAGCTGACGAACAAAGACGAGATCCTAAGCGGCTAGGCAAACATATTCGTTCGTTTTGGCCAGCCGCCTTTGCAATCGCAGTTGGTGTTGCAGGGGTTGCGGACTTCAGTAATAATGTTCTGGAATTATCTGAGAAATTAAATGTTTCTATTCCAATAGAACTTATTCAACAGAGTCCGCATATCTTACCTGGTGGTTGAGGTGAGGCCAGCCTAACAACCCTACTGGAGCGGACTGTTAAAAGATTTGGTCATGTTGCAAAGGCTACTTTCAGTCGCTCAGCAGGATCATTGGACTGCTTTAACATTGATGAAGCAGTAGCTTATGCATCATCTGAAAGTTAGACAGTCCAAGCTGCTTTCTACATCCAAAAATTAAGCTCTAGGATCCTTGATATCATTTGATTTTAAGCCTAAAATGTAAAAAATGTTATACGCTATTGACACTTAGAAAAATCCTTGCCATTATATGGTGCAGGGATAGGGCTAGTAGACATGAATAAACGTTTTAAGCAAATCCCAATGTCCGAGTTACGAGTCAAGTTGCCAAAACTTAGGCGACAAGTTCAGTCGGGTAGCTTACGTATTGTATGTACTCACTATGGAGAAGTTGCGGCTTTCTTGCTTCCACTGCAAGACGTTGAAGCTTTCAATTCTGAGGAAGAAGAGCCTAGTATTCAGACAAGTGAGGAAATGCCTCTGACTAAATTTCGCGATCAGTTGACTGAAGCATGGGAAAAGCTTCTAAGTGGAACAGATTGTATCTATTTGACATTTCACAAAAGACGAGTTGTTGCTTTTGTGTCAACTCGTTTTACTCACCATCTCTCGTTACCATTGATCGGTGATACAGACAAGGTTTTGTTTATTTCTTCTGAGATTCAAGTCTAAAAAAACAATATGGGGAAGCTACTGAATGTATAGATTCAAATATCATGATAATCATGTTGAAAAAATTCTCTCTGATCGGAAAACTTTTTGGGATCCCGAATTAGAAGGGGAACTCAGTCCAGCTTTGGATAAACTTAAGCAAACTGGCGAAATTTCTGGAGCAATCTGTGGATTTAACCTAATTGCTCCAGGCAGAATTTATTACACCCTGACAGGTCGGACTTTTCAACTTGCCTACACTGTCGATTCATGCAAAAAGGAGATTCGGTTTTATGAATTTCAACAAGTTTCTCATCAAATCGACTGGGAAACAGCATTAGAGAAGGATCTTCGTGATGGTGAAGAGCAGCCTATTTATATCCCCCAAATCGGTGACCCGCATAAATTTATTAGAACGGTTGAACTGATTGATTGCGGAACCAATACTTCGAAAGAGCTAGGTGGTGCATTTGGGAGTGGTGCAAAAAAAGACAAAGACTTAGCAAGAAGAGGAGACTATCTTGGGCGACCTATTATTGAATTTGGTCTTGCACTTCGAACTCAAATCGATAAGCAGTCTCCGAGTATCTACATTTTGACAGACCGAGGTAGACGAATTGCACAAAATAACGATCCAGAGATTCGCGAGCGCCTTTTAGCAGAAGCTTTATTAGGTTTCTATCCCATTCAAATGATTATTGAGGAGACAACTCATGGGGACAAAGAACTTACTAAAGAATTAATCCAGGAAATCATTTCTCTGGTGAGTTTTGGTGATTGTGGAGGGACTACCAATCCCCGTAGAGCAAGCTCTTTACGAGCATTGGTGAACTGGGTAACACGGTGGGCAGGTATTCCCATTCGACGAAAAGGTAATGATGGTGTTCAACTCTATATCCCTTACATCTATGCAAACTAAACAGTACGATTTTGAAACTCAACGCAAAGTTGGACAAGAAGGTGAGGCACTTCTAGACCAGTGGCTATCTCCTAGCTATAAGGTGTTAGATGTTTCCGACAATTTGAAGTATCAGCAATCGGGAATAGATCGCATAGTTATGCGCTCAGATGGTTCAGTCATCACAGTTGAGTATAAATTTGATATAGCTGCGAGAAGAACAGGTAACCTTTTCTTTGAAACTATGTCAAATGACAAAGCAAAAATTCCAGGTTGGGGATGGAGTTCACAGGCGGATTACTGGATTTTTCTAATTCCACAGCAAGAAATTCTTGTTTTCAACCCAGGAAAGTTAAGGTCTTTAGTTTGGGCATTACAGAAAACGCTTAAAGAAAAAAACGTAGTCAATCAAGGATATAACACAGTTGGCTATCCCATACCCTTGATACAGGCTAGAAAAGTAGCCTTCCAAACAAAGACTCTTTATTTAGAGGAACTCTGAAAAAGAGTAGAATTTTTGCTTGCAATTGATTCATTATTTTGTGCAGAGGTAGGCCAATGCTAAATATAACAATTGATGATATCCAACGTAATCCCCTTAAGTATCTTCAGCAGGTAGAGGCGGGTGAAACTCTTGTCATTTTTAGACTTGATAAACCAATTGCTGAACTTAAACCTATTGCTGCTAGTAAGCAATTGCGCCCATTTGGCTTATGTACAGGTGAGTTTACTGTTCCAGATGATTTTGATGCTTCCCTACCAGAAGATCTATTGAATGCATTTGAGGGCAAATGAGGATTCTGCTAGATACGCATATCTTTTTATGGTTCATTAGTGGCGATACTCGGTTGTCAAAAGATGTTCGGAATGCTATCCGTGATCCAGCCAATGAAGTTTATCTGAGTACGGTTTCCGTTTGGGAGGCGATTGTCAAGTACCAGTTAGGTAAATTACCCCTGCCGGAACATCCTGGAAAGTATTTACCTAAGCAACGAGATCTTCATCAGATAGCCAGTCTCGCTCTTGATGAAAACAGTGTGGTTCAACTGACTAATCTTCCGCCATTACATCGCGATCCATTTGACAGAATGCTGATCTGTCAGGCATTACAGAATGATTTAACTATTGCGACAGTAGACACGGCGATGCATGCATACTCTGTAAAGCTCATATAGGAGCGCAGCCCAACAAGTGCTGGCCAAATATTTGAACAGATGGCCGATAGAAACATTTTATCGAGATGGAAAGCAACATCTAGGGCTCGATGAGTATCGTGTACGAACATTCGAAGCCATTCAAACCCACTGGTGTTTGGTGTTCGTAGCCTATTCAATCTTGCAGCTAGCCTGTCTCCCGCCACCTCCGAAGAATGCGGCGGACAAACGCCCCACTAAGCCCATCAAAACCATTGGGCAGGTCTGTCGCCAGCAAGGACAAGCACTGATTGAAAAGCTTATTCTGTTTGCTCATGATTGCTTACAGCAAGGGGAAACGACTGCCGATGTATTTCAAAAATTGTTTGCCAAACAAAATAAGGAGGTGCCTGCCTAAACTCACGAATGACACCACAACCTATTTTCCTACAAGGAGAGTACAACACTAGAGTACTTATCTGGATTTCAACTATGCTCAGCCCTCAACTCCCTGAAATATCGTGACTTAGAACTGGTTGATCATAGTTGAAACCAGCGACAGTTAGGGGTGTGTTTGTTTCTGGATATCTAATTAACAAGTCTAGAGCGACAGAAGCTACGGTTAAATGGTTTGTTTTAGATATAAGCCTTGAACGAACAACATTGCTATGCGTTAAGCCTGAAAGAAACACGACTGTCGTAATTTTATCGTCAATCAGCCTGTTTCAGAGTGAACTAGTTTGTGTTTCTTAGGAGTATTCCAGCCTTCCCGATTTCTTCCCGAATTTTTCCTGAAAAACTTCACCTGTCTATCTTAACCTGCTGCCAATTACACATCTTTGTCAGCGAAGGATTCAGACAATGCGGCGACGAGACTTACTAAAACGCGGTACAGCATTTACCGGAGGTGTATCCCTGGCGGCCCTTATCAATGCCTGTGGTAGCGGCTCCAAACCAGCAGCTACTGATGCTCCTGCTGAGGGAGAAAAGCCTGCCGAAGCGGCCAAAGACTCTGATTCTGCTGTACTCACCGTTGTCCAGGGTGGCGGCTTCCCCAACGGCCTAGACCTCCATCAGGTAGGCACCAACCGCCCCGCCTACGGTATCTCCTGGTGTCTCTACGATCGCCTCGTCACCTTTGGCACCAAAACCCTGGATGACGGCTCCCTCTCCTATGACTACACCGTCATCGAACCAGAACTAGCCGAATCCTGGACCGTCGCTGACGATGAGATGTCCGTCACCTTTAACCTACGTAAAGACGCCACCTTCCACGATGGCACCCCTGTTACCGCAAAGGATGTGAAATGGTCCTACGACCGGGCCGTGTCCGTCGGTGGTTTCCCCTCATTCCAGATGAAAGCCGGAGCTTTGGAAAAGCCGGAACAGTTTGAGGTGGTGGATGACAATACCTTTAAGGTGAACTTCCTGAGAAAGGACAAGCTTACCCTGATGGATATGGCGGTGCCCATCCCTGCCATTATGAACTCGGCCTTGATTGAACCTAATGTGACTGAGGAAGACCCCTGGGGTCTGGAATGGGCCAATGCTAACCCCTCTGGCAGCGGTGCCTATAAGCTGGACACCTTTGCCCCTGAAGAGCGAGTGGTGCTGGTGCGTAATGATGAGTGGAAATCTGGTTCTGTCCCTGCCATTGAAAAGATTATTTGGCTAAATGTGCCTGAGGCTGGCAATCGCCGTGCCCTGTTAGAAAAGGGGGATGTGGATATAAACTATGTAGTCTCTGAAAAAGACATTAGCGAACTGAAGGCGACGGGTAAGTACACCGTTGTTTCCACCCCCATTGAAAACTGTCTCTACACCATTGACCTGAACTCTCAGCCAGAGCTAGGGGGTGCCCCTAACCCCTTTAGCGATGTCAAAGTGAGACAGGCGGTGGCCTATGCTATGCCCTACGACGCCATTGTGGACACAGCCCTCTACGGCGAGTGTGTCAAAATGTATGGCGGCGATAGTTTTGATCCTAAGAGTATCGACTGGCCCCAGCCGTATCCTTACAGCACTGACATGGCAAAGGCAAAGGAACTAATGGCCGAGTCAGGTTACCCAGATGGGTTTGATACCACACTGGCCTTTAATCTGGGTACCCAAGAATGGGCAGAGCCTTTATCTGTGTTGGTAAAAGAGTCCCTGGCAGAAATCGGGATTAATGTCACCCTTGAGAAAGTACCGGGTTCCAATTTCCGGGCAGTCCTGGTGGAGAAGACTCGTCCGATGATTGTCAACAACTTTGGCGGTTGGCTAAATTATCCTGACTATTTCTTCTTCTACTCTTACCACGGACAAAATGCCACATTTAATGGCAGCTCCTACCAGAATCCAGAGCTGGACAAGCTGGTGGATGCGGCTTTAGCCACGGGTCCTGGAGATCCAGCCTATGATGAGAATGTAAAGGGATTCTTGAAGATCGCGTTTGAAGAGATGCCGCGGATTGTGGTGGCGCAGCCGTATTTGTCAGTGGCGATGCAGCCTGGGGTGAATGGGTATCAGTATTGGTTCCATCGACAGTTAGACTATCGACAGTTGAAGAAGGCGTAGGTCGTTCCTCCCCTTTAGAAGGCTACTGTGTATACAAATCTAAGAGATTATTGGCATTGAGCATGACGGCAGCGGTTCCCCTTGGCAAGGGGAACCAACGGAGGGGTCTTCAGTCATTAGCGCCAGTTATCCAGACCCCTCCCTGACGGTTCCCCTTCGTAAGGGGAACCAGTTGTCGCCAGGCCTTTGTAATAGGGTCGTGTTCTTTCCCAAGCTGATGTCTCGTCCTTCAACACTCTCCATCGTCATCCGCCGTATTCTCGCTGCGATTCCCAGTATTCTCGGCGTAATAATCGTCACGTTTATTCTTACCCGTGCTCTACCTGGAGACCCCGCCGCCTACTTTGCTGGACCTGCTGCTACTCAGGAAGCAATCGATCAAATTCGAGAAAATTTAGGTCTGGATCGCAGTCTGCCTGAGCAGTTTTTTATCTATGTGGGAGAACTCCTGCGGGGAGATTTGGGTAATTCGTTGACTACGGGACAAACTGTCGTATCTGATTTACTGACGCGACTGCCTGCATCTTTGGAGCTGACTCTCGCGGGATTAATCTTTTCACTGATGCTGGCTCTACCATTGGGGATTTTAGCGGCTACTCGCCCTGGGTCGTGGATTGACCATGGTGTGCGGGTATTGGCAACGGCAGGGGTGTCGTTGCCCACATTTTTTACAGGGCTGTTATTGATCTATGTGTTTTATTTTCGGCTGGGCATAGCCCCTGCACCATTAGGGCGCTTAGCTATTCTTTATTCATCTCCTGATCAGGTGACGGGATTGTTTTTAGTGGATAGTTTATTGGCTGGGGACTTAGATACATTTTGGGCAGCCCTCGGGCAGTTAATGTTACCAGCGATCACCTTGGGGCTGTTTGCATTGGCACCTTTGGCACGGGTGACTCGGGCATCGATGCTGGCGGTGCTGTCCAGCGATTTTATTCGTACCGCCAAGGCTAGCGGGTTAGCGCCCCATACTATTTTATTTGGCTATGCCTTTCGCAATGCCATGCTACCGGTGGTGACCACATTGGGAGTAGTATTTTCCTTTTTGTTGGGGGCCAATGTGCTGGTGGAGAAAGTGTTTGCCTGGCCAGGAATTGGTTCCTATGCCGTGTCTGCCCTAATTGCGTCGGACTATGC
>JBCCJR010000214.1:0-8606 GCA_039045805.1 Cyanobacteria bacterium P01_C01_bin.118
CTTACTGCTTAAAAAGATTGATATTGCTTTGTAGAAAACTACAAACCTGTAGCAACCACGACCGTTGGGGTATGTCCTCGTCGCTCAACGGTTGCGATCGCTACCTTTATAGTTTTGTATCTGAGTACACCTTTGTAGTAGATTCTAAGCTGTACTACTCATCAGGCTGCCAGCTGGGCAACCATTTCGGCCCGTGATGACACCTTCAGCTTTCGAAACATACGCTTCAACGCCTGTTTGACCGAGTTTTCGGTAATCCAAAGCTCTGCGCCAATTTCCTTGTTAGTTAACCCTTGAGCCACCAGCTCAGCAATTTGAGATTCCCTTGGTGTGAGGCAATCGTAATTAAACTGAAGCGGGGCTGGCTGAGTTCTTAGGGCCGCTAATCGTGTGGAAACATGAAGACAGAGAGCATTTAAATCTGCCAAGTTTTCAGCAGTAAATTTAGCATCGTGACGATGCCGAGTAACGGCTATACCGCCCACCAGCTGCCCTTGACTAACCACAGGTCCTACCATCACATGACCGTGATCGGCACGAGGACAAATGGTTTGCCATAAACCAGGGGGCAAAACTACCTCATCATGGACCGCCGCATGATTTTGCACCAGATAGCGCAGCACAGGATTGTAGTCCAGGGATAGCGCCTTCTTCAACATGGATGGTGTACTGTCATCAATCGCTGGTAGCTGGTCTAAAAAATATAGACTCCACCGTTTAGCAGCGAAGTACTCACCCACTGCATCCATAAACGCCTGGCGCAGCTCTGTCTCTGTCTGGGCTTGCGCAATCAACTGAAACAGTCTTTGTAGAGGGGCTTTGATAAGGGGTTCCATATAACTTACCGCTTGCCGCTAGAGGTAAATAGGCATTGCTGATCGTCGAGATGATTTTACCTGGGAGATATAGTCAACTAGCAACAGCTCTGGACTGGCTAATTCCCTGAATCAGCGATCGCATAAAGTGTACCCGATCGAGGTCTAGGCGGTGGGAACTGCTGAGTTTTAGGGTGGGGCTGTAGTTCCGCTAGATACACCTATGCATTCAACCTCTTTATCTGAGTCGATTGATGCTGTGCCGATGGTTATAAAAAAGATTCATAAACCTCGGTTCAGAATAGTTGGCTTTTACATCTTAGCTGTCTTATTTAACCTGTGTTTAAGTGGGCAGCTGTTAACCGTGGGGCTGGCCTATTTTACCAATTCTGATTGGTGGCAAGCCCATATTTGGTGGGTTAGGAGCTATAGCGGTTTATCTCTTGTTCTATTGGTCTGGGTTTATAGCCTTTCCTTTCCTCGACGAATTCGCATTCTGACATTGAGTATGCCTGTTTTGTTGGGGCTACAGTTTTTTACTATCCATTGGCATCCATCGTTTTTGCCATGGCCCTTAGCGATTGTTCATCCTTTGTTGGGGTTCTTGCTTCTGTCTGTGTCCTCAACGTTGGTGCATCGCACATGGCAGTTGATTGGACCACAAAAAGCAACTGAGATTTAGCCGCTACAAGAGAGATTTTTACGATTGCTGATTTAGGGAATGAGACGATCTATAACGTTTGCTATTTGACTGTCTTGTATAGCTAACGCCATCTCGAGGATCAGCAGTGCCAGATTTTCTTAGGAGAAAACATCATGACTGAATACGCCTATCCCGACGTTCTTGTGGATACTCAATGGCTGGCCGATCATTTAGAAGATCCCAATCTACAGGTTGTGGAACTAGCTATGAGTCCAGATCTGCTGGAAAATTCCCATATTCCAGGTGCAGTGTTCTGGAGTATCTTTCCTGACTTAAGTCAGCCAGATATGAGTATCAACCTAGACCAAGACGTGATCGAAACTGTCCTCTCACGATCTGGCATTACTTCTGAGACCACCGTTGTCGCTTATGGCACCGATCCCGCTATCGGTGGAGTTGTCTTTTGGTTATTAACCTTGTTTGGTCATCAACATGTAAAAGTTTTGAATGGGGGGCACACCAAGTGGGTGGCAGAGTCCCGTCCCGTGGTTACTGATTTTTCCACAGTTGCACCTACTCAGTATCAGGCTAAGCCGATTGACCCAACATTACGGATTTTGCATGAGGAGGTACAGATATCCTTAGGAAATCCAGGGCAAGTTCTTTTAGATGTCCGTACAGATGAGGAATATCGCGGTGAATATTTTATGATGAAGCCGCCGGAAGGTGAAGAACGAGCAGGCCATATCCCTGGAGCCGTACATGTAGAGCATATTTGTACCGTCAACAACGATGGCACGTTTAAATCGTTTGATCAGCTGAAGACTCTTTACAGTCAACAGGGGATTACACCCGATAAGGAAATTTTTCCATACTGTGCCATTGGCGGTCGGTCGGCGTATATTTGGTTTGTGTTGAAATACTTGCTGGGATATCCAAATGTGCGCAATTACGACGGCTCGTGGAATGAGTGGAGTCGCTTATCTGATGTAACGATTGAGTCGTAACATACCAGTGATGGCAAACTACGTTTACATAGCAACCAGTCTGGATGGGTTTATCGCCACACCTGATGGGGGAATAGACTGGCTGGATGAGATCCCCAATCCTGACCAGAGTGATTTTGGCTATGGTGAATTTATGGGTCGCGTTGATGCCATTGTTATGGGACGAAACAGTTTTGAAAAAGTCCTGACGTTTGGTACTTGGCCCTATGAAAAGCCAGTCTTTGTTTTAAGCCATACTTTGGATCATATTCCTGAAAATTTAACAGATAAAGCTGAAATTATCAGCAGCGACAAGATCAAAACCCTTGTGGAAAAATTGAATCAGCGCGGATATCACAATCTGTATGTAGATGGTGGTCGTACAATCCAAAGTTTTCTGGCCGAAGACCTGATTGACGGAATGACTATTACCAGAGTGCCAATATTGCTAGGAGACGGTATTCCATTATTTGGCAAACTCATCACACAGTTAAAATTTCAACATCAAAAAACTGAGCTGTTTAACAACACCTTGGTAAAAAGCTTTTACATCCGACTTCGTGACGACTGAATATATTGCCAAACTGAAATATTTTGAGATGTTTTGTGATTAACCGCAGTTTAGTCGTAAAGAATCCCCCGATGGCTTTCATGGGCCAATCTTACCTGAGCTAAAATTTCATGATTGCTAATTACTGCGGAGAGGGTTTTTCATGAGTACAGAATACGGCTTGGGGACAAAGTGTCTACATGCAGGACAAGAACCCGACCCGACTACGATGGCTCGTGCTGTGCCCGTCTATCGCACTACTGCCTATGCCTTTCGCGACACCGAGCATGCGGCTAATTTGTTTGCCCTAAAAGAACTGGGCAACATTTATACGCGGTTGATGAACCCCACCCACGATGTACTGGAAAAACGGGTGGCGGCCATCGAAGGAGGAGCTGCAGCATTGGCCCTGGCATCTGGCACCAGCGCCATTTTCTACAGCGTGATTAATATTTGTCAGACTGGAGATGAGATTGTTTCTGCCAATACCTTATATGGTGGCACCTACACCATGTTTAAGGATATCCTGCCGCAGTTTGGCATTACGGTAAATTTTGTTGATCCTCGCAATCCCGAGAACTTTCGGTCGGCGATTACGGATAAGACCAAGCTGGTGTTTTGTGAAACGGTGAGTAATCCGGGGTTGGAGGTGTCGGATTTAAATGCGATCGCAGCCATCGCCCACGACAACGGTCTGCCCCTGGTGGTGGATAGCACCTTTACCACCCCCTACCTTATCCGCCCCATCGAACATGGTGCCGATATCGTTGTTCACTCTCTCACCAAATGGCTGGGGGGCCACGGTGTCGGCATTGGCGGCATCATGATAGATTCTGGCAAGTTTGACTGGACCTCCGGTAAGTTTCCGCTCATGAGTGAGCCAGACTCTGGTTATCACGGGCTACGATTTGCCCATGATTTAGGGCCATTGTCGCCCATTGCCTATACCCTGCGGATGCGGTTGGTGCCCCTACGTAACTTGGGAGCCTGCATTTCACCAGACAATGCCTGGATGTTTCTCCAGGGGATTGAAACTCTGCACCTGCGGATGCAGCGCCATTGCGAAAATGCCATGGCCGTCGCCGAGTTTTTACAACAACATCCGGCAGTGGAATGGGTGCGTTATCCCGGTTTAGAAACCGATAAAGCCCATGATGTGGCCAAACGCTATCTCAAGAATGGCTTTGGGGCCATGGTGGTGTTTGGCATCAAGGGCGGTGCCGAGGCCGGTAAGAAATTTATTGAACAGCTCAATCTGTTCTCTCACCTGGCTAATGTGGGCGATGCCAAGAGTTTGGCCATCCACCCCTCGTCCACCACCCACTCTCAGCTATCAGAAGACGACCTGGCAGGGGCCGGTATTGCCCCTGAACTGATTCGTCTAGCCATTGGCATTGAGGATGTGGACGACATTATTGACGATCTAAAACAGGCACTGGCCGCTGGGTAGTTTGATAATGACTATTGGCCCAGTCCAGACCCAGTTTTTTCACTTTAACACCCCCTTTCCCCTGGACTCAGGAGAGTCTTTTGACTCCATCACCCTGGCCTATGAAACCTATGGCACCCTTAACCAGGATGCCAGTAATGCTATTTTGGTGCTCCATGCCCTCACTGGCAGTCAGCATGCCGCTGGGATCAATGGGGCAATTCCCGGTGTAGACCCGCTGTGGACCGATGAATGTGTCCAGGGCTGGTGGGATGCGTTTATTGGTCCCGGCAAAGCTCTGGATACCGACCGTTATTTTGTCCTCTGTGCTAACTATTTGGGGGGGTGTTACGGTTCGACGGGGCCTCGATCTACAAATCCAGCCACTGGTAAACCCTACGGTAGCCAGTTTCCCCAGGTCAGTGCCTGGGATGTGATTCGAAGCCAGCTGTGTTTGTTAGACCATCTGGGGATTGACCGTCTCCATGCGGTTATTGGTGGTTCCGTGGGGGGGATGCTGTCTATTTTGTTAGCCACCCGCTGTCCCCAGCGGGTCAATAATGTATTGCCCATTGCCACCGGGTTAGAAACAACGGTGCTGCATCGTGTGCACAATTTTGAGCAAATCCTGGCGATTCGCAATGATCCAAAGTTTAACGGAGGGGACTATTACGACCATGTGCCCCCCAAAGATGGAGTGTTGCTGGCCCGAATTATTTCCCATAAAACATTTGTTTCCTTGGGGGTGATGGCCAAACGAGCCAAACAGGAAATCATCGTGCAACAGTCAGTGGGGGATTTTTATGAACTGTCTAACCCCATTGAGTCCTATATGTTTTATCAAGGAAAGAAATTTGCAGAACGCTTTGATGC
Source organism: Cyanobacteria bacterium P01_C01_bin.118 (assembly GCA_039045805.1). Lineage (GTDB taxonomy): Bacteria > Cyanobacteriota > Cyanobacteriia > Phormidesmidales > Phormidesmidaceae > Leptothoe. The sequence continues at coordinate 5,297 of JBCCJR010000214.1, forward strand.
CAATAGCTATCTGTGCATTATGGCTATGTGGCAGCGGTTTAACCTAAATGCTCATCAGCCTGATTTATTTAAGGACTGTGGTCACCAGCAGTATCTGATTTTTAGTGTGGATTCTGATGTGTGTTTTTATCCAGAAGAACAGCGGGTGATTGTAAAAGCCCTCGAAGCGGCCCAAATGAATGTAAAACACATCACCGTTCACTCCGATAAAGGCCATGATTCATTTTTGTTAGAGCCGGATCTCTACGCCCCCTATATTCACTTTGTCCTGGAGAAATAACGTGTTTGTAGTGTTGGGTACAGTCGGCCCCACTTTTCACCCGTAGACTATCTCCAGTCAAGCATAAAGCATAGATTATTATCACTCCTATGCAAGGGGCGTTACTAATGTATGGGCTTCAGAATGTGGGTTCTAACGTTCAAGATTGGATAATTTTTCAATTTTTGAGCTTTAGGGCTGGGCCAGAAGTTCACTATATTAGTAGCGCTGTTTTTTTCTGCGCTACATTTTGAAACGGCCACAGCTATGGGCGCAGTCACAGCTACGGGCGCAGTCACAGCTAGGGCGCAGTCGCAGCTACGGGCGCAACCAACGGCTGCCTATCAGCTATCCCTACAGACTAGTCAAATTTTAGTCTCAAATAGCTCAAATAATTTGTGTTTGGTATCCCTGCTGTCTATTTCGATAAGAGGGGTTCAGTAGGATCATGCAGTTAGTTCCGATAAAAAAATATGAGTGGAAATGCAGGCCGAGTTCAAGCCATTAGCCAAATTGTCAATAGGGAACCGCTGCCCCCCAAGTCCGTAGCTGGGCTTGAAGAAATTTGGGCAGAGAATGTTTTTAACCTGCCAAAAATGAAGGCAACATTGCCCAAGGCAGTATTTAAATCTATTAAAAAGACAATTGTTACGGGAGAAAAACTAGATCCCTCCATTGCTGACGCTGTTGCCAATGCAATGAGAGATTGGGCAACATCGAAGGGGGCGCTCTACTATGCCCACGTGTTTTATCCGATGACCAACCTCACCGCTGAAAAGCATGATGGCTTTATCGCTCCCCAAGGTGATGGTACGGTTATTTCAGAATTTTCCGGTAAGTTATTAGTCCAGGGTGAGCCCGACGGTTCGTCGTTTCCCAATGGAGGGATTCGGGGTACCTTCGAAGCCCGAGGCTATACGGCCTGGGATGTGACTAGCCCGGCCTACATTATGGATACAGATAACGGCGCTACGTTGTGTATCCCCACCGTATTTGTATCCTGGACTGGAGAAGCGCTGGACAAAAAGGTACCGCTATTGCGCTCCATTGCGGCGATGGATAAAGCGGCTAATAAAGTGTTGTCACTGTTGGGAAATACCGACATTGCCCACATTAATTCCAGCTGTGGAGCGGAGCAAGAATACTTTTTGGTGGATGCCAATTTTGCTAGTCAGCGTCCCGATCTGCTTTTAGCCGGACGTACGCTATTTGGGAAGGCTCCGGCCAAGGGGCAGGAGTTTGACGATCACTACTTTGGTGCGATTCCAGAGCGGGTGCAGGTATTTATGCAGGATGTGGAGGAAGTGCTCTACAAGTTAGGCATTCCTGCTAAAACTCGGCACAACGAAGTGGCCCCAGGGCAGTTTGAAATTGCCCCCTACTTTGAAGCGGCCAACGTGGCTAGCGACCACCAGCAAATGATTATGACGGTGTTGCGCCACACGGCTAAAAAGCATGGCTTTATCTGTCTGCTCCATGAGAAACCCTTTGCCGGTATCAATGGCTCCGGTAAGCACGTTAACTGGTCCGTGGGTAACTCTACCCAGGGTAATCTCCTGGATCCTGGAGATTCTCCCCATGAGAATGCTCAATTTTTGGTGTTCTGTGGTGCGGTGATTCGCGGGGTGCACAAGTATGGTCCACTGATGCGGGCTGCGATCGCAACTGCCAGCAACGACCATCGTCTGGGCGCTAACGAGGCCCCTCCGGCGATTATGTCAGTGTATCTGGGCACTCAGCTAGAAGAAGTCTTTGACCAAATCAAAACCGGTTCCATTAACGAATCTAAAAAGAAAGGCGTTATGGATCTAGGGGTGGATGTGTTGCCATATTTGACCAAGGATGCGGGCGATCGCAACCGAACCTCCCCCTTTGCCTTTACCGGTAACCGGTTTGAATTTCGGGCGGTGGGGTCAAGTCAGTCGGTATCAGGGCCGCTGATTGTTCTAAATACCATGCTGGCCGATTCCCTAGAATGGATTGGCAATCGTCTAGAAACCGAACTCTCCGGTGACACAGACCTCAATACCGCCATTCTCACAGTGCTTAAAGAAGTGATGGAGCAGCACGGTGACGTTGTCTTTGGCGGTAACGGCTACTCTGAGGAATGGCACAAAATGGCCGTTGAGGAGAGGGGTTTGGCTAATTTACCCACCACTGCCGATGCCCTACCCGTTTTACAAGAAGAATATATTGGCGACCTGTTCCAAAAGACGGGGGTACTGACACCGGTTGAGCTGGAAAGCCGTTTCGAGGTGTATGCCGAGCAATATATTCTCTCGATTGAAGTGGAGTCTAAGCTAGTGATTGACATGGCTAAGACTAAGATCTATCCAGCGGCGGTTAGCTACTTGTCTAAGCTGTCGTCCACCATCTCAAGTCTGGAAAGTCTGGGGGTTTCCCTTGAAAAGGGGAGTGCTCAAAAAGTGGCAGATCTGACAAACTCGATGGTAGCTGCTGTGACCAAGCTGGGGGATGCCCTGGGGAAACATGACTTTGGTAGTACGGGGGAGCACATGACCTACTGTGCCTCTACACTGCGTCCGCTGATGGATGCAGTCCGAGAGTATGCCGACGCCCTAGAAGGCGAAATCGCTGATGAGTTCTGGCCTCTGCCCACTTACCAGGAGATGCTATTTATTAAGTAAGTTTGGTCTGCAATATCCTAAGGCAGTTTATTTTGAGGCAAGGTAATCTCCTTGCCTCTTTTTTTATGCGCTTTAAACGATAAAGACTGCAGTGACGCCTTCTATACAATCAAAGTGTTCCACAGCTAGAACCTCAGTAGGGACTATGATAGGTATCCTACAAATTGCTGTAGGAGAGTAACTAGATGGAATGTGCCATGTCAATAAGCACTATGAGCGCGTTATTTGGCACCATGTTTGTGTTAGCCATTATTCCTAGCCTCAGCGTTTTTGCCGTTGTCGCCAGATCGATTGCATCAGGATTTATCCATGGTGCGATTACAACTGCAGGGATTGTGGCTGGAGACTTTATCTTTATTCTGCTAGCGATCTTGGGATTATGGACTATGGCTGAGACCAATGC
>JBCCJR010000215.1:0-8586 GCA_039045805.1 Cyanobacteria bacterium P01_C01_bin.118
CCCTTAATATTGTCCACCCGTCGTAACTCATCCAGGATGGTGGTTTTAAGCCACTTCTTCCAAAGAGTTTTGAAGGTCTTTTCTGGGGCCGCTGTCAGGGCCTTTTGGCCCGTTTTGCTCAGCTTGAGTTTTTTGCCTTCCAGGATGGTCAACCCCGATGCCTGTAGCAGCATAGTCCAGGCCAGGGGCTTGATCGTGCCAATGGGCTCTAGATAGTCCAGGTCCGGCTCTTCATCTGCTTCGGTATAGTAGTCTTCTCCCTGGAGTACACTGGCAACAGCCTTGAGGGTGGCTTTGGTGGGCATCAGGGTTTTATCACTGACGCTGATTTTACCCAGATTCACTAACCGTAGAACACTCTGTAAGTCTTGCTGGGCCAGGCGTTCTGTTGCACATAGACGGACGTCTACCTCTCTTTCCTGGGAGACATGACGACGATTTTTATAATCAAAATAGTTATCAAGGACCTTGAAGTTGTCGGGGGGATTCTCCGAGATCGCTAATGTTAACGGTTTGGGTTCTGGCACATAGGCTTTTAGTTCAACCTGCATGTCAATGGGCATATGGAGATTTCGACCATAGGTGCCTGTCGGTAGGAAAAAGAACTGTAGGGGCGTGGGTTCTGCTCGATAACTATAGGAATCAAACGTACCCCAGTTGGGCTTTTGTCCATATTTGGCGATAAATGCCCCAGCATCATGGGTACCGTCAGTGACATGAACGGCCTCTGCGACGACGGCCTGTTGAATTTCGGTTAGCCCTTGCCACAGTTTTTTAAGAGATTTGCCGGTGAGCTGAACTGAGATTGCGGCCACCAGGTCTGCTTTACGGGTGGCTTTAATGGATTTGGGTAAGAGGGGTAGCAGTTTTTTGAGCTGGTCGACTGTGACAAAGGATAACCCTTCGTCAACGGTTGCTAGTAGAGATATGTCTGAGGTTCTTGCCATGGGTCAGTGCAAACGGCGGCAGGGGGATTCTCCGCTATGTGGTGTTAGTTTAGCGGTGTTTTATTGGGTGAAGTGTGGCCTAAAGCTTATTTTTAGGCTCTGGCTCTAAATGTATGGTTTGGATGCGATCGCAAATACCGCGCCTCTGTAGTTGTCAGCGGCCAGTTAGACATCCGGGGAGCAATCGAGCTGAGAGTATCCAACGCCGCTGCATACAGATCATAATCTTGACCAAGCTGGCCTTCACTTTCATACAAAGTAGCCAGACCCGTTATCCAGTAAGTGTAATCCTCATGTCAGTCAAATAAATCAAAATCACGATTGTCGCGCTCAAACCGGTTTACGGCATTTCTGGCCCAACCAATGGCTACCTCGTTACGATATATCCGAGAGTTGAGTCTAACTCTGCACCTGCTTCAACGGCCATTTTGACATTGGCTAGTTGCTGGTAAAGCTCTTCTATGGCGGTATATTGTTGTTGTGTATCTAGCAGTTGTTATGGCGTGCTTGCTGCATTGATTTCCTAAAAAGCAAACGGGTGAATGGTACATACATTTCACCCGTCCAGCTCCCTGCCAAGGTCTTCAATTAAAAAGAGTTTCTACTTAATAGTAATTGCCAACCTTACGATGGTGAACTGCTGTGCTGGCTTCATCCTTGGAAACTTTACCATCATCAACGATGCAATATACCAGCCAGTGATCGCTTAGTTCCATCCGGGTGGTCACCTTACATTCTAGATAAGCCAGAGAATCAGCCAAAATAGGAGACTTATTTTTGGCAGGGCGAGTGCGAATGCCAGAAAATCGGTCTGCACCAGGGGGAAAACGCTTTAGAAAATGCTTCATCAAAGGAGCATAGTTATCCTCTTCAAGAATATTCAGCACAAAGGTGTCATCTACCTGCATCAGTGACTCGATAGCACGGTCCTTAGCGACGGCCACCGTAAAGCCCAGGGGCTTAAAGCTGGCCTGGGAAATCCAGGAGGCCAACATCGCACTGGTAATCTCACCTTTAGCAGCGGTGATGATGTACATACCGCTGCTGATGCGGCCTAATGCTTTTTGCAAATCACCATCTAGCTTGGCAATCTTCTTATACTTTTTGGACTTAACCAGGGACTGACCCAGGTCAGTCCCGGTCTCATCGCAAAGCTGATATAGAGCTTCAGAGGGGGTATCTTTAATGCGAATAGGCTCAAAGGCCACCTTAAGGTTCAAATCTTGAAACTTGGTGTGTAGAGTATCGATGGGTTCATCATCCCCACCGTAAGACTCAAATAAGCCAAATATTTGCTTTTTATCAACGGCGGCCAAAACGGAACTAAGGGCGGTTTGGATTTCTTCAGCCACCTTCCCCGAAGAAGGGGGCATACCCATAACAATGCCTTTAGCTCGACCAATGAGTTCAGTCACATCGTGGGGATCGGCTAGACGCATATCCAGCATTTCAACGGCAACGCCAGTTTTAGTTATGCCTTTTGCTAAGGCCTGGGAGATGCGATCGCAATACCCATAGTCGGATATATAGAACATCACCACCATGTCCTCGACCTTACTCTTCTCATTGCTCCAGCGGCGATAGCGATCGGTCAGTTCCTCTAGATTGTTGCGAATCAAAGGACCATGGCCCACTGCAATAGTATTAATTTCCCCAAGCTTATCCATGCGCTTTAGGGCCGAAATCACCGAGCGGGCATTGGGAGCCATCAAACACTCATAGTAAAAACGAAAGTCAGGAGACAGAGCATCCAGGTCTTCATCAAAGGTATCGCCATTGCAGTAGTGGGCACCAAAGGCATCACAAGTGTAGAGGATGCCCGTCTTTTGATCGTAAGTGAAAATAGTGTCAGGCCAGTGGAGGTTAGGCGCATTTACAAACTCCAGCACATGGCCATTGCCTAAATCCAGGGTGTCACCACTTCTAATTGGATGTGCCTCAAAGGGCTGATGTACCAGATCCTTCAGAAACGTGATAGCTACCTTTGCACCAACGATTACAGCCTGGGGCGCTATTTCCAGTAAGTCCTTCACCAGACCGCTGTGATCCGGTTCGGTATGACTAATAACGATATAGTCAATTTCCTTCGGGTCGATTAAACCCGTCAGAGCATCCATGTAAAGCTGCTTAAACTTAGCGTGGGAGGTATCAATCAAGGCCGTCTTTTCCCCCCGCACCAGGTAGGAATTGTAGGTAGTGCCGTTCTGCAGACCAAACTCGATGTCAAACCGGTCCCGATCCCAGTCCAGGGAACGGATAGTAGTGGTATTTTCTGCAATCTCACCTGTGGTGATGGTAAGACGCTTCTCGGCAGGTTTTGCAGTGTCCGGTGCAGCTACGACCATGGGTTACCTCTCATATTCCTCAACGAAGTGCTCTGTAGGAATACCCTACAAAAGCACGACTTTAACAACATACATGTTGCTTTAGTCTCTATTGTGTCTTAAAACATTAACTTTTGCAGCCAATTTTTCTAAGGAGACCCATAAGTAAACCGGATATCAATGAGAAAGGGGGAGGGGGAGAGTTCGGAGTTCGGAGTTCGGAGTACTGTACAAGAAGGGCAAAGCCCTACGGAATGCATTCACCTTTCCGACTTCCGTACCGTTAGGTCGTCCAGAGGACTTATTCAAAATTCCGAATTCATTTTTATATAGCGTTTCCTAACCTGGTGAGGTGCAACCGATCCTTTTACTGGAAAGCTTTAGCTCTGAGAATGTACCCCACGTGACTGAGAAACGCTATAACTAGAGACTACTTTTTACACCCTTGTACCAAAGGGTAGTCTCATGGGGAATAACAGAAATAAATCTTGGGTATTTCTTAGGGAGAATCTACCATTAATGTTTTTTTATGCGTTGTATAACCTTGAATTTTGCAAGGTTACGGCTGATTAATCGTCTCTTGTAAAAGCTTGTAATTCTGGTAGGCCCTGAGGGTGTCTGGATGGTGAGGCCCCAACTGCATTTGGTAGATGTCTATGGCTCGCTCAAGCATGGCCTGGGCATTCTCATAGTTTCCCAAGCTGTAGTGGACTCCGGCCAGATTGTTTAAGCTGCGGGCAACATCGGGATGTTGAGAACCAAATCGGGTTTGACGAATGGTTAAGGCTCGCAGATACACTGGTTCGGCGTCTGCATAGCGGCCCTGGGCACTGTAAAGTTTGCCCAGGCTATTCAAACTGATGGCCACCTTTGGGTGCTGCGGATCTAACTGAGTTTCATGGATAGTCAATGCCCGCTGAATCAACGCTTCAGCTTCGTCATAGCGCCTCTGGAGCCCATAGAGGTCTCCCAGATTATTTAAACTGGTAGCTACCTCCGGATGCTGAGGGCCAAGCTGAGTTTCATGGATATCCAACGCCCGCTGGATGATCGACTCTGCTTCGTCATAACGACCCTGGACCTGGTACAGCAACCCCAGCATATTCAGACTGGTGGCCACCTCCGGATGTTCCGTCCCTAGCTGAGTCTCCACAAGTGCTAAATGCTCTTCTGCTAAGGGCGTTGCTTCGGCATACAGTCCCTGATCATAAAACGCTGTGATTTGTTGTTTAAGGGTTTCTGAATCAACTTGACTTAGAAGAACTGGCTGAGCGCTTAATAAACCAGGTTTTGGTGTGGCGACCACTAAACCCGATACCAGCATCATTGCCAACACAGGCTTAACCCATCGAACTGATGAAACTTTAATCATGATGCTGGGGACTGACTTTAATTTATTGAGTCAGTCTTTAGTGTAAGGGTTCCTGCTAGTGGCCACTACATTGAGTCAGCCTTTAGTGTAGAGGTTCCTGCTAGTGGCCGCTATTTTGATGGTGTTTGAGTTGTTGCAACTTGTTCACAAAAATCGTAAACAACAATTCAGTCTGGTCAAATATTTAACCTGGCTAGCTGTTGGCCCATCAGCCTCTGTATGGTCTGCCTGTAAAAAGATTGCTCCGACAGACTGCTATGCAATCTCAAAAAATGCCAGGTGGGTTAATCCGTATCGCTTTGTTCGTTGTAGCGTTAACCCGCTAATGGATTCAGGTTGCCAATGGTCGGGAGTGTACTCGGCTGCGATCGCACCCCCCTCCACCAATAAAGAACGTTGCACTAACGTCTCCAAAACCGGCCCATACAGTCCTCCAGCATAGGGTGGATCAAAATACACCAGATCAAACGGCGATGTATCTAAACTCTTGAGCTTCTTGGTAACATCCCCCCGAATTACTTGAAAAGATTGTTCTGGTTTAGCAACAGACTGCCAGTTAGTCTGAACAATGCGACAGGCAGGCCCTGATTGTTCAATACCAACGACGGCGCTTGCCCCCCGACACAACGCTTCTGCCCCCATGGCACCGCTGCCAGCACAGAGATCTAACCAGCGACAGCCCTGCACCTGCCCCTGCCAAATATTAAACAACGCCTCCCGCACCTTGGCCGGTGTGGGTCGGGTAGCCTGTCCAGGAAGAGTTTTAATGGCACGATTACCATAGATGCGGATGGACATAGGGCTTGTTAAAAATTAAAATCATGGCCTTGTTCATTGACATCATGGCTTAACAAGCCTTTCAGGCTTTCCTCATGAAGTAGTTTCTTAACGGCTCCATAGCTTACAAATAAGAACACCAGTCGCTCCAGCCACCGGGATAAAGCTTACCCATGGGTTTGCCCGCCACCATCCGAGAGAACAAATTTACACAGGCCGTCACCCCAGAACCACAGTAAATAATCACTTCATCCGCATCATCCACAGACTGCCAGTGGGTAGTTAGTTCTTCAGAAGATTTTAGTAGCCCCTTATCCGTACTAATGTCTTTCCAAAAATAGTTCACCGCACCAGGAACAGAACCGGCAATGGGGTCAATGGGTTCTCGCTCCCCCCGAAATCGATCGGCGGACCGTGAATCAATCACCACTGTGTCTGGTTCATCCTTATGCTGACGCACGTAGTCGATATCCACCACCCAGTCAGCCTGAGGCTGAGAGACAAAGTTGCCGACTTGATCAGGAGGCGTTTCATCACTAAGGGGAAACCCTGCCTCGGTCCAGCCATTGATACCCCCATCCAACAAAGCGACATTTTCATGCCCCAAATAGCGCAGCATCCACCAAAGACGGGCGGCAAAGGCAAACCGGGAAGCATCGTAAATAACGACGGGGGTAGCCGGTTCGGACTGAATACCCACACGGTTCAAACATTGGACAAACCGGGGCCAGTCAGGCATTGGATGACGACCGCCGTGGGTCAAAACTGCACTGGAAAGATGACGGTTGAGGTCCAAGTAGTAAGCACCGGGAATATGGCCCGAGTCGTATTGCTGTTGGCCTAAATCGGGTTCTGGCAAGGAAAACCGACAGTCGATGATAGTTACACCGTCAAGGTGTTTGGCTAACCACTGGGGGCTGACAATGTGGGGCAGGTCAATCAATGGCTATGGCTCCGGTTAGGAATTCGGAATGTAGAATTCATTCATAACACGCTGCTCCTCCCATAGAATGATCTGAATTCCGAACTCCGAACTCCGAATTCATTTCCCATGGTTGACTCTAATGGCTTTATTCCAAAAATCACTGGAGATGGTTCGGCCACGTTCTACTCAAAGGAGTTTGGGGAGCATTTTCACTGTCGTAACGGGGCCTATACCGATGCCCAGCAAAACTATGTGAATGCCGCTAATATTCCAGAACTGGCAAAGGCAGAGCGGCTGTCAATTTTAGATGTTTGCTACGGGCTGGGGTATAACACGGCGGCAGCGCTGGATACGATTCAGCAGGTTAATCCTGACTGTCAGGTGACGATTCGGGCTTTAGAAATCAATGCAGCGGTGCCCAAGGATGCGATCTCAAATAACCTGATCCACCACTGGACCCCAATTACCCAAACCATCCTCAAAGCCTTGGCCACAGATGGGCAATTCAAAAGTCCCACACTGGACCTGCAGCTGATCATCGGCGATGCTCGCCATACCCTTCCACCCCTGGCATCCCAAGGTTGGCAAGCGGACGCTATCTTATTTGATCCCTTTTCCCCCACTCGCTGCCCCCAGCTGTGGACGGTAGAGTTTTTTGCCCTGACGGCGCAGTGTTTGGCAGATAGCGGCATTCTGGCTACTTACTCCTGTGCCGCTGCTGTCCGTACTGCCATGGGTCTGGCGGGTCTGACTATTGGTTCATTGCCCGGCACCGGTCGCCACTGGCCCTGTACCATCGCCGTCAGGGATCAGCGGCCTTTACCTGCCCTATCTCAGCAAGAGCAGGAGCATCTGCAAACTCGGGCGGCGGTTCCCTATCGTGACCCTACACTGAGTGCTACCGCTGAGGCTATTATGGCTGCCCGTGTTTGGGAGCAGCAGGGATGTTCGTTGGAGTCAACGGGGGAGTGGCGGCGACGGTGGTTGAAGGGGGAGAGGAGGAGGGGGGGAGAGGGAGAGGGGGAGAGGGAGAGGGGGAGGTAAGGCAGCATACTTGGGAAGGTTAACGGCTGCGCGGTATACTCCTCCCGTAATTTCAAACGTTTTTACAGTTATATTTTACGTCCCAGGGATTATGAGTAACGCATTGGCAGTGGCAGTATTGGCGGCAGGTAAGGGAACTCGGATGCGATCGCGGCTTCCAAAAGTGCTGCATCCCCTCGGTGGTCGCACCCTGGTGGAAAATGTGCTGGCTAGTCTGGGCCAGGTGCAGGTGGACCGTCAGATTGCCATTGTGGGCTATGCGGCTGACCAGGTGCGTTCTACCCTCAGCCATGTGGATGGGTTAAAGTTTGTTGAGCAAACGGAGCAGCTGGGCACGGGGCATGCTGTGCAGCAGGTGATACCTGCGTTAGCCGGGTTTGAGGGCCATCTGCTGGTGCTTAACGGTGATGTGCCCCTATTGCGGCCTGAGACCATTGCCAAAATGGTGCACACCCATGTGGGCAACAACAATGCCGCTACCATTTTGACCGCCCAGTTTGAAGATCCCACCGGATATGGCCGTGTCTTTTGTGACGAGAACTATATTGTTTCTGAGATTATCGAGCACCGCGACTGTACCCCTGAGCAGCGGGCCAATCGACGTATTAACTCGGGCATTTACTGTTTTAACTGGCAGAAACTAATGGAGGTGCTGCCTCACCTCAAGTCCGACAATGATCAAAATGAATATTATTTAACCGATGTGGTTAAGGATCTCTCTCCGGTCATGGCCCTGGATGTGGACGACATCGAAGAGATTTCGGGTATCAATAATCGCAAACAGCTGTCGGATGCGGCCACGGTGCTTCAGCGACGTATCAAAGATGAACTAATGCTGTCAGGCATCACGATGATCAATCCCGACAGTATTACCATCGACGCCACAGTGACGGTGGAACCCGATGTGGTGATTGAACCTGAAACCCACCTGCGGGGGACAACGACGATTGCCGCTGGTTGTCACATTGGTCCCGGCACCCTAATTGAAAACAGCACCATCGGTGCCGATACCACCATTCGCTACTCTGTGATCAGCGACAGTACCGTTGAAGGAGCGGTTCGCATTGGTCCCTATGCCCATCTGCGGGGACAGGCGGTGATTGGCGAAGGCTGTCGTATTGGTAACTTTGTTGAAGTAAAGCAGTCCACCCTGGGCACCAAAACCAACGCTGCCCATCTGTCCTATTTGGGTAATGC
>JBCCJR010000216.1:0-8502 GCA_039045805.1 Cyanobacteria bacterium P01_C01_bin.118
GAAGAAAATGCAGCCCACTTCTTTGCCACTGCTAAACAGCTTGAAGACTTATTAGCCGTTCCTGCATAAGTAGCCAAACACCACGTTCTAGAGTGATGACGCTGGAACGTGGTGCCTCGTTATACATTTTGGGAGGCGTCACAATAGCTGTTAGAACCGTCACTCAAGGTAATAGGATGGATACTTAAATCCCACATCTAGTATCTGAAATGCTCAATTCCCTTCCCAAACCGGTAGCGAAGGATGTGGAAAAAGCCTCAATATTACGCCCACTAACCTCCCGTGAGTCAACTGGCAGATCCCACACGATTAGATTCAACACCACAAAGAATTTTTATCACCGGAGCCAGTGGCTGTATCGGACATTATGTTATTGAGAGCCTACTTAAACATACTCACCATGAGCTCTTTCTGTTGCTGCGCAATCCAGCCAAGCTGCAGCTAAACATCGACCATCAGCCGAGGGTTCATATTTTAGAAGGCGATATTCGCGATATTCATCAATTCGCAAACCTTTTAGGAACGATGGATAGCGCCATCTTGATCGCCACATCCTGGGGAGGTGCACCAGAAATTTATGACATTAATGTCACTGCTAATTTGCAACTCATGGATTTATTAGATCCCGATCGAGTTCAGCAGGTACTGTACTTTTCCACCGCCAGCATTCTAGACCGTCAAAACCAGCCCCTGGAAGTAGCCGGGCAGGTGACCTTTGACTATATCCGCAGCAAATACCAATGCCACCAAAAACTTCCAGACCTGGCAATTTTCCCAAAAATTACTACGCTCTTTCCCACATTGGTTTTTGGAGGTGATACCAACAAACCCTATTCCCATATTTCTAGTGGCCTTTCAGAGGTAACTAAGTGGATCGATCTAATTCGCTTTTTTAGCGCCGACGGCACACTGCACTTTATCCATGCTCAGGATATCGGCACAGTAGTCACCCACTTAGTCGATCATCCGCCCCAACCCGGTAACTCGCGAGAACTTGTCCTAGGTAATTCCGCTCTCGCTGTCGATGAGGCCGTTAGCGCCGTCAGCCACTATTTTGGACGGTCCATTTATTTTCGAATCCCTTTATCTCAAAGGCTTATAGACTTCTTTATTAAGCTCTTTAACGTCCGTATGGAAGACTGGGATCGATTTTGTTTAAAGTATCGTCATTTTACTTATCAAAATCCTCTGACGCCTGCCAGTTTTGGTATGGACACCTACTGCTCGACGGTTGCTGAACTGTTTCAAGCAACAGGAATTGAATCAAAGCAGAGAAAAACACGCTAGACTGTGTAACGCAGTAAAGGCCCATAGGCATTTGCTCTTGGGATATGTCTTTTATTTAAGATCCTTACTGCCCCAGTTCAAGAATGATTGTGTGAGAAGTGGGACGCAAGGCCCACTTTTTATTTTGGTTAATTTGTACGTGTTTCCATGGCCCATCCTGTCATCCCACAGGTGCTCGAAATAGCAAACCCCATTGCCACTGACCTGGAGTTAGAAGTAGTGGACGTGGTTTTTCAGACAAACCATAGTCCACCGGTTTTACGCATTGACGTTCGTAACCTCAGCCAAACGGATACGAGTCTCGATGACTGTGAACGCATGAGCATTGCTTTAGGCGAAACATTAGAGACCTCTAACATCCTGCCCGACGCTTACGTTCTTGAAGTTTCCAGCCCAGGGGTTTCAAACCAACTGGAAACCGAACGCGATTTTATTGTCTTTAAAGGATTTGCCATCGAAATTAGCCTTCACACACCCCATAAAGGGAAAAAAGTGTGGGTCGGCACTTTGCTAGAACGTACAGATAGCAAACTAGCCATTAGTCAAAAAGGACGACGTGTTGCACTACCCATTGAATTAGTGAAATCGGTACAGCTGAGTAATCAAGCATGAAGTGTACGACAGTGATGAGCGGCCCTGACAGCAGCAGTTACCATTCAAACTATCCCCCCATGGGCCTGCAGCATTCCTATCTAAGCCATTTTTAGCGACCCCATTTTTACTTTTATTCCTACCGCACCCCACTTTTATTAAAGGAGGAAAAAGCCTATGTCCATGGTCAGCCTGCCCAGCCTACAAGAAATGATAGAGGGCATCAGTCGTGAGCGGAACTTACCTCGTTCTGCCGTAGAGCAGGCATTGAGAGAAGCACTGCTCAAGGGGTACGAACGCTATCGCCGCACCCGTCGAATGGATAGCGCCCAGTTTGACGAAGACTACTTCGAGAACTTCTCGATTGAGTTAGACCCCGAAGAAGAAGGATTTAGAGTTCTATCTAGCAAAATGATTGTCGAAGCGGTTGACAATCCTGATCACCAAATTTCGCTGGCTGAGGTGGTTGAAGTGGCCCCCGAGGCACAAATTGGTGACGAGGTTGTTCTGGATGTCACACCAGATCAGAAGGACTTTGGTCGGATGGCCGCAATTCAAACTAAACAGGTACTGGCTCAAAAACTGAGGGATCAACAACGGCGTCTTATCCAGGAAGAATTTCAGGATCTTGAAGGCACTATCCTCCAGGCCCGCGTACTACGATTTGAGCGCCAATCGGTAATCATGGCTGTGAGTAGCGGTGTCGGCCAGCCCGATGTTGAAGCCGAGTTGCTAAAACGTGATCAGCTACCCAATGACAACTATCGCGCCAACGCCACATTTCGTGTCGCCCTCAAAAAAGTCTCAGAAGGATCCCACCGGGGACCTCAGCTCTTGGTGTCCCGTGCCGATGCCAGCCTGGTGGTCGAACTGTTTTCGAACGAAGTCCCTGAAATTGAAGATGAGGTAGTACGTATCGTTGCCGTAGCACGCGAGGCTAATCCTCCCTCTCGATCAGTAGGTCCTCGAACCAAGATTGCCGTTGACACGCTGGAGCGTGACGTTGATCCTGTGGGAGCCTGCATTGGGGCTAGAGGCTCACGTATTCAAGTGGTTGTTAATGAACTACGGGGTGAAAAAATTGATGTTATCCGCTGGTCACCTGACCCAGCCACTTATATTGCCAACGCCCTTAGCCCTGCACGGGTAGATGAAGTGCGGTTGATGAATCCCGAAGATCGGCAAGCCCATGTCCTTGTCCCTGAAGATCAGCTCAGTTTAGCCATTGGCAAAGAAGGCCAAAATGTGCGGCTGGCAGCGCGGCTAACCGGTTGGAAAATCGACATCAAAGACTCTGCGAAGTACGACTACGAAGCAGAAGACGAAAAAATACATGCTCAACTAGAAGCTAAACGCCAGCAGGAGGAAGAAGCGGCAGCAGCCTTGGCCGCACAAATGGAGGCGATTAAAGCGGCTAACCTAGCAGCGGCAGCTCAAGCCGCTGCCAATCAATCTGAAGCAGACGATGAGATCGCGCCAGAGGACAGTGCACCTGAAGAAGAATAAAAAACATTGTGGAGAAAAATTATCGACGCTGTATCAGCTGCCGCCGGACCAGTCACCGTCAAAATCTAATCAGGATCGTACGCACTTACCCCTCAGGTAAAGTGCAGCTAAACCAGGGAATGGGACGGTCAGCCTATCTATGCCCCCATGTGGACTGCTTAACCTATGCTCAAAAGAAAAATCGCCTGGGCAGATCGCTGAAAACCGCTGTCCCAGACAACATCTATCAGCAGATACAGCAAACGCTTAAACAGTCGAAAGTTTAGTCGGGGACTTACCCCAAAAGGTCTAGGGCGTTTTTTGAGGCCGATGCTAAGGTAAGATTTAAGACCTGTGCTAATTTTCGGCTGGGAGGGCTAAACTTGCCAGAATGTTATTGAGTGAAATGGGTAAAAAATCCACTTTCATAGATGTACATATGGCCACATTAGTACCAATAATCGATAGAATTAGATATTGCCCGTATGCCCAAGGGTGAAGTGTAATGTCGTTTCGATAAGGGCAGTAAGTCTATGTGACACCTTTCTTGAACAAATTGCGAGGAATATTTGGATGAACAATGGCAAAGTCAGGATATATGAGTTATCTCGGGAGTTAGATTTAGACAATAAAGATATTCTGGCCATCTGTGACCGTTTGAGCATTGCAGTCAAGAGTCATAGCAGTACTATCACTGAAACAGATGCGGAGCGAATCCGTGCGACTGCAGCAGGACAGCCTAAGCGATCCCCGCAAAAGCCGGCTCCAAAGCCCAAACAAAAACCAACGCTTGCTAACAAACCCAAGGCCCCCAATCGTCCGGCTCGCAAGCAACAAATCTTAGAAATTCGACGACATCAGCCAACGGCCCCTCGTCCTCCTGAGTCTAAGGCGTCTCCACCAAAGCAGAAACCTGTAGCGTCTTCAACTCAAACCGATAGCGACGACTCTGCAGATAACAATGTGAATCTGAGGCAGCCTCCCAGTCGGCCTGGTCGTCCTAAACCGTCTGTGCGAGCACCTCAGAAACCGTCTCCTCGGCCCGCAGCGAGACAGCAAGACAGTGCAGATGGAGCGGCTGAGCAAGACTCTATTCCGGCAGTGTCTGAGCCACAAATTATTAAGCCCAGGTTGGTATCTCCTCCCAATCGTTCTCAAACGCCCAAACCAAAGACCGGCGGCAGACGAGAGCGAGAGAATGACTCAGGAGCTCGCTCATCTGCAGTTGAAGCTGGCGAACAGCCTAGGGTAATAAAACCCACGCTGCTTAAGGATAAACCCAGCTTAAAACCAAAGCCCGTCATCGAGGTTCGTCGTCCGAAGCCATCCACAGATGAACCAGATACGGATGAGTTGGATAATGAACCAATTAGCGAAGGCCCAGTACTAGTCGGTGCTCCCCGCCGACCCGACGTGCGTCGCCCTGCTCCTCCTGCTCGACCGCCTAAACGCGGTGGCAATAAAGCTCGGGGAGAAAGTGAAGAAGAAGAAATGCGGCAGCGGGCTAACAAAAACGCCGCTAAGAAACGTCGCACTCAGCGTCTGGATGAGGATGAAGATATTGACGAGATCGAGAGTGGACTATCGAAGGAGTCCATGACCACTCCGATCAACATGTCTTTGATGCGGCCGCCTAAGCCTAAATCTCGTCAGACTCAGGCAAAACCAGCTGCTGTTAAAAGCCGTTCCATGCCTAGCCGGGGTGGAGCTTCACGCAATAATCGTCGCGATCGCAAAGTCGAAGTCGTTGATGAAAAGCCAGAACTCATTGTGCTGACCAATGGGCTAACCGTCCATGAGCTAGCTCAAGAAATCAAGGAACCTGAAACGGAAGTTATTAAGTTCTTATTCTTTAAGGGAATTGCCACCAACATTAACCAAACCTTAGATATTCCCACCGCAAGGATGGTGGCAGAAGCCTTCGAAATCGTAGTGGAAACCGCCGAAGCAGAGTCTGAGGCCAAGAAAACCACTGAGATGCTCGACGAAGCTGACCTGGAGAACCTTCAGCAGAGACCACCTGTGGTGACGATCATGGGGCATGTTGATCACGGTAAAACCTCATTGCTGGATGCTATTCGTGAAGCCAAAGTAGCTAGTGGAGAAGCCGGTGGTATTACCCAGCATATTGGTGCTTACCACGTTGACGTAGAGCATGATGACAGCACTCGTCAGGTCGTCTTCTTAGATACCCCTGGTCACGAGGCATTTACGGCTATGCGGGCCCGTGGTACGAGGGTGACTGATATCGCAGTCCTGGTGGTAGCTGCGGATGACGGTGTCCGTCCTCAGACTATTGAGGCTATAAGCCATGCTAAAGCCGCTCAGGTACCTATTGTTACCGCCATCAACAAAATTGATAAAGAGACAGCGAGTCCCGACCGCGTTAAGCAGGAGCTTATGGAGCACGGCCTTGTTCCTGAAGAATGGGGTGGCGACAGCATTATGGTGCCAGTCAGTGCGATTACGGGTGAAAACCTGGAGCTGCTGCTGGAAATGATCTTGCTCCAGTCTGAAGTGGAGGATCTTCATGCCAATCCGGACAGACTCGCCAAGGGTACTGTCATTGAAGCTAACCTGGACAAAGCTCGTGGCCCTGTAGCTACACTTCTGATCCAAAACGGCACATTGAGGGTTGGAGATTCCATGGTGGTGGGTTCCGTCTTTGGTAAAGTACGGGCCATGATTGATGATCGCCTAAACCGAGTAGAAGCCGCATCACCCTCCTTTGCTGTAGAGGTGTTGGGTTTAAATGATGTCCCCCAGGCAGGTGACGAGTTCGAAGTCTTTGCTTCTGAAAAAGAGGCAAGGTCAGTGGCGGATAATCGGGCTGCGGATCAGCGACAGTCCAGACTGCAGCAGGCCATGGCATCTCGACGGGTGACCCTGAATACCCTTTCAGCCCAGGCTCAAGAAGGTGAGCTGAAAGAGCTCAATATTCTACTGAAAGCAGACGTACAAGGCTCTATCGAAGCGATTTTGGCTTCTCTTCAACAGCTACCCCAGGATGAGGTACAAATCCGTGTCTTAATGGCAGCTCCAGGTGAGATTAGTGAAACTGATGTTGACCTGGCGGCGGCTAGTGGTGCTGTTATCATCGGCTTTAATACAACCTTAGCGCCGGGGGCACAACAGGCGTCTGACCGATTGGGTGTGGACATTCGCGACTACGACATCATCTACAAGTTGCTAGAGGATATCGAAGGCGCTATGGAAGGTCTACTTGAGCCTGAGCTAGTCGAAGAAGCCTTGGGTGAAGTGGAAGTTCGTGCCGTATTTCCAGTACGAAAAGGGGCTGTGGCAGGTTGTTACGTTCTCTCTGGAAAGGTCACTCGCAATTGCAAGATCCGAGTGATGCGTGGCGGATCTCAAGTCTACGAAGGCAACCTCGATTCGCTTAAGCGTATGCGTGATGATGTGAAGGAAGTTGCCTCTGGGTTTGAGTGCGGTATTGGTGTTGATAAATTTAGCAACTGGCAAGAAAGCGATCGCATAAACGCCTTCAAGATGGTTACCAAGCGCCGTACCCTGGCAGGTCGCTCCTAAGCCAAAGAAAGACTATTCTCAGAGCCTCATCAAAGGTCCAGCACTGCTATTAGGCAAACCTAACGCAATGCTTGGGCCTTTCTTGATACCAAGACTGTAGGGCAAATTCAGAGTCTGCAATCCCCTGTGGACAGATATTTTTATCATTTCTTTTGTTTAACGGTTCTGAATAGAAACAACTCGATACAAACCGTGACTATAGGCACAACAACTCCTGAACAGCTGCGTTATCTTAAGTAAAGAAAACGATGAAATATTTCGTTTGTTAGCTTACACACGAAAATCTATGGCTACTAAATCTTCTACTCTTTTTAGCTCTGAAAATGCGAATGTGTGGCTCAGCCTGCAACGGGCTATTTGCAATAGCGCTGGGTTTCAACGATGGAAATCTGAATTGCCTAGTAGTACGCTTGACAAAACTCCTTTGGAGCAGCTGGTGAGACGCTATCTACGTGAAACCCTCGAAACGCTTGCTTACTAGGAGTACACTGCTTCGATGGCTGATCCATTGCGGATATAGCATCAGAGCGCAAAATATAAATAGGATGTTCATCAAATAATCGTGTTTAGCCATAAAGGGAGGTTTAATAGACCTCCTTTTTTAATGGCTTGCTGGAGCTTATAACCATAGTTCAGGATAGTTCAGGACTTCAAGCATCATTAGACGCTATCGCGTTTAGAGGCAACTGACTCATCTATGTGGTTTCTATCCCCATTTAAAGACAATAAGGGCACCTACCCTAGGGTAGGTGCCCTTAAGACTTAAGCTAGGTTACAAAACCAAAGCGACTAGGCGTTGATCTGAGGAGCAACCAAAGCAACAGGAGCAGCTTCACCAGCAGCCAAGTCTAGAGGGAAGTTGTGAGCGTTACGCTCGTGCATTACTTCCATACCCAGGTTGGCACGGTTGATAACGTCAGCCCAAGTGCTGACTACACGACCCTGAGAGTCGATGATGGACTGGTTGAAGTTGAAACCGTTCAGGTTGAACGCCATAGTGGAGATACCCAGTGCAGTGAACCAGATACCGACTACGGGCCAAGCACCCAAGAAGAAGTGCAAAGAACGGCTGTTGTTGAAGGATGCATACTGGAAGATCAAACGACCGAAGTAGCCATGAGCTGCAACGATGTTGTAAGTCTCTTCTTCCTGACCAAACTTGTAACCATAGTTCTGAGACTCAACTTCAGTGGTCTCACGAACCAAGGAAGAAGTTACCAGAGAACCGTGCATAGCGGAGAACAAGGAACCACCAAATACACCAGCTACTCCCATCATGTGGAAGGGGTGCATCAGAATGTTGTGCTCAGCTTGGAATACAAGCATGAAGTTGAACGTACCGGAAATACCTAGGGGCATACCATCAGAGAAAGAACCCTGACCGATGGGGTAGATCAAGAAGACTGCAGTTGCCGCTGCTACAGGAGCAGAGTAAGCAACACAGATCCAAGGACGCATACCCAGACGGTAGGAAAGTTCCCACTCACGACCCATGTAGCAGAAGACGCCGATGAGGAAGTGGAAGATGACGAACTGATAAGGACCACCGTTGTACAACCACTCATCAAGGGAAGCGGCTTCCCAGATGGGGTA
>JBCCJR010000217.1:0-8474 GCA_039045805.1 Cyanobacteria bacterium P01_C01_bin.118
GGGGAGATCTAGCAGTTGCCCCAAAGTTTCCGCCAAGGCAGATACTTGCAGCGAGGCTAGAGGATTTGTCGGGTCCCGTTGATCAATTTTTTGTGCCATCCGCAAAAATGCCTGCAGCTTGTTCGCGGCCAGGTTGCGATTGAGCTTTGACGCCTGACCTTCTAGCTCCCATAGCTCTCGGGTTTGGCGGCTGACGGTGACCAGCTGCTGCTGACTACTTTGCAGGTAGTTAACAATGCGTGAAACGACGCCACTCAAATCGGTGGCCGTGCTAGAGGGGTTTTTCTGGAGGAGTTCAAACCGTTCTGTTAACTGATCGGCCAGGGGGGCATCATAAGGCCGCATCCGTTCAATTAAGACTTTGGCGGCTATTTCGACTGGTTGGCGTTCAAAGGTCCAAAGGCCGTAAAACTTGCGTTCAACATCAGTGGAGGGAAGGCTGTCGCCACGATATTCATCGTCCGATAGCTCATGGCATAGAACCATGGCGGCGTAGCCCGGAGCCAGAATAATCAAGTTCCACTCCTGGGTGAGGCTATCACTTGAATCTAGATCAACCAGATCAACATTGGGTAACTTGCTGGTGGCATGGTCGCCAAATCCGCTATCAGGCACTGCTGCGATCGCAACCTGTTGAGAACAGCGCGCTAACCCTTCATAGCGATCGGCTTCCTGGAGATACCATTTACCCTGCTGAAAGGTAACAAGCACCAGCGGCTCTGCTCCCTGGGGCTGTTCCAGAATGTGATCTTCTAAGGCATGGCAAAGGGCCACCAGTGTGTTTTTGAAATAAACACCAAAGCTAGAAGGCATTTGCCCCTCAGGGAGCAGCTCCTTTAATTGATTAAGCGTGGCCTCAGGTTTCATAGCAGGAATTTTGGCTAATTTGGTGAGCGTTTCGCCAAATCTGGCGTTGCTGGCTCCCAAATTGATTCCAAAAGATTTTTTTGGGAAAGCGGGGACTAATACCTATGATTTCACACTTTGATAAAAAGCGTACCAAGTCCATATAAGTCTTGCTGAAGCGAAAAGAAGAACTTGGGCATGGGTAAAAAGGGTAGTTTTTATTAAAAATGTTATTAAAAGATACAAAAGTGCTGGCCGAAAAGAGTAAGAGTACTTACTCTGTATGTAGGTTCCACAGTTACGCTGAGTGGAACTTTTTAAAAAATCGAGTGAAAGTTATGGCTACCCTGTCTCAAGAGAAAACATGTCCTGTATGCGGTGTCGCTATCGCTAATGATGTTGTTCAATTTTCCAATGGCTCTACAGGCACCCGTGCCCGCCTCTATGCTAGAGTCTGCCAATATGCCAAGAAGCCTGACTGTATTAATCAGGATAAGGAACTGATTGGCGAGGTGCTGCAGGAAGATGGCTTTATCGAAGCACCACCGCTGAATTTGGGGTAGTAGTTTTTTTAGGAGAAGGAAGAGAGGAAAGGAGTGGTAAGAGAGAGGCGAAGGGGAAGAAGCCTATAGTAAGGGCGCTCCATAGCTAGTAGTAGTTCCTCCCTAACTTCCCCTTCCTCCTAACCTCCCTTACCTTCTTATCCCACCCTCTCCGCTACCTGTTTTAGCCGCCTTAATTGGGATTTCATGTCTTGCTGGGTCCAGTTGGCGGCAAACTTTTGAAAACCAAACGCTACCAGGGGATTGGGGATTTCAAAATCAAATCGGTTAAGTAGACGAGTGCCAGTTTTCTCTGGGATACACTCCCATCGATCTTGACCAGTAAAAAAGCCAGTAAATGCCCAGACGATTAATCCAGGGCGACGCTCAACGACGGTGCTAATTAAGCTGGGCTGTAGCACCGGTACCTGGATGATGAAACGGGTTTGGCTATTCAGGTCTGTGCTCCAGGTGTCTCCCATCGGCTCACAGCGTAGGGCGGGGTTGAGCCACTGATGCATCAGGATGCGATCGCAGATACATCGCTCCACTGTGGTGGCACTGGCGCTGATAAAAATTGACTGCTCAAATACACCCATGGATAGCGACTGTTGTCTCTCACAAAAACGGTCAGTAGCAGAGATCTGCTACTGACCATTGTTACGTATCTAGGAGAAACAATGCCGGTCAGCCTCAATGGCTATGGTGAGCATGCTTGTGGCCGCTATGACTGTGGTGCCCGTGGCCGTCATGGTGATGATCATTGTGGGCATGGTCATGGTGATGGCCACTGTGATGGCTGTGGTGGGAGAAATCTTCCGCCAACTGTGCCTGCTGATTGGGATTCACCACTACACCAGGCTCTCCAATCAGGTCAGATATAAGCCCATCAACCCAACCTGCAGCCATGGCCGTAAATTCATGACTGTCATTGACGCAGGGCATTTGTACATAGGTCACATCCGGACGCTTGCGCCGTAGATGACCAATAATATGGTCTACATCCAGTAGGGTTTCGTGATTTTCGGTGGCAAAGCCAATGGGCATAAACACCAGAGCCGTTGCCCCCAAGTCCATTAGATTTTTGGCGGCCTGGGTGACATTGGGCTGGGTCCACTCAATCATGGGGGTGTCATGGTTGAGCCAGCCGATCGAAATCAATGGATAGTTATAAATCAACCGCTCCCGTACGGCATCATAGAGTAGCTGACTTTCCGTAATGCCAGAGGTAAAGCCCTTAGCTTTGTGGGGGCAGCCGTGGTTCATCAACACGATGCCCGTCTGAGATGGCAGATGCGCAACGGCTAAATGCTGCTGAATTTTGTCTTCCACCTGGCGAGCCAGTAGATCAATGTAATCTGGCTGATTGTAAAAGGATGGCATATAGCGGGTGCTTTGCAGCCAGTGTGAATCGCTTTTGGTTTGGGCCAAGGCCTTGTTTACCTGCTCCACAGCGATACCGCTGGTGAAAATCGAATCTACCACCAGTAGAGGATAGATCAGCAGCTTACTAAAACCCTGGGCCTGAATTTCAGCTAGTACTTGGTGGGGTAAAAACGGGGCGCAAAAGTTAAATGCCTTAAAAACGCTTACACGTTCACCCCATTTAGCCTGAAGCTGCTGTTCAATGCCTTCACGCTGGCGTTCAAAAATGGCATTGTGAGGGGAAATAAACTGGTCATGCTGATGGTCCCATTCATGACGATCAAACAGCGCTAAAAGCTTGGCCAAGGGAGGATAAATCCAGGTGGGGACTGGGGCAAATTTGGCGGTCAATAAATTAAGGGCTTGTTCGTTGTAATTGGCAAAGTCTTCGTAGCTTTCTACTTCGCCGTACCCCATCAGCAAGACAGCCACACGATCGTCAGATGTGGACTGATGTTGAGAGGATAGATGCGTTTGCGAAATCGCAACCATAAAAATGCGCTTTAGAGGTGAGGTGGGCCGTCCGAAAGGACAAGCTTAACCGTAGCTCAGCTTTTTGATGACAGCACCCAGCCCTTGTAAGAATTTAAGACTCCTGAGATGAATTGACATAGACCTGTTGCTATCTGTTAAGTCTTGAGTGGTTGTGTTGATTTAATCGCTCCAAAGACGTCTGCGACCCGGTCCGTTTAATCGCCCATGGGTATCCCGCAGCAGTGTCGGGATATCTAACTGCTGTGGGCAGCGGGGCAAGCAGTCACCACAGTCTGTGCAGCGGTTGCCCTTGCGTCCAGGAAACCAGTGGCCTGCCCGCTCAAACATGCCGTAGCGATATTTGCCAAAGTTGGTCATGTCATAGGCCAGAGCCAAATTACGTAGCCTTAGCACCTCTGGGATATTAATGGCTTCTGGGCAGGGCAGACATTGATGGCACTGATGGCATAGGTCGGTATCTAGGGTGATGTTTGGCAGCTGTTCTATCTGTTCTAAAGTCGTTTGCTCCGATGGGGTCAGCGGCCCTGTTTGGTTGGCTACCTGCATTGGCCAGGTTAACTCTGGGGCGATGGCTGGTCCAACACTCAGGGTAGTGATGCGCGGATCGCTGAGCAGCCAGCGGTAGGTAAGCAATAGCGGGTCAAATGGGTCGCAGAGTTCGGTTAGTCGGTCGGAGGGGGTATAGAGCTGGCCCCCCTTATCGCCAGGGGAAATGATAAAAATACCAAGATCGTGCTGGTGGGCAAGGTCAATGGCTGGGGCATTGCGGGGATTAAAAAAGTAGTAGTGCAGATTGATAAAGCTGATGATGGGGTGTGCGATCGCAGCCATCACCACCTCCAAGGTTCCATGGCTAGAAGCCCCGATATGTCTGACTCGACCATCATCCAGAACTTGAGTCAGCCCCGGCACCATCCGGTCCACCTGCTGAAAATGCTCAAAGGTATTAATGCCGTGTATCGCTAGACAGTCAATATAATCAGTACCTAATCGTTCTAGGGACTTATCCACTAGACGATCCACATCACTGCCAGGCAATAGCTTGGTGGTCAAAATTAGTTTGGAGCGATCTAGACTTCTGAGGGCCTGGCCAATGTAGCGTTCACTTTGACCATAGGCTTGGGCTGTCTCAATGTGATTAATGCCATGGCCAACGGCCGCCGTCAGCACCTGTTGTAAAACCTCTGCATTAGCCAGACAGCGCATTGTCCCCAAGGAAAATACAGAGAGGGCTAGCTCCGTTTTGCCAAAGCGCCGATAGTGCATGGGCCTGGCTGCTTTCCTAACTACTGGTTAGATGAACGCCCCTGCTGAGCGAAGTCCGATGGGCTTAAATTAGACACAAAATCACGGAAGGCTTCTTTCTCCGCTTCATCGGCTTCTCGATCAACCGGAATCGAAGCGTCAGCTACTACTTCCTCCATTACCCAAATGGGAGCCCCCATCCTCAATGCGATCGATATGGCATCGCTGGGGCGAGCATCCAGTTCCTTAGTGACCTCTCCCTGTTTGAGGGTCATCGTGGCGTAAAACGTATTGTCTTTAAGGGAATGAATAACCACACGATCCAATGCCAATTCCCAATCGTCTAGCAAATTGGAAAATAAATCATGGGTCATAGGCCGCACCGGTTCTTCATTTTCTAAAGCGACAATAATTGCTCGAGCCTGCTCATTGGAAATAAAAATAGGCAGTGCTCGTCGTTCGGATTCGTCACGCAGCAAAATTACGGGATTTCGTGAAACCGCATCCAGTGCAATGCCAGCAACTTTCATTTCGATCATGGATATTAATCCTCTTGGCTCCGCAGGAATCTGACCCAATAATTAGACTTTAGCCCCTGAAAAAATCCGCAACTGTGTCAAACTACCTTTGAAATAGAGCGGTTTGCTGTAGGGGAAGCAGCAATAGCAAATAAATCTATCGAACGGCTGGTGCAAATAATATTCCCTTTCTAAGCTAAAAGAGTCCGTTCAGCTTGTTGAGTATTACACAACAATCTTTATCTGTAGTTCTCTACCCGTAACCTCTATGGATGTGTTACTTAGCAGTTTAGAGTTTTGATAGTTGTACGATAAGTAGCTGGTTAATCCAGCACTATCTCACTAAAATTATTGTCCCTACCTCATCATAAGAATGTGTTTACCGGATTAATTCAGGCTTTAGGAAAGCTTCAAACCTTAGAGCACGATCAGCTCAAGGTGACTTGTCTTGACCCCTGTGATGTCATCATGACAGACATTGGCTTGGGAGACAGTATCGCCGTAGACGGTGTGTGTCTTACGGTGGCGACGATTTTACCTAAGGGATTTATTGTAACGGCGTCTCCTGAAACATTGAACCGTTCTACCTTGGGGAAAATTGCCACGAACCGTCCCGTCAATTTAGAAGCCTCGCTGCGAGTGGGCTCGAAAATAGGGGGACACTTTGTCACTGGTCACGTTGATGGTCAGGGGTATTTGAGTGAGGTGGTCAAGACTGATAGCGCTTGGGAAATTAGCTTTACGGTGCCCACTAGCCAGGTAGCTCGCTACATTGTGCCCAAGGGCAGTATTGGGGTAAATGGCATTAGTCTAACGGTGGCTGATTGTAGTTCGACGGGTGACTGGTTTAAGGTGGCGGTGATCCCAGTGACCTACGATGAAACGAATTTGCAGTACATGCAGCCGAATGATGCTGTAAATCTGGAAGGGGATATTTTGGGTAAGTATGTGGAGCGGTTTACCCAGTTGGGGCACGGTGCCGGACAGTCGGATATTTCTTTAGACTTTTTGGCTACACATGGCTATGGCTAAGGGGCTTTGCCTTAGAAACCCGGTTTTTAATGCGATCGCTTTAGCCATAGGCTAACAACTCACAAAAGCCGAGTTTCTAGCCAAAGCTAAGGGCAATAAAGGGTTTCTTTAGTGGCACGGCCTGTCACCGGATTTACTCCGGTTGCGACTTCGCACAGCATGTCGTTGGTTTTGACATCCAGGTCAACATCCGTAAAATCTGCGCCCTCAATATTGGCTTTACGAAAGTCTGTACTAAAGGCATAGGCTCCTTCAAGGATGGCGTTTTTGAGATTAGCTCTGATAAATCGAGCTCCATCCAACGTAGCGCCGGTCATATCGGCGTTTTCTAAATTTGCCTTAGTTAAGTTTGTGTCAAACAGGCGTACACCTCGCAAATTGGTATCACTGAGGTCTGATTCAGCCATATCGGTGCTGGTGTAGTTATTGCCCCGCAGATCTTGTCCGGCAAAACTTTGCTGTCTCAGACTCTGTCGATCAAAGTTTTCCGCCTGCACTGGGGTTGCCCAACTGAAACAAGCGAAACATATCAATAGACCCAGCAGCCAGGCCTGCCAATGAACTGAGCGTAGAAACCTCATAACTTAGCGATCGCAGTAGTATTAATCAAAAAATATCTTAAAGCTGTTTTGGTCCCATGACTATGGGCGCTAACCCATAAAACCTTTTCCCTAAGAAAAGATCTCTGCTAACAAAAAAGGCCCCTGCCAACGGCAGAAGCCTTTTTAGACAAACTTAGACTAGGTTCTAGTCTAGATCGTCCATTGCTAGTACTGGTTCACTCTCACGATCAAGCCCCTTCTCGAAGCCACCAGCAGCAGCACGAGCGCGGCCCGCATGCCATAGGTGGCCAACCAAGAAGAAGAAGCCAAGAACGAAGTGAGATGTAGACAACCACTGACGGGGATTCACAAAGTTAACGGAATTAATCTCAGTGATAACGCCACCTACAGAGTTGATCGACGCGTTAGGAGCGTGAGTCATATACTCAGCAGCACGACGTACCTGCCAAGGCTGAATGTCGTTCTTCAGCTTGTCTAGGTCAAGACCGTTGGTACCACGAAGGGGAGCTAGCCAAGGACCATCGAAGTCCCAGAAACGCATGGTCTCACCACCAAAGATGATCTCACCAGTAGGAGAGCGCATCAGATACTTACCAAGACCAGTAGGACCTTGAGCTGCACCAATGTTGGCACCCAAGCGTTGGTCACGAACCAAGAAGGTCATGGCCTGTGCCTGAGAGGACTCAGCATTAGTAGGACCATAGAACTCACTGGGATAAGCGGTGTTGTTAAACCACACATAACAGGACGCGATAAAGCCCATCATGGACAACGCACCCAGACTGTAGGAAAGATAAGCTTCACCGGACCAGATGAAGGCACGACGCACCCAGCCAAAAGGCTTGGTTAAAATGTGCCAGATACCACCGGAGATACAGATCAAACCAATCCAGATGTGGCCACCGATGATGTCTTCCATGCTGTTAACGCCGACAATCCAGCCGTCGCCACCAAAGGGAGCGCCAATTACATAGCCCCAGATAACAGCAGGGTCAAGGGTGGGGTTAGTGATAACGCGAACGTCACCACCACCAGGAGCCCAAGTATCGTAAACACCGCCAAACAAAGTGGCTTTGAATACGAGTAATAAAGCACCAATACCCAGCAGAATCAGGTGATAACCAATGATGTTAGTCATCTGATTCTTGTCCTTCCAGTCTTGCTGGAAGAAGTTGGAATACTCCTCAAGAGTTTCAGGACCACGAACAGCGTGATAAACGCCACCCAATCCAAGAACTGCGGAGGAAATTAAGTGAAGTACACCAACGATAAAGTAGGGAAATGTATCAACAATTTCACCACCAGGACCTACGCCCCAGCCTAAAGTAGCTAGGTGAGGCAGCAGAATAAAGCCCTGCTCATAAAGGGGCTTTTCAGGAACAAAGTGAGAGACTTCAAACAAAGTCATCGCACCAGTCCAGAGCACAATAAGACCAGCGTGGGCAACATGGGCACCCAGCAGCTTACCGGAGAGATCGATTAGACGAGCGTTACCAGACCACCAGGCAAAACCGGTAGATTGCTGGTCACGACCTGAAATGTAGTTATTAGAGAGCGTTACCACGTGGCAGTACCTCTTCGGGGAATACAAACTTCTCGTGGGGCTGGTCCTGAGAGGACATCCACGCACGAATACCTTCGTTCAACAAGATGTTCTTGGTGTAGAACGTTTCAAATTCAGGGTCTTCAGCAGCGCGAATCTCCTGGGAGACAAAGTCATAGGCCCGCAGGTTCAAAGCCAAGCCGACAATGCCGACTGAACTCATCCACAAACCCGTCACTGGCACAAACAACATGAAGAAGTGCAA
>JBCCJR010000218.1:0-8450 GCA_039045805.1 Cyanobacteria bacterium P01_C01_bin.118
ACCGATCTGGCATGACAGCTCCAACGATGATTTGCAGTATCGTCGTAATCGCATTCGTCAAGAGTTGATGCCTTATTTGCGATCGCACTTCAATCCCAATGTCGAAACCACCCTGGCTCAGACTGCCGAAATCTTTACTGCCGAAGTCGCCTATTTAGAAGAGCAAGCCGCCCAGCTATACGACGCAGTTGTCGAATTGATCGATGGTCATGTATGTATCAAGCAAATTCGGTTTCAGACGGCCCCTCTGGCATTACAAAGACGAGTGGCCCGCCATCTCTTGCAAGATCTTTTGGCTCAGCAGCCCAACTTTGACCACATTGAGAAGCTCGTAGCGTTAGGCAATGCACCGCAACGGGCCCAGACCGATCCGTTCCCAGGAGGCTGGATTGCTTGTGTAGAAAAAGACTGGATTAAACTCTGGCTACCCAAATAATCTTTCCAAATGTTCGAGCCTCGAGGTTAAGGATTATCGATCCGCCTTAAGCTATAGGAGAAACCTCGTTTTGGTATTTTATGCGCCGGTTGATTGCAGTGGTCTTTGGTCTGTGGTTTGGCATTCTCTCGATGGCCGTGCCCTCCGCTTTGGCCGATACATCAACAGATCTGGCTTTGACCGATATTGCTGGTCTCCGTAAACAGGCATTTTCACTCACTAGCCAGGGGCGATTTGACCTAGCAGAAGTCGTCTGGACAAAGCTGATTGAAGCTTTGCCCGATGAGCCAGCGCTGTGGAGTAACCGTGGAAATGTGCGCGTCAGTCAAAATAAAATCCGAAGCGCGATTGAAGATTATGGACAGGCGATCGCCTTGGACCCATTGCAGCCTGATCCATATTTAAATCGTGGTGCTGCCTATGAGGCGATAGGCAATTGGCAACAAGCCATTGATGACTATAATCGGGTGCTTAAATTTTCCCCTAACGATCCTGCGGCCTATAACAATCGAGGCAATGCTAAGGGAGGACAGGGGGATTGGGAAGCAGCCCTTAAGGACTATGAAACGTCTATTACTATTCAGCCGAGCTTTTCATTAGGGTACGCAAACTACGGTATCGCTTTATTTGAAGTCGGTGATCAAGCTAAATCATTGCAGGTGCTCAAAAGCTTGGCCCGTAAGTATCCTAACTATGCCGATGTGCGGGCTGCTTTGACAGCGGTCCTATGGGAAACCGGTAATCGAGGTGAAGCAGAAAGTCAGTGGGCCGCCGCTCGTGGTCTTGATCGACGCTACGCGGATCTCAAATGGGTGCAAACTGTCAGACGTTGGCCCCCTTCTGTTGTGTTAGGGCTAGAACATTTCTTAAACCTCTGACCTTTGGGTGATAGTTGTCTGGCCTGCGTATAACTACTGATGGTAGGCACTACATTGTGAGGGTGTCTGGAGGATTGTTTACATTTCTTACAGATTTTAAAGCGTGATCGACCATGATATGGATTTGTTTGCTGGGCTCAACCATATCTATATCAAGCGTTTCTGCTTAGTGTATGGCTATCTGTTCATTTGTTTGTTTCAATTTCAGTCTTTCTACGATAGAAGTTCGTAAAGTTGCCGCTGATACTTGTAAATCAACAAGGTTGTTAGGGTGCTGAGGTTGGATATCACTGTTTTATTAACGGTGATTACGAAATATATCCATATCTCCCTGTAGGTAGTTTTTAATTGCTCATTTTTGAGCATTTCTACATATTTGGGACCAAATGATGGTCTGTAGCTATCCGTTTGAGTAATGGCGTCAGAATGCCCTTGTCAACGGTCCATTATTAGCGGTTATTTACCGTCAAATCTAAAAAATAGGGTGGGGAATTGAGCAAGAGTCGCGGAAAAAGTGCCTATGCTGTGCTGTTCTCAATGTCGGCTCGCCTCTGCTGCTAAATCTCAGGCTCAACGGACTCATGTTTTTCAGATGCCGAATCTCAAAGATGCTGCCGAGTAGATACTTGAATATTTTTTTCGATTTATTTGGAAACTGTCTTTAGGCATCTAGAAAGGCTTTTGTTGTCTTATAGAAGTTCTGCTTAGCTGGATTGTGTGTTTTCTGTTGGCTGTTAATACCTGTTGATAAGTCTTTGCGAAGGTCAATGAGTATGAACAGTGTCGTTGCTGCTTATGCTTTTTTGTCCTCGGACGTTTTATGTACCATACGTCTTTTAGTCAGACATTGACCCAGCTACAGACGCTGTTGTTGAAAGCATCAGTGTTGATGCAACGTGAATGGTCTAAGTCTAAAAACGCATTTGATGCTTTAAGTGGGCAACTTAATCAAATCCCTGTACCTTCTCTCAGGATGGATTGCTCCTCCAAGCCTGCACAAAATCTGAGTCATATTCGCCATCTAGAGTTGCTATTACAGCAACAAATTCGTTTACGAGAAACGATTCAGCGTATTCGGCAGGTGTTGGATGCTCAAAATGTCTATCAAGTTGCTGTGCAAGAACTGATGAATTTTTGCCAGGCAGATTGGGTGTTTATTCTTGAAAATGGCCCCAGGCGTTTGCTTTCGGTTGAGTCATCGTTGCATACCATTGTGGTTGATGATGGCATGGCTTTAGAGATGTATCGTGAGCTGACGCTAGCGGCGGCAAAATTGGGTAAACCATTACCGATGGCTGTCAATGGTCAGGCTCACCAGCCCATGTGTCAAAAGTGGTTGATCCAATATCCAGGGTCCTGGCTTTTGGTGCCGATTAATTTGCTTCATTCCCATCAGTTGACGTCAGCTCAATCAAATGAGCCCTGGGGGGTATTTGCTATTGGTTGTAAAGACAGTACAAACCACTGGACGTTGCTGCAGCAAGAGCAGGTCAAAATTTTGGTGGATGAGGTGGCGATTGCGCTAGATCACAGCTTTAGACATGACCAGTTAAAACAAGAGAAACAAGAGCTACAGGCGTTAGCTTTAACCGATAGCCTGACGGGGCTGGCCAATCGCCGTCAGTTTGATCGTTATTTTGATACTGAGTGGCAGCGACTTACCCGTGAAAAACAGCCGCTGACTCTAATTCTTTGTGATATTGACTATTTCAAGCTGTACAACGATTACTATGGTCATCCCACCGGCGATATTTGTTTAGCTCAAGTCAGTGATGTGCTGACTAGATGTATGCGCCGTCCTGGAGATTTGGTGGCGCGCTATGGCGGGGAAGAATTTGCGTTAATTTTGCCCAGCACTGATACCGGAGGAGGCCACAGCGTTGCTCTAGAAATTCAGAAACAGCTAGCCAGCATTGCCATTCCCCATTGTAAATCTAGCGTTAGTCAATCAATTACTCTGACGATGGGGGTGGCGACCATTCTGCCTGAATCGCATCGTAATCCACAGGAACTGCTAAAAGCAGCTGATTTGGCGCTTTATCATGCTAAACAGCAGGGGCGCGATCGCATATATGTACACGCTCACTTCTGTGTGCACAATGACCCGCCCCCCTTGCAAACCTATCAAGAAACAACCCGCCTAACCTCCCTATCGGAGATATCGAGGCAAGTGGCTGAACCTATTGATAATTAGCAATCCGGGCAAAACTATCTGCCTCTAAGCTGGCTCCGCCGACCAAGGCTCCATCAATTTCGGGTTGAGCCATAATTTCATCCACGTTGTCTGGTTTTACAGAGCCACCGTACTGAATTGGCACATCTTTATTCGCCAACTGCGAACGAATTAGCCAGCACACACGATTTGCCTCTTCAGATGCGCAGGTATCGCCGGTTCCAATGGCCCAAATTGGTTCATAGGCAATAATCAGCTTACTCTGATCCACCCCTGCCAGACCTTTCTCAATTTGGCTGACGATATGGGTTTCTGTTTCGTCTGAGTCGCGCTGTTGTTTGGTTTCCCCCACACAAAGAATTGGGGTTAACCCGGCGGCTTGTGCTGCTTTTATACGCAGGTTGACGGTTTCATCGGTGTCACCAAAATACTGCCGACGTTCGCTGTGACCGACAACCACATAGCGCACCCCAATCTCAGTCAGCATTTCTCCAGAAATTTCCCCAGTGTAGGCTCCGGACGACTCCCAGTGAACGTTTTGGGCCCCTACCATAACCCTTGAGCCATGCAGGGTTTTAGACAATGTGGTCAAGGCTGTAAAGGGAGAACATAGAATAATTTCTCGATGCTCAGGGGTGGCCTCTAGCTGGGATAAAAAACCACTCAAAAACGCCAGGCTGTCTGCCTGGGTTTTGTGCATCTTCCAATTACCAGCGATAACAATTCTTCGCACAGATGTTTAATTTCGCTCTTAATAGTGCATGAAGCATCGTACCGATAAACCTTAACCCAGTGCAACTGAAGCACTTATTAAAAGGACCTGCAGAGCTCTCGCTAGCAGGTCCTCCAGGTTTTACAGCAACGTTTAGACGCTGTGTGCTAATTTATTGAGCAGTCAATCCAGCAGCTTCGCGAGCCTTGGAAGCTTCATCGGGATGGATGTTGAGACGCGTTAAATTAACACGACCACGGCCATCAATTTCTCGAATCTTAATCAATACTTCCTCGCCAACGGATACCTCGTCTTCGACTTTATTAACGCGATAATCCGCCAGTTGAGAAATGTGGATCATGCCTTCTTTCCCTGGACGATATTCAACAAATGCACCAATGGGAATGATGCGAGTCACTTTACCCACGTATACATCGCCAGCAGAGGGTTTAAAGGTAATCCCTTCAATTAGTGCCTGAGCCCGCTCTGCAGCTGCGCCGTCCACCGATGAAACGGTGATAGTACCATCATCTTGGATATCAACTTTAGCGCCAGTCTCGTCGGTAATGCTCTTAATCTGCTTACCACCGGGGCCAATCACCATCCCAATCATTTCTGGATCGATCTTAAAGGTGAGGAGTCTGGGAGCATAAGGCGATAGCTCAGCGCGCGGTGCATTAATTGCTTCTAACATCTTGGAAAGAATATGCAATCTGGCGGGCTTTGCCTGATTAATGGCTTCGGCAATTGTCTCCATGGACAACCCGGTGATTTTCATATCCATCTGTAGGGCGGTGATACCGCTATCGGTACCAGCTACCTTAAAGTCCATATCACCCAGAAAGTCTTCAATACCCTGAATATCCGTCAAGATGCGAATTTCATCGCCTTCTTTGATCAACCCCATCGCTGCACCGCTTACGGGTTTTGCCAGAGGCACGCCTGCATCCATCAGAGACAGGGTGGACCCACAGACCGACCCCATCGACGTGGAGCCATTGGAGGAGAGCACTTCAGAGACCACCCGAATCACATAAGGAAACTCAGCCATGGGCGGTAATACGGGTAGCAGGGCCCGCTCTGCCAGTGCTCCATGACCGACTTCTCGGCGACCGGGTGAGCGCATAGGCCGAGTTTCTCCCACTGAATAAGGAGGAAAATTGTAGTGATGCAGGTAGCGCTTTTCCTCATCTGGATGTAAGTCATCCGTCATCTGTGCGTCGCCCGGTGTACCCAAAGTGACTACAGACATCACCTGAGTGAGTCCTCTCTGAAATAGTCCCGTACCATGAACTCGGCTAGGTAGCACCTGGGTGCGACAGCTGATGGGTCTCACCTGATCAAGTTTTCGTCCATCTACACGGACGCCTTCTTCAAGGATTTGAGAGCGCATTAGCTTTTTGGTTAGAGCCTTATAGGCATTGCCAAAAGCCTTTCCGTTTTCTGTCACCGCCAGCTTGATCGGATCGTCTTCGGTTAGCGCATCTATTTGTTCACTGATTTGAGCCTTAAGCTCGTCAAGCTTAGTATCTCGTTCAGGCTTGGCGAGCTCAAATTGTTTTAAAACGTCTTTGATACCGTCCGTAGCTTTATCTACCAAAAAGTTCGCCAGAGTAGGATCGGCTTCTGGGGTAGGTAACGTTACCTGTTCAATGCCGAGCTCAGCCAGAATATCTTTTTGGGCTTGAATGATATCGCGGACGACTTCATAGCCAAAGTCGATAGCTTCGATCACATCTTGCTCGGGCAGTTGACTGGCCCCAGCTTCCACCATGATGACGCCATCGGGTGAACCCGCGACCACCAGATCTAAATCCCCTTCTTCAATTTCTTTGTAGGTGGGGTTAATAATAAAGTCATCGCCAATTAGCCCGACTCGGACGGCAGCCATGGGGCCATAAAAAGGAATTTGGGCTAGTAGAGTTGCCAATGAGGCACCTGTCGCTGCCAGCACATCTGGGGGGACATCATGGTCCATGGAGACAGTCGTCGCCACAATTTGAATATCATCCCGCATCCAGTTAGGGAATAGCGGTCGCATTGGTCGGTCGATCAGACGACTGACTAGTGTTGCTCGTTCTGGTGGGCGTCCTTCGCGGCGGAGGAAGCCACCGGGGATACGACCAGCTGCGTAGAGGCGCTCTTCGTAATCCACCAGTAAAGGTAGGAAATCAATGCCAGCACGAGGGTTCGACTGAGTTGCTGTGACTAATACAGCAGTCTCTCCAGATTCGATTAGGACTGAACCTCCTGCTTGGGGTGCCAAAAGCCCTATCTTAAGTCGAATATCCCGCCCATCAAAGGATATTAACTTGTCAATTTCTTGCATTTACAACTATGTCCTTCTAACTTCTTTCACATTTGTTCTTTGGCAATCCTAGCACTGATGTAGAACAGTTGTTTTTTCTTCAAAAAAGATGCTATTAGCGTTCTGAAGATATTTTTAAATGTGCGCGAAGATGTGTCTCTATCAGACTTTTAAGATGTCTGCTTCAGGGGCTCAAACACTTTCTATAATGTGCCGTTGAACAATATACTTGAGCTCAAGTTTTTGCTGGATACAAAAGAAGTTCTTGGGAAAACTTGCAAATACTTTGCTGTTCCCAGCGTGCTACTTAAAGCAAACTCTAAACCTTTAAAGAAGCTTCTAAAGGCATCCTAGGTTTTGTTAGGTTGCATTCCTTATATATAGACAGAGCGTTCTCCATATTTTTTCCATATTTCTCCCGTATTTTAATCATGTTGGTTTTGTGGGAGTTGTAATTATTTCAGGTCTTAGGTGTAACTAAAGGAAAGCTGCCCTATAGTAATCTCTGTAAGCGAAATTGAGTTGTATATGAATGTCTTGGTAACAGGTGCAGCTGGTTTTATTGGGTACTTTGTGGCCAAGCGGCTGTTGGCTGAGGGAGATGTGGTTTATGGCATTGATAATCTTAATGACTACTATGATGTGTCACTAAAGCAAGCTCGTTTAGAGCAGCTGTTGCCCCATTCATCGTTTTCGTTTGCCAATGTGGATTTGGCTGATCGCGACAATATGGCTGCTTTGTTTAAGAGACAGTCCTTTGATCGAGTCATCCACCTGGCGGCTCAGGCCGGGGTGCGGTATTCCTTAAAAAATCCCTATGCGTATGCCGATAGTAACTTGGCGGGATTTATTCATATTTTGGAGGGCTGTCGCCACAGCAGTGTAGAGCATTTGGTCTATGCGTCGTCTAGCTCTGTGTATGGTGCCAATCGTAAGGTGCCGTTCTCGACGGAGGACAATGTCGATCATCCTGTATCGCTCTATGCCGCGACTAAGAAAGCGAATGAGCTCATGGCCCATTCCTATAGCCATTTGTACAATTTGCCGACAACGGGCCTCCGATTTTTTACGGTTTATGGGCCTTGGGGACGACCTGATATGGCTTATTTCAAGTTTGTGGATGCAATCGCAAACGACCGCCCTATTCAGGTCTACAACCACGGCAAAATGAAGCGAGATTTTACTTATATAGACGATGTAGTTGAAGGCGTGGTGCGGGTGATGCGACATGTGCCCAAGCCCATCACAGATGATGGCTTTAATACCACTGCTCCTTACAAGCTCTATAACATTGGTAATCACAGCCCGGTTGAGCTGATGCGATTTATCGAAATTATTGAGCAAGCGTTAGGGAAAACGGCTGCAAAAGAAATGATGCCTATGCAGCCCGGCGATGTTACCGCCACCTATGCAGATGTATCGGAGCTGTCTACCGATGTAGGCTTTGCCCCTAGTACTCCTCTAGAAGTTGGCATCGAAAAATTTGTTGCCTGGTACAAAGACTATTACGGCTGCTAGAGCAAGCCTACGCGCTGGGGCGTCGTCGCAACGTCCGATAGCCCAGGACGCCAGCAATGGCTAGTATCAATAAATAAGGACTATAGGCCAGCAGCCATAACCCAACTTGCATGAGCCCGACGGTCAAATCGCCCACTGATTGTGTAGCATCCCGCCAGGTAGTGCCAATGGTTTCCGCTAACGGACGACCAATGGGCTGGGGGGCTACAGCGGCGGCTAATGTCAGATCTATGGTTGAGTAGCGCACCTGACTTTGGAGATTTTTTACACGGGCATCGATCTGCTCAATTTCTGCGCGGATACGACTTAATTCACGAGAAACCTCTAGCACTTGGGAAATCTCACCGGAACGCTCCATGATTTTGAGTACAGATTCCTCTGTCTTACGTAAGTTACGCAGCCGCGCTTTGGCATCGACGATTTGA